>CAMOJP010000007.1 GCA_946617165.1 uncultured Bacteroidales bacterium
TTCCGCCAAAATAAATATCCAGAAGCTGGAGAAGAGTATGTGAAAGCGTCACAGTTCATTGATGCTAAAAAAGACAAGCAAAAGGCTGCGCAGACATATCATAATTTAGGGAACAGCCTCTTCGCGCAGCAGCAGTACGACAAAGCAATTGCCGCATATCAGCAATCATTGCGAGCTAATCCGAAGGATAATGATACACGCTACAACTTGGTAAAAGCGATGCAACTGCTCGAACAACAGCAACAACAGCAACAACAGCAGAACCAACAAAACCAAAATCAACAACAGCAACAAGAGCAACAACAAGAGCAGAATCAAGACCAACAACAGCAACAGCAAGAACAGCAACAGCAAGAACAACAAATGGATCAAGAGACTGCAGAACAAATCCTGCAAGCATTAGAACAAGACGAGCAGGAGACACAAGAAAAATTGCAACGTCAACAAGGCTCCAAACGCAGAGTTGAAAAAGAGTGGTAAGACTATGACTAAACTAAGATATATCTTAATAACACTATTCGCCCTAGTTATAGGCATTAGTTTACATTCAGAAGAGGTGGAGTTCCGCGCACAAGCGCCATCTCAGGTAGTGGTTGGCAAACCATTCCAACTAACCTATAGCATTAATCAGCGCGCAAAAGACTTACAGGCACCGGAGTTTACGGACTTCGATTATTTAGCAGGTCCCTACACCTCGCAGTCTTCTTCGACCTCATTCGTTAACGGTAAGCGTACATCCTCCTTCCAACTGACATATACATATACGTTGATGGCGACGAAAGAAGGTTCGTTCACTATTCAGCCGGCTAAAATTTCAGTAGGCAGCGACCGATATACTTCGAATGGGGTCCGTATTACCGTTCTGCCGGCAGATAATCCCCAACAACCATCATCTGTTGCCGGACAGCAAGCCACAAGCAATACACAAACAGCTTCAACGGCATCTTCAACAAGTTCGGAGAATATCTTTGTACGCACAATCGTTAGTAAAACAAAAGTACATGAACAAGAGGCTATTCTACTCTCATATAAACTATATTTTGCCGGTGTAGATGTAGCACAATTGACTAATAATACCAAACTTCCGGAATATACCGGTTTCCTAAAGCAAGACATTGAACAAGGAGAGATACAGACAGAATTAGAGCACTATAATGGTCGCAATTACCAGACAGCGACCCTATATCGCACACTACTCTATCCGCAACACAGCGGAGATATTGTTATCGATCCGGCTACTTTCGAAGCCGTTCTACGCGTGCAAACCCGCGCACAAGTTCGTTCCATTTTTGATGATTTCTTCGGTTCGTATACCAATGTGACAAAGGCACTTAAGGCACCGGGGGTAACAATTCATGTACAATCTCTTCCGTCAGGCAAACCTGCAGGCTTCTCAGGGGGGGTAGGACGCTTTACGATGGCTTCTGCTATTTCCGGAACGGAACTTAAGACAAACGAAGCCGTTACAATCAAGATTGACATCCAAGGCACCGGTAACATGAAGTTACTCAAGACCCCGACTGTTGACTGGCCGGAAGGTTTTGAAGCATATGATCCAAAAGTAAACAACAACTTCAAAACAACCACCAACGGCGTATCCGGTAAGAAAGAGATTGAATATCTGGCGATTCCTCGTGCAAGCGGAGACTATGTAATTCCGGCTATTGCCTACTCCTATTTCGACACCCAAGACAATCAATATAAGACGCTCCGTACTCCGGAATATACTCTGCACGTAATAAAAGGTTCCGGCGACTCAGATGCCACTCAAGCTGTAGTACAAAATTTCGTAAATAAAGAAGATGTGCAGCAGTTTGGTTCAGATATCCGCTATATTCACACGAATACCGACAAGACGAGGACTAAAGCAGAAAGCGGACTCGTTTTTGGCAGCCTAACCTACTGGATGTGTTACCTTATTCCTCTATTGCTTGCCATCGTGTTACTCATAGTCTTCCATAAGAAAATACGCGAGAATGCGGATCTCACCCGAGTACGCTACAAGAAAGCCAATAAAGTAGCTCAAAAGCGTCTTAAGCAAGCTAAAAAATTGCTATCGGAAGGCAATAAGACCGCATTCTACGAAGAGATTGAGCGTGCAGCTGTCAGTTACCTGTCCGACCGTCTCTCTATTCCTACAGCCGATTTGAGCAAAGATAAAATTGCTGAGATTTTACGTAGCAAAAATATCAGTGAGGAACTTATTCAACAAGCCACCGAAGTCGTTTCAACAGCAGAGTTTGCACGTTATGCGCCATCAGCCGACAGCCAAATGCAAACACTATATGACATGACAACGGAACTCATTAACCAACTTGAAAACCAGAACTTATGAAACTGTTATTAGTAATATTAGTAACGCTATTGAGCGAGGCTAACCAATTATATTCAGACGGCAGCTATGCCGAAGCTGCAAAAGCCTATGAAGAAATCATTGCAGAGCAACCAAATTCAGAAGCATATTACAACTTAGGTAATGCTTATTTTAAACAAGACGAGTTAGCTCAAGCTATTCTCGCTTATGAGCGCTGTCTGCGTTTGGATCCTCGTAATAAAGATGCCAAATATAATCTTGCCTTTGCACAATCACGCATAATTGATAATGTGGAGGATAATCAAGCTTTCTTTATCAAGTCATGGTTACAAGCCATTCGCAATACGCTGCGTGAGAAAACGTGGATGAATATCAGTATTATTACGTTTCTTTTGGTCCTAATCGGTTTCCTACTCTTTGCTTTAAGTAAAGAGCAGTGGTTGCGTAAGACAGCTTTCTACGTTGCACTTGTATCCTTGATTATCTCTATTAGTTCTTGCGCTAATGCCGGTAGTCTTCATCGCAGAGATAATCTCCGCCAAGAGGCTATCATTACACAAGGAATCGTGAACGTCAAAGCTTCTCCAGACCGCTCGGGGACGGAGTTATTCACTTTACACGAAGGGACAAAGGTAACTATTCATGAGACCTTAGGCGATTGGTGTAACATCCATGTCGGGAATAACGTCGGTTGGATGAAAATCAGTTCATTAGAGCGTATTTAAGTCAGCCACGGATAAACATCTTTAAGCGCACGGAATTGTTGTTCTGTGCGCTTTTTGAATGCTGAATCTTCTGCGCTTCCGGGATGTAAAGAACGATGATTACGATTAAGCCATAAACTATGCAATTTATCCATCTCCTGTTGCGTAGCAGTAGAAACGAACACATGCACAAACTGCTGCCATATATAGGATACAGTTACTGCACTGGGATGAAGCATATCGTCAGCATAAAAACGGTAGTCTCGCAGTTCGTCCATAACAATTTCGTAGGCAGGAAAATAAAGTGGTTTTTGCAATACGGAATCGTAAGAGATATTGACCAACCGCTCTACGGCTAATTGTAATACAGATTTACTCAGATTATTCTCGTGCAAACCATCCTTAATATGCCGTATAGGAGAAATGGTAAAAATAAAGCGTTTGTCAGCATACTTCTCTACAATAGGCTGCCATAACGCTATGATTTCTTCAATTCTCAATCGGCGACGGATAAAGTCCGAAGCCGGACGCTTGCAGCAATTATCAACGACCTCATTAGTTGCTTTATCCACATAAACCCATGCGGTACCAAAAGTGACGATAATCACATCTGCCATAGGTGCAACATCGTCTATATGATGCGCAACAGAAACAGGGTTATAGAGCGTACCGGTCGGATTGCATGTGACTTGGAAATAATACTCCTCCATCTTATGGGCAATATTATCACTAAAGCAGGAACCTAAAAGGGCTATTTTATCCTTATACGCTATTTGCCATGAAGCGGCAGAAATATCTACAATAGTGCGAAAGTTCATTATTCAAAACGCATTACCTGTGAAGGACTGATTTTAGTTATAATAGCGGATGGTGCCAATAGAATAAGCGCCGAAATTAGTATCGTACCAATATTAAGCAACAACAACCATCCTACCGGAAAGGCGATAGGCACATAGTTGACGTAGTATGTAGTTGCATCCAATGGCAAGAAATGTCCCCAATACTGAATTGCACATATCGCTAAACCAAGAATATTACCCCATAAAACCCCTTTACCAATAAGCATTAGACCTTGCACGACAAACACTCCGCGCACCTGCTTATTTGAAGCACCAAGAGCTTTCAGCACTCCCACTAATTGGATTGAGTCCAATATCAGTATTATCAAACCCGAAATAATATTAAAACCTGATACGGCTAACATTAACAGAATTATAATTATAACATTCATGTCCAGCAGATCAAGCCAGGAGAATATCTGTGGATTGAGTTGTTCTAATGTTTCCATATAATAGCCGTTACCTTCTTCATCAAAGCGATTGGCTGTAGCAAAGAACACATTATCAGACGCCTCATAAAGATTTCGAAGATTATCTACTCTAAGTTCTATACCTGAAATCTGATTATCACTCCACCCGTTTAGACGACGCACCACATTCATATCACCTAATATAAATCGTTCGTCAAAGTCTGTAAAACCGGTACGATAGATGCCGCATATAACGAATTTACGCACTTTAACGCTCTCACCGACGAAATAACTCAGAATCTGATCCCCCACATTCAGAGTCATCAAATCGCACAGACGCCGAGAAAGTAGCACTTCGTTTTCATTTTCAGGCAAACGGCCTTCTATGAGATTATCCGAGAAATAATCCCAATAGGTAGTCCCCTTAAAGACAATTCCCTGAAAATCCTCATCTGTCTTGATAATTCCGGGTTTTGTTACGAAGGTATTGACACTTGCAATATGGGGAATTTGTGCGAGAGATTGCATCATCGAATCTGAAACACTAATCGGGCTTAACTCAAACGTATTATTATTCTCAAAGTTGACGATTCTCAAATGAGCCGCAAAACCGACCACTTTATCCGTAACCGTTTGCTTAAAGCCTACAACGACGCAAACAGTTATAATCATCACCATCACCCCGATAATCAAACCAGCCAAAGCGACACGAACGGCAGGGCGAGAGGATTTTCCTTCGTCTTGCTGCATAAAGTATAATCTTTCTGCTATAAATCGTTCAAATCGCATATTTTTAATCTTTTTTTTATTGTCTTAGCGTATATGGCACACTTTTTGTACCCAATTTGGCATATGAAGTACTTCTACTTGGTTCTCATATTTATTTCCCTTTCGGTGGCAGTTAATGCGCGCCCTGTTGTTGATGTGGACCAACCTCAACGTACTCCGGAGGAGATAGCTCGTAAACAGACTTTTATGTTAGTTCGAGAGCTAAGTTTAACCGATAGTGTTGTTATTGACAGCCTTTACCGTATAAACTTGCGTCATAATAAGCGTCGTATGAATAATAACATTACTCGTGCAGAGCAGTACAGCGGGATGCAAGAATTCATCAATGAGTTGCGCGGTATTCTTACCCCCGACCAGTTCCAGCGTTTTATGAACAACAAGGCGGATGCACCTCGCCATCCACACGCTTCTTATATTCCTTCTCGACCAGATTCAACACCGCGTAGACAACCAATGCCATAACACTTCCCACAACTAATCCGCCAAGTATATCACCCGGATAGTGAACCCCCAAATACATTCTGCTATAGCAATTAAGTGCTACATATATCATCAGCCACCAACCTTGGTGGTTTATTTTTTTCCATATAAGAGAGAATAACACTGCCAAAGACATTGTATTTGCGGCGTGTGAACTAACAAATCCATACAGACCACCTACGTAACCGTTAACGATATGTACCAACCCTTCTAATGTAGGTTCATGCGTCGGACGAGGACGACAAATCCAATGTTTAATTAATCCTGAAGAGATATAGTCGCTTAGCCCGACGGCTAACACTAAAGCCATAGTATATACAAGTCCTTTCTTCCAACCGAACTTCATTATTAAAAGTCCTATAAGAAACGCATATAAAGGTATCCACACCCAAGACTGGCTGACATACCACATGATATAATCCAGCCACTCTGTATGGGCACCATTAATGCCCAATAACCACGACTTATCTATTTCGATGATGCCCATAAGTTACATATATGACACGCAACTATTCCAGCCGTTTCCGTACGCAATCTACTCTGCCCGAGACTCACAGGAACAAAACCATTATCAAGCGCTAAGGCTATCTCCTGCTCGCTGAAATCGCCTTCCGGTCCAATCATTACCACTACACTCTTATCCGGCACAACTTCATTCTTCAACTCGCGTTTATCTTCTTTATAACAGTGAGCAATAAAACGTGTTTCTTCTTGTGTATTACGTATAAACTCCATACAATTTGTCATCTCGTTAAGTTTGGGTAGATATGGAGTCAGAGATTGTTTTGCCGCACTAAGAATAATCTTTTCCAATCTGTCAATACGCAGTTGTTTACGTTCAGAGAACCGACAAAAGAGCGGAGTTATCTCATCAACCCCAATTTCCGTACATTTCTCTATAAACCACTCCATCCGCTCAATATTTTTCGTAGGAGCAATAGCTATATGGATATAATTCGAATGGTGTTTAGCTTGTTTCTCAGCTGTCCGAATGATGAATTCACAATGTTTCGGATTAGGATTTGTTATCTCTGCCGTATATGTCATTCCCTGACCATTGGTAAGTAGTATCTCGTCGCCACGTGTATAGCGCAGCACTCTGATGCAGTGTCCCGATTCCTCACTATCAAGACTAAACGGCATTCCAATCAAGCTCTCATCACCGATAATATGTGGAGTATAGAACAAGTACATTATTGGAGTTTTTTGAGCAACCACGCCATATTGCCGGCTAAAGTGCGCATCGTTTGAATTCCTTCTGCATCGTTATTCACTTCCCCCTTCTCCCGACCATAAGCTATATTCCAATATTGGGAAGTAACGATAGGCATATTAAGCAATTGGAACGGCATTTCCATCGTTTGTACAGCAGCAGTAGCACCACCTCTACGGCACACCGCAATAACAGCAACGGGCTTACGCTGAGCCTGAGCACCACCAGAATAAAGCATACGTTGAACAAGGGAAAGTAATGTGCCGTTAGGCTGACCATAGTAAACCGGCGAAGCAATAACCAGACCGTCGGCTTGAGCAAGACGTTCTATCGCTTCATTGCACAGGTCGTCATTAAAGACGCAGTGTCCTAAATTCTTGGTTCGGCACTGATTACAAGCGATGCAACCACGGACTTGTTTAGTACCAATCTCTATCATATCGGTTTCTACACCTTGCTTATGAAGTTCATTCGCAACTTCTGTAAGAGCGATGTGAGTATTTCCCTCCCGACGAGGGCTTCCGTTAATTAGTAAGACTTTCATTCTCAATTTTATAATTACTTTTCAGCCTGCAAAGGTAGTATTTTTATTTGGATTGGGCAAATAAAAAACGCTTAAAGGTTATTTTATTCCTCGACTTTCTTTCCGCAAAGTATTTTGTATGGACAATAACGACATGTTGATTCCTTTTCAGTCATCTTGGGGTCTGTTAAAGAAAGCATATCATGCACCGTTTGTGCCAGTTCACTTACAAAGACCTCTTCATCCGGAACGGGGACATCATAAACTAATTCATCCGGTTTATTCTGACAAAGATAAAGAGCAGCAGAGGAAGCGTGAAGTGCTTCACGATAAATATTGATTTGGTAAATATTATCATCCTTCAGCCTTCCTGTCTTATAATCCACAATACGTAATTGGCCATTTAGCTTATCTATTCGGTCAATACGTCCTCCAATACGGATATTACCGTATTCGGGCACATCAATAGTACAATATGCCTCCTTCTCCATACCAACAATTTCCAACCCTTGCTTAGCTAACTGTTTATCAGCTTCTATAATACGGGAAATATATGTTTTAATCGTCGTATATTCAATCGGATGATTAGTTGCAACGGTCTCCAAGGAACGTATGGCAGACCAATCGATTGGTTGCGGGATTGTGTTTACATTACCATAGCGAGTATAGATTTCTTGAATACAGCTGTGTACAATAGTCCCGAGATCGGCATGCGATATGAGTACATCTTCTACCTTTGGCTCGTGAATCCCCTTTTTATATCTCCAGAAATAACGCATTTCACATTGGCGGAAGGTATTTATCTCCGAAGGAGATATGTACGATTTTGTTGCATTTGAAGATTCATTCAACAGGGTCGCATTCGACAAAGCTTGCAGCGGCAGTACCTTATTCGGTTCAAGCAGCAAATGCTTGGTCACACGGAAGTTATCGCTTGCCATAATTTGTTTTACAAAGCGTGACATGGTTTTACGGTTAGTCCCAGTCTCACTTCCGGCGAAAGTCATCGTAATTTTCTTAGCGCGTGAGAGAAGGCGGAAGAAGTTATAGGCATATACGTCAGTGGACTCCTCATGCGTCTGCAGTCCATAATACTTACGCAAATAATACGGCAGATATGAATGGTCCGGCGACACGTTAGGAACGATTCCTTCTTCCACATTCAGCAGCAACAGGTTATCGAAGTCCATTGCTCTCGTTTCCAGTACTCCGGTCACTTGCACATTCGCTAACGGTTCTCCGTGAAACGGAAAAGAAACCCCTCCCAAATAACGGCGAAGCAGCGTTATTAACGCCCGTTGCGATATATTCGCAGGTATTTTTCCCGATTTTTTCATTAGGGAAAAGCGAGTCAAATGAGACAGTAATTGGAAGGTTGATTCCATAGAAAGGAGTTCTGTAAAAGACAAGCTTTGAAGTTCTTCGTTGTTCTTCACCGTAACAACAACAGCGTTCATAAACTCTTCAACAGTATTACCTTCTTCAAGCCAATTCATCAGTCTTGAGTATATCTCAGTCTGCCGTAGCGGAAAGCCTTTCGTAATATTGATATACTTAAATCTCGGATTGGGTTCCTCCTCATTATCCTGCGGCAGAGCATATACCACTTGTTCAAGTACCGACTCATCACAGATAACTATAGCCGAGCGATCACCGGTATGGTGATTAGCCATTAGCCATTGATAGACAAATTGTGCTTGTGCATGAGATGATATTGTTGCTACCAATTCAACGTCTTTGGTATCCCAATCACGTTTAGGCGCAGCATCACCAAACAATTCCGCATTGCGCTGTATCCATTTGAAAGCCTTTGTATTAGCAGTGAAAGATCCTGTACGGGGATAATCCCAAAAGAAGGCTGCTTGCCCCGACTCTTTCAGATTCTTCATTAGCTGCTTCTCCGCAGGGACGAGATAGTTAAAGCCGGCAAAGACAAAGTACTTATCAGCAATACTACTTTGGATAGAGTCGTCAGACCAACATTCAATTACACTACGCATTCTTGCTCCCTCGTAGCCGTACGCACCGAGTTTCGCGCGGAAACGGTTGTATATATCCGGAAGGTTGGTCCAAATTATTTCGAACTCCTTTCTTTTAGATCCGGATGCTGCAACGGACGGATTATTGGATACGAGTTGTTCCAGTCGCTCACGGACGTCATCGTCAATATCCAATTGAGATAAAATATTCGCCGAAGCGGCATTCTGCAAGAATCGGTCGGGAGTTACAAGCGGATAGGTCTTGTCTATATTAGAGAAGTCTTGCACGAGTTGCCTACCCCATCCGTAAAACACTTCTAATGGCAGTTGGTCTTTATCAGGATTAGCATTTTTCTCTACCTCAACATAGACATCATACAGTGTGCAGACGAGTTGTATTTCGTCCATTTTATATAGCGGACTTAGTTCGTCAAAGAGCTGACTGAGTGTCGTGAGCTGCGGTAACCGGATTGGTCCCTGCAGGTTATGTGCCTTCATATAATCCTTAAAGCAATCCTTTATATGTAGCACAGCACGACGAGACGGCACTACGATTGTAGTGGACGCCAAGCCTTCTATACCTCGCTCAGCTATTAATTGCTGTGTAACTTCATATAAAAAGGTGTTCATTTGAGCTTCACGGATTGTAGTTCATTATCTTGTGCAAACCAAAGGTATCCTTCTACGTTTTTATAGCCTAATTGGACCATTATACGCATATAATCTTGTACTTGCATCGGATATTTTGGGTCATGATGTTGCCCGAACTTATAATCAAGTACGATAGCCGTAGAGGTATTTTTGTCAATCATCACACGGTCTGGACGCATCTCGCGGTTAGCGGTCAGGAAGGTTACTTCTCGCCACAGTTCCCATTTACCTGAGAACCAATCGCACAGTTGCTCATTTTCCCATGCAGCGTCAATCAGTTGACGGATGCGTTCGAGGGCGGTCTCGTCCGAGATCAGTCCATTCATTTGAGCATCCGTTATTGCGGCTTCCTCGTCCTCACGGGTTGTAATATGCTCCATAATAGAGTGACACACATTACCTAAATCAATACGGGAGAACGTCTCTTCGCCTTCTTGGACACCGTATCGCAGGCAATCTAACGATTCACGACTGAGTTGGAACGCTATCGGTCGTTCGCCTACGTGCAGTTCTGCCATCTGTGTAATGGCCCGGGCAAAAGAGAAACGGTCCTGCATTTTTCCTTTAGACTGGTGCTTTTCCTCTGTAGATACGTTTTCCATAGACAAGAACAATGTGTTGTCCGTTTCTGTCCACCGATTAGCAAAGATATTATACAGCAAAACGGCTACCGTGCTCGTTTTCTCTACATCGGACGGCTGATATGCTCCGTATATATACAATCGAGTGCGGGCACGAGTAAGCGCCACATATAAGGCATTTACATTATCGATTTGTTGGTTGAGATGTTCTTTCTCCATTTCGGGTTCGTACTCACTATCAAGCAAATCTTTTTTCATCTCCACGGGAATCTTCTTAAGCGGTTCAACTTGCTGCTTACGCAATCCTTTCGCATCACACCAAAGATAGCCTTTATCTTTCTCTAATTTCCAGTGGCAGAATGGAATAAACACATTTGGTGCTTCCAAACCTTTGGCAGTATGAACTGTCATTATACGGATAGCGTCTATCTGCGGAGCCGATATAGAGACCTTATGTAGCGTATCATCCCAATAATCCAAAAACGTCTCTACTGAAGAATCATAGGACATGACATAGTCATGTGCACTGTCTAACAAGCAATTTATATATGCCAAGTCTTGCAGCCGGGTAGAAGGAAACAGTTTGATAACTTCCTCTAACAGTTCACATAGCGGTGTCTGTTTATTAACAATATTCAACTTTTCTATATCCATTTGAGGCTGTGTGAGACGAAGGTATGCCAAAGAAACCTCATCTTGTTTGAAGAGCCACCGTAATGCATGAATAATGCCCATTACAGATATAGACGTGTCTAACTGGAAGCTATCGCACGAAACGATGGATACATTCTGCAAAATGCTATTCTCCAACGCAAAAGAGCGATAGAAGTCAACTATATACTGAGCCTCTGCGTGTGTACGGACAAGGAGCAGCATATCGGACGGTTGCTCGCCCAATGCGAGACGCTGAGCGATGGTTTGGAATACTTGGTCCAATATATAATCTTTGGCATCCCCTATTTTAGGTCGGATATGTTGTTCGTCCTTATAGGGCACGAGCTGCATCTGCACGTATCCGCCATCGTTGGAAGGCGAATAGGAAGAGGAATCCACGTCCATAATATAACCTTGCTCGGCTAATGCTTGGAACACCTCACAGTTAAACTCAACAATCTGCTTATGCGAACGGAAGTTACGGTTGAGAGATTTGTCGTTGAAGAAGGCTCCCAAGTAAGGTGTGTCTTCGTTCAGGTCGCGCATAATGGTCCAGTCACCATTGCGCCAGCGATAGATACTCTGTTTAATATCTCCTACGATAAAGACGGTTCCGCCATTTGCCAATATCTCTTCGAGCAGAGGTTTGAAGTTCTGCCACTGCAGGACAGACGTATCTTGGAATTCGTCTAACATGATATGATTATATCGGATTCCGACTTTCTCCAAGATGAAGTCAGCATCTCCCTTGATCATCGCGCGATGGAGTGTATCGGCAGTCTGAGCTAAGAGGACACTGTTCTGCTCTGCCAATATAGCTCGTATTTCCTTGCGTATATCAGCCATAAGAGCCATATCACCAAGCAGTTGATTTGTCGCTTTTTGGGTAAGATACACGCGTTTGCATGCCTTACACAAGTTATTGAGTTCAATTAGTGCTTCGCGTACCAGATTTCCCCTATCACTATATTTATACTTGCTTAGCAGGTCATCTCCTTCAATCTTAGCGCCTAAGGCTTCCGAATAGCCACGGAACATATGTTCTTCTTTACAGCTTCCGTCTAAATACGTACCAATTTCCGCTACCAGTTTCCCCACATTAGCCAAGCCTTTTATGCCGTCCGTTTCAGGCGTCCAGTTTCTCCACGGTTCATAAAGATTGCATAACTGTTTGTAACAATCGGCAACGCGGTAATCCAGCGAATTACGATAGCGAATGATTTGATTGGCATCGAAGACTATTTGCCCGTCGGCGTCCATTTGCTGGACGGACTCGTCGTACATATTCTTGGCGATGGTTTTCAGTGCCCCACGAACATCCCAAGAGTTTCCTTCATCCAATTTGCCGGACACGTAATGCGCAAGTCTTTTAAGCAAGTTATCCGATTGGTCCAACGGATTGGTTAACAGATTATCGACCGCCTTAGCTATCACCTGGTCGATATTCAACTCCACACGCGCTCCGGCGGTAGCATTATCCAGCATCTGCCCCAAGCCGTTAAGCAGTTGCATAAGGAATGTGTCAATGGTAGAAATATGCAGATTGTCATAGTCCTCTAATATGGTTGAATAGAGTTTGGCAGACATCTGACGCAACTTCTCGTCCGACAAGTCGGCGTTGCGAATCATATGCGAACGTACTGCTTTGAGTGCATTTTTTGCATCTTCGCCGGTATTGCGGGCTATATTATCCAAGAAAAGAAGGATACGGTCTTTCATCTCTTGCGTGGCCTTATTGGTAAAGGTAACGGCAAGAATAGAGCGATAACTCTCCCCACTAAAAAGCAATGCCACATATGTTGCAGCAAGCGTATAGGTCTTACCAGTACCGGCAGAAGCGCGGCAAACGGTCAGGGTTCGGGAGCGAGTTGTTGCCATATATTTTCTTCTGGTATTGGAGCGGTTATGGATATTATTTGGCGGCTTACCGGGTGTTCAAACGTCACATTGCGTGCATGCAGACTTATTCCTCCATCGGGATTGCTACGTTTGGCGCCATATTTGAGGTCGCCTTTGACGGGGCAACCGATAGCAGCCAATTGACAGCGTATCTGGTGGTGGCGACCTGTTTCAAGGTTGATTTCCAAAAGCGAATAATTGTCGCCAACGGTTAGTGTCTTATAACTCAGAACTGCCAGTTTAGCATCTTTAGCGTCTTGTTTGGCAATAAAGGATTTATTCTGTTTTTCGTTGCGTATCAGATAGTTTTCGAGCCGTGCCTCCGGTAAATTCGGTTTTCCTTGAACTATTGCCCAATAGGTCTTGTGTATCTGCTCATGAGACCTGAACATTGTATTTAGACGAGTCAGTGCTTTGGACGTACGTGCAAAGAGTACTACTCCACTCGTCGGGCGGTCTAAGCGGTGTGTCACACCGAGAAAGACTTCTCCCGGTTTGTTATACTTCACTTTGATATACTGCTTAACGATTTCGCTAAGCGGTTGGTCACCCGTCTTATCGCCTTGAACAATTTCGTTACAGGTTTTATTGACGGCTATGATATGATTATCTTCGTATAGGACCGTCATATTAGAAACCGAAGGAGAAGCCAATCATAGCGGTAATATTCTTTCCCTGCCAATACAAAGGAGCATAGCGATTAAGGAAATCTTGGGCAGTTCCGGTTACCTCACTGGTCACGGAAGATGTAGTGTTATCGTATCCGCGGGCGTTGTTATATGTAAGATTGATACGCAGATACATATTCGGATGTGCCTCGTAGATACCGTCTAATGCAATAATATCGTTTCGGAAAACGGGCTTGTCGAAAGGTTTTTGTGAGATGGTTGTACCGATTCCGCCTGCTGCTCTTTCAGCGGGAGTGCCGCCACGGAGATATTCATAGACATTATACTTTGTATCGTTCGTATAACTGAGCTTGATTAACATTCCGCGTATAGGACGATAACTGGCTTCCACAAAGACAGACTGGGCATTATCGCCCATATAATGTCCCATTTCGTAACTGTTGGATTTCCAAGTCAGCACATCAATAGAGTGTGTATAGCAAGCGATATAAGAGCGCATGAACTCACCTTTGAGACTTAATCCCTTAAGAGGCCATCCACTCCAGTCGAAGCCGACTAAATAGGATACCGGATTACGCTGGGGATTGGATTTCTTCAAACGGTCGAACTTAAACTCGTCCAAATAGAAGGAGGCGTATAGTTTCAAGTGGTCCACAGGCCGAATTGTAAGCGTCGCAAAAGCCTGTGAGTTCTGATTCTCGGAACTGACACCTTTGGTCAGCAAATGGTCCAAAGACTTATAGAAGGCAAACGGTATAAAATACGCAGCCTGCACATTGTTCTCGGCATACACAATCGAGTTACCAAACGAGAAAGTGAGGTACTTAACCGGTATAAAGGTAAACATGTTCGCCGCCATAAATTTATTGTGTGGACGATACATCTTGGTAGTGCCTCCTGATGTATTATTTTCGATGTAGTATCGTGTTGAATCCAGGACGTTGCTCACGAGCCATGCGTGGAAGTAGTCGAACTGGAACCACTTGCAGGGTGTGAGTTGGATGGAAAGCATCGGCACGGCGGGATTACGTCCAGATAGGATATTAGAGGCATGATATGCGTCCCCCCATTGGATATTCTCTCGCTGCAGGCTGACCGAACCGAACCACGCGTAAAGAGATATTCCGCCTTTGCTGTCGGAGAAATCGCCTCCGTAGTTGGCTTCTTTGTATTGAACGCCCGATTGCGTATTAAGGAACTGGGGTTTGGTCAGTTTTGCGCCGTCTATCTTAGCATATGTATCGGGATAATAGGAGTCACGCAAACCGATAGCGCCGTTATAGCTCACATCACGCAATGAGCCCCAAATCGAAACGTGGTGCGCAATATCCATTTTCAGGTCTGCGCCCCACCAACGTTTGATGATTGCACCTTTTTTCGAGCCGTAGATATCCATTCCCAATATAGGTTCGATGGACATCTTGAACTGTTTATTCTTCGTTATAAAGGAGAATTGAGGATTAGCAAGCGAGAGATTATAGGTTTGATGGTCGGTATATTGGACGTAGTTGTTCATGATAGTGTCCCGCTCAAGGGCAAACACATTGAGATAGAACTCCAGCTCTTTGCGTTGGCGTTTATTGAGGAGAGAGTCCCTACTCTGCGCCTCCACTAACATATGTGCCACCTGCTCACGTGAATACGGACGTACAGCAGTCTGGTGAACGATAACTCCGTCCGTCAGCAGTTCGTCTATATAGTCGTAAATACGTGTATAGTTCAGGGGCACCGGTATATTCTGCGCCTTCACGCTACGGACAAACCATGGACACAGAATAATGGCCAACAAACACAACCCTATTTTAAACTTTAACCCTTTCACCCTTAAATCTTTCAGTCTTTAATCATTACTTTCCGTACCGTGCGTTGAGTCCTTCAATCACTTCGTTCGTGATATCGTAGCCGGCTACTTTGTTCATCACAACGGCATCGTTGACGATGAGGTGATAGTGTCCGTCGGCATTATATTCGCGCAGGAATTGTTGTACGGAGTCGGCGAGTTGTTTGTTGAGCACGTTTTGCTGCTCCATAAAGTCGTTACTCAGTTTCTGGCGGAGTGCCTCGAGGTCCTGTTGTTTCTTAAGCAGTTGCTGCTCTTTGTTCTGCAGACGTTTCTGCTCGCTCTCAGCGCGCTCGCGGCTCAAGAAGGCGTTCGCTTCTAATTTACGTTGGAAATCGAGCACATCGCGTTGGAAGGTCTCATACTCTTTCTGGAAAGCGCGTGCTTGGTTATCTAACTTAACCGTTGAGTTCTCGTAACTGGTCATCAGTTGCTCTGTGCTTTCTACAGCAAGAGTGTAGTGTTGCAGAATCGAATCGGTATTGACTACTGCGATAGGCAGCACTTCATCAACTTGCACTAATTCGGGTGTATTGTTTTTCTTGCCACCGAATTGGAAAACAAAGACGAGTACAAACAGCGCAACGATACATGTTGCAAAAACAGAACTGATAATAATTTGAATTTTGTTCATAATGATATTTTTAATATTTGATTTTCGACTAAAGGCTCTCCACTTTTAGTTTTCTTCTTTCCCCTTTCCTTGCTTCGCGGTCCTGACTAACGGCGCAATGGATTCCATTTTCTCTCATTCTCTTATTCTGGCTGATATGCTGACTCCGGAACTGTTTATCCTTCCGGAATATCACCCCCACCGACAGCAGCAGCACCGCTATCAGCAGCAGCCCTATTACTAATAACACTTTCATCGTTTATCAACAGATCATTGATTAATTCAGCCCGCAAAGATACTACATTTTTTGCACTTATGCAAATATTTTGCGAATTTTTATGCATTTTTGAGTTCGCAGAGGATGATTGCCCGAATAAAATTGTCCAAACGGACGTAGCGCTTAGGGAGATTTGTAGCAGGATCTTTTGGTGCTTGCGGATCCGGTTGACCGTTTATTTGTGCTTTGAACCGGGCTTTGTAATCGTTATAAGCAGCGATGTCTTCAGGCGTCGGGTTGTTTGCAGGATTAGCGGCCTTAATAATAGCGTATGCTCTGTTGCATGCTTCGCGGAAACGATTGATTTTGTCGAGCTCGCCACCTTTTGGCGGATTTTTCTTCCAGTTACGCGGATTCGCAACTTTGTAAACTTCCTTTTTTCCGACTCCAATGACTTTGCCATTTTCGTCCCGATAATACTTGCGGCGGTATATTTCGCCGTGTTTTTCGACCGCGCCATGCACTTCGTTGACGGGGTCATGATAAACTACTCCAGCCATAATTTGAATATATTTAAGTTATACTAGGATTCCGTTAGGATCAGGCTTCTAACATACTAAGGTTATAGTAATATCATGGTAATGTCATAGTAATAACATACTAATCACATACTAATCACATACTAATCACATACTAATTTCATAGTAATATCACTATAGTGATATAGTTGTGACATAGTTGTTACATAGTAATGACATAGTAATGACATAAATTTATTTTGGGTGCAAAGGTAGTACAAATTTTTGAATTGTGCAAATTTTGAGGAAGAAAAAATGAAGGAAAAGTGAAGGAAAATATAAAAAAAGTGCAGAAATTTGGCGATTTCTGCACTCTTTTGTTAGTTGTTCATTAATTTAGTTGTTCATTAATCTTTTGTCAGTTGTTCATTAATATTGAACAGCACGTACAATTATTTAAGTGCTTTTTTTGCATGCATGCCCAAAAAACAGAATTTGCATGATGCCCAAAAAACAGAATTTGCATGATGCCCAAAAAACAGAATTTGCATGCATGCCAAAACAACAGAAAAATGTTTTTTGGCACTTCTAAAAATCTCTGCTAAATTCGTTATTGGCATCATAAAGTGTAATGACTACCGCATCAAACAGAGGATAATCCCGATACTCTACGGAATACAACAACTCTTCATTAAAGTTTTCAGGAAACTGCAAACCTATCTTCGTGCCGCGAGTAATTCTCTCTGTATTCGTATCTGAATCGTCATATCCCGACAAGTTATAGATTCCATAAACGCTTTTGATTTCATTATTTTCTTTTAACACGACTACTCTGCAATGAATATCACTTACGGATGTCCTGTTAGTAATGCGTATTTGATTATACACTTTTTCACTACCTTCTATGACAAAGGAGTATTTTTGCTCTGCACTAATATTTGCTGCCATTCCTGCAACAAGTACTAATAAGAAAATAACCTTTTTCATAATAATAATGACTTATTCTTTTTCCTCGTTTTTAACAGCACGTACGTAACACTTGTATGAGCGAGATGTTGCGGTTTAGTGGGTAATTTTCCGGATTTAACGTACTCTTGTGCCGGTTGCGTTGAAGAGTTGGGCGTTGTGGATGATGTAAAGTTGGCCGTCAATAATCACTTTCTTCGTAGTATTGGCAGTTTTCGTGTTTGCGATTGCTGTAGGTCCGTTGGCAGAGATGGTCACAGACTCAACGTACTCGTTATCCTTAACAAAACCTGCAAAGACGGTGGTTCCGTTGCACTTGTATGCGAAGCTACCGCCTTCAGGTACTGTGCTTGTCAAAGCAGCATCTGTCAGTTTCGGCTCGCTGAAGTAAATGATAGCCCCTTCGTACTCCGACTTATTGACGGACTTAGCAATCAAGGTAGCATTATTGATTTCGAGTTCAGCAGGCGTGCCAGTAGGAGCATCTTCGGGATCCATTGCTCCTGTGCAATCAAGTATCCCATCGCCTTTGAGACCAGCATCAAGGCCTTCAAGAGTAACATAAGCCCGTTTGCAGATAGTGAGTTTCTTACCCTCAGAGAGTGTAGCACCACTACCATAAACGCTCTTGAGTTTGAGTGATCCTTTCCCTTCGATAGTGATATTTCCCTCAGCATAGAGGGCATCCACATTTGCATCCAGACTATTTTCTCCTACGAGGCTGATAGTCAGATCTTTAGTGGCATAGATAGCATTGCCTGGTTCGAGTCCCTCCGCGTTAAAGTTATCCAGAGTGAGTGTATTAGTAGCAGTGTTGTAACTTGCTTTACCGGTTGCGCCGGATACAGGGATATCGTCTTTATTAAGTTCGTTCACATTTACGGCGCAGAAGCTTAAGAGTGTCGGATAGCTGAGAAACGCGCTCTTAATGATTTCATCCTCGTCGGATGAATCTATCAACGCTTTCTTGGTTGTGCTGTATTCAGCTGCGTCGTTGCTCCATTTGAGATAAGGCGAACTAATTGTCAAGTCCTCAAATTCCGAGATGGCAGCTGTGTTGGAATAAATATCGATCGGAGTGACAGTTAAAGACAGCACATCGTTTGGGGATACGTCTGTATTGCCGATAATACCATATGTTGAAGCATAGATAGAGAGGCGTTCAAATTCGCCTATTTCAAGGCCATCATCCACACTGATACCTTGTGCATTATTATTGCAGTAGATATCCAAATCAGCATCTTTATCACCTTTAAGCACACTATTAGTGCCATGGAAAGATATACGGCTGGCTGCCGAAGCTGCTGAATTTGTGAAGGTATTACTACCTTTTAGATACACAATGAAATTATCGCCCCAAACCTGAAGCACACCATCTATAGTAGCCGCGTCAAGCGTGAGCGTGCGCAAAGCTTTGCTATAGGCAACAGAACCTTTCTTTATTTCAGCAGGAGTGAACTCTTTGTCCGGGAACATGAAAGTGTCTCCAATCTTCACGCCATAAGGTGCAACAATCTTGAGGTTACCGGCATAAGGATTGCCGTTCTTCTCGAAAGTAGACATATCACTCTTAAGAGTTACACCTTCTGTTCTGATTTCTGAATTATATAACCAAATCATGTCAAAACCATCGACGATGACATTATTCTCAGAAGCCGTAATCTCCAAATCGCAGTAAATCATAAGAAGTTCCAACGACGTTGCACCATTTGCATAAAAGACAGGTTGGTCAGCACTTGTGGTTGCAATTTTAACAGGGAATTGATCGCCGTCTGAATTACCCAACTGGATACCTCCGTTATTATACATTTGACAAATCTGCGTTTTACCGGTTATGTCCAGCGAAGTGTTAGCCGGGTCGTCTGAGGTAAGGAACAAAGCACTTTTCTCAATACGTATCGGCGTGGAGTTATTGCCATCACCAATGATGTAGTTCTTGCCCGAAAGATGAATCTCAACAATATTGAAATTATCATCACCTAAGAAATAAAATACTTCCTGCGCATTGGTCGCCTTGAGGGTTGCGCTTTCGAACGTAAGGTTAACGGTCTTTTTCGGAGCATCAAACGTGACGGCCACTTTTTTGTCGCCAAAGAAATCAGGATCAGCCACTGCCGAAGTGATGCTTTTGTTAATGCCCAGGTCGGAGTTCTGCATTTGCAGAGTAAATGCATTTGTTGCAACTGCTATCGACAGTGCAGCAAGAGAGAGTAGAATTTTTCTCATACAGATTAAATTTAATTAAGAGTTAATATTCGCGTTAAAAACTATTTTTCCTAATTTGGCTGCAAAGGTAGTACAAATTTTTGAATTGTGCAAATTTTGAGGAAGAAAAAATTAAGGAAAAGTGAAGGAAAAGTGAAGGAAAATATAAAAAAAGTGCAGAAATGTGATTTTTCTGCACTTTTGATGGATTTAACAAAATTAGAATCTACTTGTTTAAATCTTTGCAAGAATTCTCGTCATTCGCCTTTGCCTCTTTGTAGGACGCGGAAATCTGATCCATCATTTCGAGAGTTTTCACTCTTTCTTTTGCTTCCAGTTCAGTTTCCCAATAATAATTTGTTTCAGACGCACCGGACGAGGAATCTTTCCATGTTATTTCCCAACATTTCTTTGTTGTTCTGTCTTCAGGAGAATTGTTCTTTCCACTACAAGCACCAAAGATTGCACTAAATGCAACAACTGATAATGCTAAATACAATAATTTTTTACTTTTCATAAAATCAATAATTTTTTCCTACTCTTACGCCTTTATAGGTCTTGGCTATGTATTACACTTTACTATTTCTTATACTAACCCAAGTTTAGCTACGTTGAATTCGATTTTTAAAATACCCTCAATGAACATAATTGTGCACATTGGATAAACTGCACCGCTATACTTGTCATCCAGATTCTCCGGCTCATTGTCACCTCCGAAAGCAATGACTCCTTCGGCTTCATTTTCTGTGACATGCTCATACTTTCCGCTTTCTTTTACTTTAGCGATATATGCTCTTGCGTCTGTCTCTGAGACATTCTCTATGGTCACTTTAATGTTCGCTACATCGTTCACGTTGCATTTAGGAAGCCAAAGAATCTTGGGGTCATTAACGCTCACACCCCACTCGAAGATTTTGTCCACACGCATAGTAGTAATCGTTCCGCTTCCTGTATATTTGCAGGCATACCCTGTGGTTTCCATTTCTTGCGGATAATACTCGCTAAGCCATGCTTTGGGATAGAATTCTTCGTATTGGAGCACCATTTGAGACGGCTTAACAATAGGTCCGTTTTGCTGAACGCGTTTGGCAATAGCTACATACAAGTTTTCAAAGTCTGCACCATCTGCTACTTTTTGGAATTCTTTGATAGACAAGAATTGAGTTTTCAAAGGTTCTGAATATACCTTTACTAACTCCTCGGTATATTTTGTTTGAACGGTGATGCTTACTGTATCTTCATAAGTGTACGTCTGCCAGTTTCCATCGTTGTCATTATAAAGTTCAATACCAAAAATATATGTGCTGAGTTTTCCATCCCATGCTTTAAAATCGGCAGGTAGGAATTTGTCATTAGTTACAGCCTCCATAGTTGGGAAAGCTGTCACATCATCAATTGTAAACACACTACCATCAGTGCCTTTTGCAAGCAAGTAGTTTCCACGCATATAAATACCGGGAGCAGCATTTTTATATGCTTCTTCATAAGAGGTTGGATCTCCTCCTGTTGATGGGTTATCTCCGGTCGGAGTTGTCTCGGTCGGATTTTCAGGATTGTTTTTCTCGTTACAAGACGTGAATAGGCTCAAACCTGCAAATAATGCAAATGCTAAAAATAAATACTTTTTCATTTTGTTAGACCCTATAAGTATCGGGTGCACTTTTAGTAATGATTAGTTGTTGTTAGTTCGTTAGTTGTTATATGCAATATAAACATAAAAAGCGTGGGCTTTCGCTCGCTCATTTGATTTTCTGAGGTTCTGGACTACCTTGTTAACTCAAATGTACGCACGGAAAACTCACGCTAACACGTGAGCGTGCATAAACCGTGCTTGAGTTAACAATGATTATTCTAAAAGTGTCCAGTTTTCAGAAAATCAAGTTTGGCTTATTACGCTATAATTCTATGTCGCCCCATTTAACGTCTAAGGTCTGACGGCTCGGGTTTAACGTCCGGAGCGGGGACGAGTGTACGTTTCTGCCTGCAAAGGTACATTAAATATTTCATATATACAAGAAAAATGACACTTTTTGCATGAAAAACGTTATTTTATTTGCACAAGTGCAAAAAATGAAGACGGGTGAACCCTTTACAGAATAAGATTCTATTTCCTTCATTTTTTTGCACAATTATTTGCGTATGTGCAGTTTTTGTTGTAATTTTGCGGCGTTAATTGTAAGAATATGAAACATATTGCACTCATTCTTGTGACTTTTCTCGTAGCTGTGCAACTTAGCGCAGCGGACCATTCGTACATTTGGAACGACGTTTATCCAAATTACAAGTCCCAAATCCCTTCGTCCGACTTCACGACGCCTGACGGGTTATTCCGCTTCACCAGCGACAAAGCAAAAGGTGTGTCAGGACCTGCTTTCGGCGAAGACAGTAAGGCCGGGCTACTCTACCGCCTCTATGCCGATAACACCCTGCGCATTGAAAGTCTAAAGGGCGGTAAGATATCCGCTATAACCTTTGTTATCGGCGGCAACGGACACTATAAACTCGCACAGCTCATGCCCTCTTCCGGCGCTATGGGAACACCGTATATAGGTAAGGACCCGACCGATACTTTTCGCGAGTACAAACTCTTCTGGACCGGTAATACAGAGGATATTACCTTCACAGTCGGACACGAGTGCGAGTATGGTGTCGATTGTGCGGAACAAGGTAAGACAGGCGAACCCGGAACATGCATGACCAAACAGATTATCATCACTTCGGAAAACGATGCTCCAACCGCTATTGACGCTGTTCTCGGCTCATCCACTAAGGATGCAAAAGTAATCCGCAACGGACAACTCTATATAATGCACAAAGGTAAAATGTACAATGTACAAGGAATGAGAGTGGAGTAAAATGCCCCATATGCCCATTAAATACATAAAATTATATTTTATTTAGCGAAAAACATCCAAAAATTTGCATATGTGCAGTTTTTGTTGTATCTTTGTGCGCTAAATGTGTATTTAGCAGTAAAAGTGATTGTTTAATTTAAGGAAAAGTATAAGAATATGGCAACACAACAGCAACAACCCGGCGCATTGTATAATGCACTAACCGCCGGCAGTAAGATTATCGGAACAGTTATTGCAGATTCAGATTTCCGCGTAGATGGTGTCGTTGAAGGAGATATCCAGTCCAACGGCAAAGTAGTAATCGGTGAACAAGGACGTATTAAAGGCACAATTGTTTGCCAAAACGCCGAAATAATGGGACAATTAGACGGCAAAATCGAGACAAAACACACTTTAGCACTTCGGGCAACCGGTAATATCAAAGGCGAAGTCAAGACGCAAACACTTATCGTTGAGCCCAACGCAGTGTTCAACGGCTCTTGCTCTATGGGTAATGAGTCGAAAGCAGAAAGTCGAAAGTAGGAAGTCTAAAGAGTGCGGCAGCGCCGCTTAATGATGTATTGATTGTTTATGAGAGTAAAACCATTTAAGGGGATTCGTCCTCCGAAGGCTATTGCCAAACAGGTAAGCAGCCGTCCTTATGATGTATTGAACTCGGAAGAAGCTGCTCGCGAGGCAGAAGGTAATCCGATGTCGTTATACCATATCATTAAACCCGAGATAAACTTCGACCCCATTGCCGACGAGCACGACGAGCGCGTATATGCAAAAGCCGTGGAAGAGTTTAAGAAGTTCCGCGCGAACGGCTGGCTCGTGCAAGACGAGAAAGAGAAATACTACGTCTATGCACAGACAATGAACGGACGGACACAATACGGACTGGTCGTAGCAGCGTGGGTGGAAGATTATATGGAAGGGCGCATTAAGAAACATGAGCTGACCCGCAAAGATAAAGAAGAAGACCGCATGAAGCATGTGCGCGTGAACAATGCCAACATCGAGCCGGTGTTCTTCGCCTACCCTCACAGAGACGACTTGGACGCGTTAGTAGCCAAAGTGTGCACTGCGGAACCGGAATATGCATTTATTAGCGACTTAGACGGATTCGGACATACTTTCTGGGTAATCGACGACGATGCGCTTATCGCCAAGATTACAGAGATTTTTGCACAGATACCGGCTATGTATATCGCAGACGGACACCATCGTTCGGCAGCTGCTGCATTAGTGGGCAATGAGAAGAAGTTACAAAATCCGAATCACACGGGTAACGAGGAATACAACTATTTCCTTGCCGTTTGTTTCCCGGACAACCAACTCAATATCATCGACTACAACCGCGTTGTGCGTGATTTGAACGGGCTGAGCGAGGAAGCGTTTTTAGACGCTCTGCGTGCTGATTTTGACGTAGAACTCAAAGGCACAGACATCTACAAGCCAAACAAGTTGCACAACTTCAGTCTCTATCTTGGCGGGAAATGGTACTCCCTTACCGCTAAAGATGGTCGATATAACGACGCTGACCCTATCGGCGTGCTGGATGTGACTATTTCGTCCAACCTCATTCTCGACAAGATATTAGGCATTAAGGATTTGCGTACTGACAAACGGATAGACTTTGTAGGCGGCATACGCGGTTTAGGCGAACTCAAGCGTCGTGTGGATAGCGGAGAAATGAAAATGGCGCTTGCACTCTATCCTGTTACGATGCAGCAGATTATCGACATTGCCGACAGCGGAAACATCATGCCGCCCAAAACGACTTGGTTCGAACCGAAACTGCGATCAGGATTGATAATTCATGAGCTTAAATAGTCGAAAGTCGAAAGAATAGAAGTGAAAGGTAAGCGAATTGCATATTTTTTAATGGCATTGTGCGTTCTGATTGCGGGACTGAGTTCCTGCAGTGTGAAGTCTCGTATCAAACGCGCCGATAAGAAGTACGCTATCGGCGAGTATTACGACGCTGCTGAGATGTACAAACAGCTATACGGACGCATTAACCCCAAGCAAGACCGGTCACTGAAAGCACGAATCGCCTTCAGCCAAGGCGAGTGCTACCGCATACTCAACAACTCCAAAGCAGTCAACAGCTATAAAAACGCCATCCGCTACAAATATCAAGACTCGATTGTATATCTGCATTATGCACAAGTCTTGCAGTATCAAGCCAAATACGGCGAAGCGGAAAAGAACTACTCGATTTATCTTGAGAAGCATCCCGACGACTATGTAGCCCGTGCCGGACAATACGCCTGCCGACAGATGCCGGAGTGGAAGAAAGAAACGACAAGATACGTTGTTTCTCCTGCGAAGGAGTTCAATCAGAAGCGTACTTCCAACTTCGCGCCGGCTTTCATCGGCAAAGAAGGAGACGCGGTCATGTTTACATCAAATCGCCAGGAACAGAATACCGGCGGCAAAAAGAAACTGAAACGCGCCAGTCCTGTTACCGGTGCACAGTCCTTCTGCCTGTACTCCGCCCGCAAAGATGCTGCAGGAAAATGGCAGGAGATACACTTGGCTGACGGACTGTACGGAGAAAGTGAGAGCGACGGAGAAAATGAGAACGACAGCACTTCCGCCAAATCAGGACAAGCCGAATTAGGAGTATGCTGCTTCACGGAAGACGGCAAAACCATGTACTTCACCTACTCCTGCCCCATCAACGGACAGGATTTGGGAGCTAAGATTTATACAAGTTCAAGAGCCAGCGGCGAGTGGGCCGAACCACAAGAAGTGAAGTTATTCAAAGACAGCAGTATCACCGTCGGACATCCCTCTATCAACGCGACCGGAGACACACTCTATTTCGTAAGTGACGCGCCTGGCGGTTTAGGAGGCAAGGATATCTGGATGGCAGAACTGGAAGGAAGCGACTGGGTAAATCCGCAGAATTTAGGTCCGCGTATCAACACATCGGGAGACGAGATGTATCCCTGTATTCACCCAAACGGCAGTTTATTCTTCGCCTCAAACGGACATCCCGGCTACGGAGGATTAGATATCTTCAAAGCCGAACGCGACACCTTATCCGAACGTATCGATACGATTCCTGTTAACTGGCTCGTGTTCAATATGGGCACACCATTCAACTCCAACGGCGACGACTTCGGAATAACTTTTATCGGCAACAGCCAAAACGGTATGTTCTCCACCAACCGCGGACAACTGAAGAAAGGATACGACGAGATTTATTCGTTTGAACTGCCGGAGATGGTGTTTATCATTGAAGGTAACGTAAACGACAATAACAGCGAACCGATTGCAGATGCACAAATACGTATCGTAGGCAACGACGGCACGAACAGCAAAGTGGCAGTTAGACGTGACGGAACATATAAGATTAAGATTAACCGTGATGTCAAATACGTTCTCATGGCTTCCGCACGGGGCTACCTGAACGAGAAAGCAATACTGACAACCGAGAACCTTAAAGATAGTAAGATTTATCAGCAGTACTTCACCTTAGCGCCTATTTCCAAGCCTGTGAAGATGGATAATATCTTCTATGAGTTCGGTAAATGGACCCTCACGCCACAAAGCGAAACCGGACTGCAGTCGTTAGTGAAACTGCTGAACGACAACCCCAATATAACCATCGAACTGGCTTCACATACGGACTGTGTGGGTGATTCCCTATCCAATAAGACACTGTCCGAAAAACGCGCAGAGACCGTTGTGAACTACCTTATCAAGAGCGGCATCGAGAAAGAACGTCTCACGCCCAAAGGTTACGGCGAGTCTCTTCCGGTTATAGTGGACGCTGTGCTACACAAGCAGTACCCTTACCTGCCGCAAGGACAAGTGTTGGACGATACTTTCATTAAGACGCTCACCCCTAACCGGCAAGAAGAATGTAATCAGATAAACCGTAGAACGGAGTTTAAAGTGCTGAAAACGACCTATAAGTTGTATTAGACAAAAGAGATATGAAACAATATTTGGATTTATGCCGACGCGTACTCGCTGAGGGAACAGAGAAACATGACCGCACCGGAACAGGAACTATTTCTGTGTTTGGTGCGCAGTTACGCTTTAACTTGGCAGATGGTTTTCCATTGCTGACGACGAAGAAGTTACACCTCAAGTCCATCATCTACGAACTGCTGTGGTTTCTGCAAGGTAACACCAACGTGCACTATCTGCAGGAGCACGGAGTACGTATCTGGAACGAGTGGGCAGATGAGAACGGCGAGTTAGGCCCTGTCTATGGTCACCAGTGGCGTTCATGGCCGGATTATAACGGCGGTACAATCGACCAGATTGCACAAGTGGTGGATATGATTAAACATAATCCGGACTCACGCCGTATGATTGTGAGCGCTTGGAATGTAGCCGAAGTGAATAAGATGGCGCTACCGCCCTGCCACTCCCTGTTCCAGTTCTACGTAGCTGACAATCGGCTCTCGCTTCAACTATACCAACGCTCGGCGGATATATTCTTAGGCGTGCCGTTTAATATTGCTTCCTACGCACTGCTTCTGCAGATGATGGCACAAGTAACAGGACTCGAAGCCGGCGACTTCGTGCACACTTTTGGAGATGCACACATCTACCTCAACCACTTGGACCAAGTCAAACTGCAACTCACACGCGAACCAAGACCTCTGCCAACAATGAAAATCAATCCTGACGTCAAGAGCATCTTTGATTTCCAATACGAAGACTTTGAATTACAGAACTACGATCCCCACCCTCACATCGCGGGTGTTGTATCGGTATAACGACAAGATATAAGAGTTATGATATCTATCATCGTAGCCATCGCGGCAAACTACGCCATCGGCAAACAAGGCGGGTTACTATGCCACCTGCCGGAAGACTTGAAACACTTTAAGGCCGTAACAAGCGGCCGTACTGTTATAATGGGTGAGCGCACGTTCTATTCACTACCCAAACACCCGCTGCCCAACCGGCGCAATATTGTTATTACGGACCAACCCGGTAAAACGTTCGATGGCGCTGAAGCGGCTTACTCGATAGACGAAGCCGTACAGTTAGCTAATGCCAACAAGGAAGAGGCTTTTGTTATCGGAGGGGGGATGGTATATCGCCAGTTTATGGATATTGCTGACAAACTATACATTACCCATATCCATCACAGTTGGGAGGATGCGGATACATTTTTCCCTATTATTGAGCCTGAAGTGTGGCGCAAAGTGAGTGAAGAACCACACTTTGCCGACGAGAAGAACCCATTTGATTATACGTTTACTGAATATATACGCAAATAATATGGAACAAGAAAATTGGACCACTGTCATTAAGCCGAAAGAGAAGTTATTATCGGTTGACCTAAAAGAGATTTGGAAATACCGCGATTTGATGATGCTGTTTGTCAAGCGTAATATCATTACGCAGTACAAACAAACCATCTTAGGTCCGCTTTGGTATCTGATTCAGCCGCTAATGACAACAGTGATGTATATGGTAGTTTTCGGCGGAATAGCAAAAATCTCTACCGATGGTCTTCCTCAGCCGCTGTTCTACTTAGCAGGAATCTCGTTTTGGCAGTACTTCTCGGACTGTTTGAATAAGACATCAAATACGTTTGTTACCAACGCCGGCATATTCGGTAAAGTGTACTTTCCGCGTTTAGTGACACCGCTCAGTGATGTCATTTCCAACCTCGTCCGCTTTGGTATTCAGTTTGGATTATTCTTGTGTGTATATGCTTACTATCAGCTATTTACCGACATAACGATTCACACTAATTGGTATGCTTTGCTCGTGCCTGTACTCGTAATAATGCTTGCCGGGTTAGCCCTTGGTTTCGGTATTCTGTTCTCGTCTATGACCACTAAGTACCGCGACCTGCAACTGCTGCTCAGTTTCTTTGTGAGCCTGTGGATGTATGCAACTCCGGTTATCTATCCGCTGTCAACGATTACGAATGAGAAAATACGTTTGGCGATGATGCTTAATCCGCTGACAGGAATATTGGAGTTCTTCAAATACGGTGTTTTAGGCGTTGGAGCACACGACTGGTGGATGCTCGGTTATAGCTTTGGTTTTATGGTTATTCTGCTTACTATAGGTATTATCATCTTCAATAAAGTACAACGTTCCTTTATGGACACGGTATAATCAAAAAGTAGAAAGCGGAAGTAAGATGGTATATAGACCTAATTGCAAATTGAATATTGGCTTGCGCGTCATCCGCAAGCGGGAAGACGGTTACCACGACTTGGATACAGTCTTTTACCCTGTTTATGGTCTATACGACGAACTGGAGGTGAATAAAGCAGACAGTTTGTCGTTTGAGCAAGACGGAATAACCGTTGATTGTACCCCGGAGGATAATCTTATCCTGCGCTGTTACAGGCTCATGGCCGCACATTACCCTAAGATAGGCGGTGTGCGTATTCGCTTTAAGAAAAATATACCTTTCGGAGCCGGTTTAGGCGGAGGAAGCAGTGATGCAGCTCACATGGCGATAGCTCTCAATGATTTATTCAACTTAGGCCTTACCAAGGCGGAGTTGTCGAAGGAAGTGCGTGTATTAGGTGCAGATTGTCCGTTCTTTATCTACAACTGTCCGTGTCATGCCGAAGGTATCGGCGATATACTGACACCTATTCACTTCTCGTTAGCGGGTTTGCGCTTAGTGATGATTAAACCGGATATAGCCGTTTCCACCAAAGAAGCTTATGCCGGACTAACTCCGACCGGCACCCTTCTACCGGACATAACGCAATGGAAGAGTT
Source organism: uncultured Bacteroidales bacterium (assembly GCA_946617165.1). Classification (GTDB taxonomy): domain Bacteria; phylum Bacteroidota; class Bacteroidia; order Bacteroidales; family Paludibacteraceae; genus Colicola. Next base: position 29,590 of record CAMOJP010000007.1, read on the forward strand.
ATATTAACGACTTTGAAACAACCGTATTCAAACTACATCCCGAATTAGGACATATCAAACAGCGTCTCATCGATGCCGGTGCCGTCTATGCATCAATGACCGGTAGCGGCTCAACAATCTACGGCCTTTTCGAGAATAATACGGAACGTGCTTCCCTTATTAATTTGCGATGTTTTGAGGAAGAGTTTGCCTCGATGATAATCTTCAACGATACGCTTTGCTAACGACAAGCCTAATCCCCATCCCCGTTGTTTAGTAGTAAATCCCGGCTGGAAGATGCGCCTTTGCGTCCGTCGGTCTATGCCTTTTCCCGTATCAGACACGTCTAAGAGAATGCTGTGCTCTTTCTCGTATAGTACAAAATTAATCTCCCCTGCTCCGTTGATTGCATCGATTGCGTTCTTAATCAGGTTCTCAATCACCCACTCAAACAGCGGCTTATTGAGCATGACCACTATGCTCTGCTCATCAATCGACTTGGCAGGGAAGTGATTTAATTGTCCGACGGAGAAAGCGATAGTCACCTTATTAGATACGCGCGCACGCATATAAACGATAGCCTCTTTGATTACAGGAATAATGGGCATCGGCGTCAAATCCGGTTCACTACCGACCTTTGAGAAACGGTCAGCGATGGTCTGCAGCCTGTTAATATCAATACGCATCTGCGGAATCAGTTCATCGTCCGTGTACTTGGATTCCAAGAGGTCCTGCCATGCGTTGAGAGACGAAATAGGTGTTCCTAACTGGTGTGCAGTCTCCTTAGAAAGCCCTACCCAGACGCGATTTTGCTCATTACGCTGAGTGGTGATGATAGAGAATACCGCTAATAGAACAAATATTACGATGACAGCAAACTGCACATAAGGCACATATCGCAGTTGAGTGAGCAGCGTGGATTCATCGTAATAGATATTCTGCAGCACCTTAGAACCATCAAAGTCCGTAAACCGTATCTCTATCGGCCCGTTAAGCGTTGTAGGATCCTTCACGGGTTCTTTCACATTACGCATATAGAGGATATTACCGGCAGAATCCAGCATATAGACCGGTATAGCATTATTACGCTCAATTATCGTAGTGTAGAAATCAATATCCTCATCCGGAGCTGCCTTAATCAGTCTTTCTGTTGCCTCCGCCCATAACTGCACCCGTTCCTGCTCCTCAGCAGCCAACTGGCGGGAAAGATTATTGGTGTATAATACCGAAGCAACTACAAAAAGAAACAGTAGAGATAAAATAACAGGTATTTGAATTCTGGAATTGAGCATATTACTTGGTGTTTATGAGGTCGTAATAACGCCTCGTTGTAACGATTAGACTTATTCGTGCATCTGTCAGGTCGTTTTGCACTTTAAGCTGTGAGGTCTGTATTGCCAGCAAATCAGTTATGGTTGCCAATCCGGCGCTGTAATTAGCATTTGTCAATCGGAAAGTCTCATTCACATTCGTTAAAGACTTCTCTAACTCGTTCACCATCAACGCGGCTTCGCACATATTGGAATACGCCTGCGAGTTACGCAGTTGAAGCTTACGTTGTACTTCTTGTTGGTCTAACCGAGCCTCGTTCAAGGAGAGATTAGACTGCTTGATTTTGTGTCCCGTTTCCCACCACTGGGTAATAGGAATCGTCATCGTCACAAATAAAGCCCCGTTACCGACATTGCTTCCTATGCCGTGACGCAAATCATTAGCGGCAATCTTACCGTAGCCGTAATTAGCGCCCACCATAATCTGAGGAAGTGCGTCTGCCACAACCATTTTCTTTTGTAATTGAGCAGCGCGCACCTGAAGTTCCATCAGTTGTGCTTCGGGGGACTGCAGGCTGATACTCTCTTCAACCGGAAGAAGGAAGTGATGTGTAGTGTCCACTTCCGCTAAGGGTAACGAATCTGCATCCTCTATTCCGATAGCCAAACAAAGTGCACGTGTGGCTAAATGCAAGGCATTGGTCAGTTGTATTTCATTCCGATGAATCTCACTTTGCTTAAGTTCTACTTGTAACACGTCGGACTGCAGGGTCAATCCGGCTTTAGCGGCACTACTGACGACACGATGTATGGTGTCTAACAATGCTTTTGTAGATTGAATAGTGCTCTCTTTTTCCTTTAATCCGACTACAAGCCAATAAGACTCTTCCACCTCTTCTAACACATCGCGTAAGGCAATATCATATTGCAATTGAGCAGCCTCCACACCTACTTTGGCTAACTTGTTTCCCTCAACGATTTTGCCTCCTACAAACACCGGCTGAATAGCAGTCACACCCGCATGATATCCATATTGAAAGAGCGACAGCGTGCTATTCAAACCTAAAGAGGCACCGTAACTACCATACAGCACATTAAGCAAATCACGCACAGCGGAGTTGGTAACATCATTAATCCCCACCTCTACTAACGGATACAGGCTATGATATCCCACTGCCGTAACAGCTACTTTAGGGAAGTATTTCGTCAAGGCCTGGTTCTTCACTTGTTTTGCTTTCTCCACTTCAATTGCGGCCTTCTGTAACTGCGCATTATTACGGCGTGCCATATTGAGGCAGCTATCTAATGTCAGTACCTGCGCGGACAATCGGAATGGCAACAAGAGCGTCAAGAACAGTAGAATAATATGTGCATTCTTAGTCCTCATTTGTCATATATTTTCCAGTATAGTACAGGTAGAATGGTGACCGTCAGCGGCAGAGTTAATATAGCGCCGAAACAAATGACAACTCCCATCGGCATCCACAATGATGTATGCGCAATAATCATTGGCAATACACCTAAGGCTGTTGTCGCCGTTGTAAGGAATACGGGACGCATACGGCGTAAACCGGCCTCAAAAGCTGCCTCACGCACAGTTAAGCACTTCGTCTTACGCAGTTCTTCCGCATACTCGTACATCATAATCGCGTTACGCACAATAATACCTATCAGAGACACTATTCCTAATACAGCGGTAATTGAAATATCCAATTGGAATATATACAGTCCGACAAAAGCGCCAAAGATAGTAAGTGCAGATGACGACAGAGCTAAGAGTGAAAGGGATATCTTACCAAAGTGATAGAGCATCAGCACAAACATCACCATCAACGCTGCCACAACAGACCACATGATTTGTGGAACCATTTGACCGTTCAGTTCGGATAAACCGCCATACTTGATATAAACGCGTGATCCGTTAACTAATAATTCATTCTCTTGGGATATATTTGCCTGTATCCATTTCCGGATTTTCTTCTCTGCCGTAACTTGTGATGTATTGCCTCGTAAATCACATCCGACCGTAACGGTGCGGATGGCATTGCGCCTGTTAATAGTAGCGTGATACCAATTCGGTTCTAAATCAGCTACTTGTCGTAACGGCACCCATTGCCCCGGAATAGCCGTTGGCACCATTAGGTCTTCCAACTCACTGACAGACATATCTTTGCTTGTCGTCGTATAGAGCATTACAGGTACAGAATAATCGTCCTCCCATACAGTTGTCAGTTGTACCCCATTAGTTACAGAATTGAGGTAAAGGGAAAGCAATGTTTCAGTTATACCTAATCGTGTCGCCTCGTCTTGACGCAAGACTATCCGGGTTTGACGGGCGATATTATCGTAATCCGTATGTACCCAGTGTAACTCCGGTTGTTGAGCCATATAGCGGCGTACTGAGTCAGCCAAGCATTCTAACACAGCCAATTCTTCTCCCTGAAAGCGCACCTCTAACGGATTCTTGGTCAGCTGGTAGTCTAATTGTTTGAAGCGTACATAGGCGTTTGGGAAATAATGCTCGTAACGCGGTGTGTATTCTTTTAGTATAGCAGCGGTTTCTCTGTAAGAGTGAGTGTTGACGATAAACTGTGCATAACTCGGTTTTGCCATTTGAGGCTGATAGGTAGCATGGAAACGAGGACTGGCTTGTCCCACAAAAGAAGTAACGGATTTTACGCGTTTGTCAGTATTCAGTATCCGCGCTAATGAATCTGCAACCACGGCAGTCTCTTGCAAGGTAGAACCTTCTCGCAAGTGTATCTCAACGGCAAAGAACTCCCGCTCTGCTTTAGGCAGTAGTTGCATATTAAGCAGTTTAAAAAGTATTACGCCTGTCGTCAGTACCGCAGCTAACAGGACATAGACTATCCACGGATGGGCAAAACATCTGGAAAGCACACGGTGGTAGAACGACTGAATACGTGTAAAGAAACGGTTTTGTGCCCGCTCAAACCATCCCATCTCAGAGGGTTTGACCCTACGTACAAAGCGTACAGCCATAGAGGGTGTAACCCAGGCAGCATAGAAGATGCTGGCGGTTAAAGCAAAGAGGACTGCAAACGGGAAAAGGCGCACGAACTCACCTAAAGGACCGGTAATTATCTTCGTCATAGGGAAGAACATGCCGGATATTGCAAACGTAGCCAAAGTCATAGGCACAAAGAGCGACTTCGTGGATACCGCAGCTGAGTAGAAACGGGAATAGCCTTTCTCCAATAGGTTCTGGTAGCCGTCAATAACAATAACGGCATCGTCAACTATCAATCCCAACACGAAGATAAGAGCCCCCAATGTAACGGTATTCAGTTCTATTCCGGTCAAGTACATGAGTCCAATACATATAGCCGTGCAAACGGGCACACTTGTCGAAGCCACCAATGCCGTACGTAGAGGAAAAAGAAGAAGCATAACTGCTATAACGACCAGGATAGAAATCATAATATCTCGCAGGAAGGACATTACAGAGTCTTCCACTACTTTAGGCTGGTTCGTTACGCGGTGGAAATGAATATCGGGCGGCAAGTCGGTTTGCACCTCATCCAAAGTCTTTTCGATTAGTTCGCCGAAAGCAACGATATTATTGCCGGGCATCATTTCCATATTGATGATGAGGCACGAGGACTTGCCGTCTTCATAATAATCTACATATTTGTCCGCTTCCTTATATCTACGCTCCACGGTAGCTATATCTTTGATACGCACAGCTGCACCGCTAACCGGGTCAGCCCAAATAATCTGTTCGGCAATCTCGTACTCGGTTTTGTACGGAATAGCAACTTGCAGCCGGTTATTATTAGCTTCCCCGGTAATAGTGCGGAATCCTTGCAGCAGCAAAGTGGCTTGTATTTGGGTTTGGTCAATACCATATGCAGAGAGACGTGTCGGGTCTATCGTGACAGCAATCTCTTCACTTTGTTCACCTAATATACGCAGTTTTCCTACTGCAGGTATTTTTCTCAGTCGGTCGCATAACTCACGAGCATATAAGGCTAATTCTCGCGAGCTTCGTTCTGCACTCTCGACAGCCAGAAGCATTGAACTTGTGTGCCCGAAATCATCTACCACTACTATCTGCAAAACGCCCTGCGGCAGACTTGTTTTGCGGAAGAGTTCCAACCCCGCCCGCATACTTGCCCATGCTTCAGGCATGGACTCGACCTCGTCGCGAAGGAGGGTATAAACATATAGCACACCATCTTCGGTGACGGAATAGGTCTTGTCTTTATCCACCTCCTCATAGGAGTTGATAAATTCTTCTAAAGGAATAGTAACCTGAGCTTCTATCTCTTCCGCGGTGGCACCGGGGTAAATAGCAGCTATTACGGCTTGACGAATAGTAAACTGGGGGAACTCGTCTTTGTTAAGTTGAGGTAAAGACCAAATACCAAAAGCCGCCAGACTCATGAACATAAAGAGCACAAGTCCATAATTACGCATGGCACCTACTATATGATCTCGACTACTTTTCATCAATATTGTATAGGTGCACCGTTGTAAAGTTTATGGGAACCGTCCGTAATTATTATTTCGCCGGCTTGCAGACCGTTGGTTACCAAGACTCCACCTTCTGTATAAGTACTAATTGTTATCATTCTGCGTTCAGCAACACTGTCGTTAGCGACCCATACCATTGTACCGGCTGGTTGCAGGGAGACGCATGACGCCGGAATAACATAACCGGACTGTACGTGCGCATGAAGACGGATTTTTGCCACTAAGCCCGGGAGCAGGTCCTTGAGCTGACCTTCAATAGAGGCTTTGACTTCATAGGTATGGGTGATAGTATTAGCCACCATATTCTTCTCAATCACTTTAGCCGGGATGTCTGTTGCATGAATAGCAGCGATATCTACTTGGGCAGCATCCCCTATAATGACAGATGCTATTTCCGTTTCCGGAACGGCAAAGACGGCATTATAGCCGACTACATCCAATAGTGTAATAAGGGTCACTCCGGGTGCAACGACTTGACCGACTTGGATATCACAACGCCCAATTATACCGGAGCGTGGAGCACGAATCTCGCAGTCGTTAAGAGTTTTGCAAGCCATATCGTAGATAGATTGTGCTTGCGCCAATTTCGATTCCACCTCCACCATCTTCTGGTCAGTTACTCCACCCTGTTCATAGACTTGTCTCACACGTTGATAAGCATCTTTTGCTTCGGTAAGTGTTGCTTTAGCGGAGTTATAGGCATTATTTGCCTGGGTTTTATCCATGCGCAGAAGCACTTGTCCTTCGCGAACTTTCTCGGAAGCGCGACATAAGACTTCTGTTACTTTGCCCGGTGTCTGTACGCTAAGAGGCACCATATTACTCTCCTCTATTTTAGCCACATAGGTATGGGTAGGCACTACGGATTTTGTTTCCACTGTCATCACATGTACAAAGAGCGGCGGGATTGTACTATCGGTTGCTTGCTTTGCGCAGCCTGCACATAGAAGGACGGTAAACGATATAATGATTAGTTTTCTCATTTGTTTTTTGTACCAACAAAGTGAATTTCTTTAGTCTCTAAGGAGACAGAGTCTTCGTCCATTGACATGCCGTTATATTGGAGTGAAAGGATAATATTCTCGTCCACAACATCGCCCTGTCCTGAGACCGATATTTTATAGTCTTTGGCGTTATGAACGATAATTCGTTCAAACGGAGTAAGCTCCATTACTTTATTGCTAATCGCAGCGGTAGTGGTATAAACGTCTCCGCCAAGCATATTGAATGTCAATAGTGCATCCGATTTATCTTTAGCAATGATGCGCAGTACCCCATTCTCGTTGTTGAGACGTGCTTCGACGCTATCCACGACAACGCTTCCCGATATTTTATACGAATATTCACCGGACAATTGTTCAACTTCGTTTTTGCAGCTGACCATTAATATCCCGACAAAACCGACGAGACATAAACTTAATAATTTTCCTTTCATGCCCTTTAAACTATAACCTTTAATCTATAACCTTAAAACTATCACCCATTACTTCTTATAAAGATATCGTTTGATAGAGTGTTTCGGTGTCCGTTCGAGCGGATCGCTTTGTGTCTCAATTTTAGTGATGCGGCTGTATGATGGTAGCATCTCGTTGAGTTTGGCGCGCATATTTTCGACGCTGAGATCCATTTGTGTCACTACAACGGCTACGAGTTGGTTATTCCATACTGTTACCAAAGACTCGTCCACGCCTTCCATATCGTTGAGTATGGCTTCAATTGTCTCAGGATAGACTTTATTGCCGTCAGCTTGGACGATAAGGTTGGATTTGTGTCCTTGTACGTAGATTGTGCCGTCTTCTTCCACTTTTCCCACATCTCCGGTACGGAACCATCCGTCCTCTGTCAGGACCTGTCTGGTCAGTTCGGGTTCGTTATAATAGCCGAGCATCACATTCTCGCCACGCACCCAAATCTCTTCATCTACAATCTTAGCCTCCATGCCGGAAACAAGTTTTCCACCGGAACGGGCTTTAAAGTTCTGCCACAGGTTACCAGAGACGAGCGGTCCTGTTTCTGTCAGTCCGTAACCGACAGTTAACGGGAAGCGTATATCCATCAGCAGTTTCTCGACCTCCTCATTGAGAGCGGCACCTCCGACGTGGAACTGGCGCACGTTACCGCCCAATCCCATGTTAAGTGTTTTGCACACCATTTTCTTCATCAACCTGCTGATGCCGGGTAAGTGCCATAGCACGGTCATATATTTCTTTTGGAGTATCGGGAAGATATTCTTCTTCACTAATTTCTCAATCACAAGTGGTATGGTAACAATGGTGTAAGGGCGCGTCTCAGCAAGAGCTTTCTTGAGCACAGCAGGCGTTGGCATCTGTCCCAAGAACCATATATGACATCCTGCGGGTATCTGGGCTAACAGTTCGCAGACCAGACCATACATATGCGCTAATGGAAGCATAGAGAGGACATTTTGTCCATTATGTTCAGGCAGGCACTCAATACAATTCTGCACATTGTTTGACAGACTGCGATAGCTCAGCATAACGCCTTTGGGTGTACCGGTAGAACCGGAGGTATAGCATATCATCACCAAGTCGTCCAAACTGCCGCCTTGATAGTTTACTTGCTCCGGAGTCAAGTGTATATCGGCGTCTTGCACCTTCTTTGTGATAGGAGTTAGGGTCTCTAAAGCAAAGATATGCTTTACTTTCGGCAGTTTCTGCCCCTCTAATTTCTTGCGCACCTGTTCTGAGGCAATAAGCACTTTTGCATCTGAATGGTTGACAATACGAGCTATATCTTCGGCTTGGAAATCGGGCATAACACATACGTTTACACCACCCCACACGGCGGTTCCAAGATAAGCAACTGCCCAGTTTGCGCAGTTGTTACCGCATATCGCGATATGCACGCCTTTTTTGAGTTTGAGTTGGTCGTAGATATTGCCTAAATTGGCCATATTATCAGCCAAGTCACCATAAGTGTAGCGCGTAAGGCTACGATAGTCTGCTAATGCAATCTCATTCCAGTTTGCACGAATTGTGTCACGTAATACTTCTAAATAATGTTTAGCCATAACTAATAACCATTTTTACATGACTCCAACTTGCGGTCAGAGCCCACTTATACATTTTAGCGCGCAAAGGTAGTTTTTTTTTTGCATATATGCAAATAAATAAGGACAAAAATACGAAATATTTGTATATATCGCAAATAAGTAGTATCTTTGCACCCTCACTATAGCAGTAGTTATGTTTTTTCAAATCATCGAGCCCGTAGAGGCTTTGAAACCATACATCTCTCGTTATGTCTTTGTTCGGGCGGAAGGCTCGACTGACAGTATGCCACCTCCTGACGACGATCCGAGATTTCAGGATGGCAAGCATATACAGCCTCTTTTGCCTAATTATGGAAGTCTGGTTTTTATGAGGAATGCGATAGTAGAAATTGGCGATAAACAATGTGAGGGGGTATTCCTTTTTGGGGCCAACCAAACTACGCTAAATTTAAAGACTGTCAGCGGTTGGTTTGAAGGGATGTTAGCAGATTTTGAGCCGGGAGGAATGCATGCGCTCTTCGGGTGCGATATGCATCTATTTGCGGGTCAAGTGATACGTGCCGAGGAATATCACAATGAGACACTGACTGTGTGCGACCAAATATTCAAGCAAACAGCTCGCGCGGAGGATATCGCTCAGCAATTAGACACTTTGTTAATGTGGCTGCTACCGCACTCTATAGATGTAAATTATTCGCGTATCAGGCGCGTAGTCCGTGCATGCGATGAGGTTAAAGGAAATATTACAGCTGCACAAATGGCAGCTACAGCATGCCTTAGCGAACGCCAATTCTTACGTATCTTCCGACAATACGTCGGTATAACACCCAAACAGTTCATACGGTTAAGACGATTCCATCGAACAATACAAGACTTGCAGCAACAAGCAGCACATAACAAAGATGTGGATCTTTTGGCTACTGTGTTAAGGCATGGATATTATGACCTGAGTCATGCCGCTTTGGAGTTTCAACAAATGGGATGCGTAACGCCGAGCCATTTCAGAATGTTAGGAATCACACTAACACCCGATTTTTCTATCTTTTTTGCATAATATAGTATAAATGTCGGATTTTTCATAATCTATATGGACAAAAAGCAGTACTTTTGCAACCGAATTAAACAATTGAATAACCTATGAAACAGATTCTTTTATTATTTTTATCGGCATGTTGCATTACTGCTTTGGGGGAATCAATCTCTGGTACTGTGACTAACCTTCGCGGCGAAATGATTCCGTACGCTACAATTTCTGTACTTGACGAAGACTCTACCCTTCTCACCGGAACCATTACTGACGAAAAGGGACAATATCAAATCACTTTTGCCCCTGCACAGAAACATCGTTATATTCTACAAGCATCATATATCGGCTACTGCACAACATTCGGAGGACCTGACTTTGTATTGCAAGAAGAGACCGAACAATTGGCAGAAGTTGAAATCAAGGCAAAGAAGCCTCTTATTGAACGGCAATTCGACAAACTAGTTGTCAATGTGTCTGCGTCGCCTTTAGCTGCCGGTTCTAACGGAAACGATCTTCTACGGCGCTCGCCTGGTGTGCGTATTGATAAAGACGGCAATATTACCGTCAACGGCAAATCTGTGGAAATTTACATTGACGGCAAACCTTCGTATCTTTCCGGACAACAGCTCAAAGCCATGCTTGACGGAACGGACGGAAACACAATCGAGAAGATTGAAATCATCTCCAATCCTTCCGCCAAATACGATGCGTCCGGCCAGGGAGGTATCATCAATATCAAGACCAAGCGCAATATGATGAAAGGCTTCAACGGAATGCTTTCTGCCGGTTACGGCGGTATGTATTTCGGTGATGTCAAACGCTGGATTCAGATGGAGATGGTATCGCTTAATCTCAATTATCGAAGCGAGAAGACATATACTTTCGGGCAACTGACGCAGGTCTATTCGGACGTCAGTCAGACACTGGAGACAAGCCGTACAACACCTTTGTTACGCAATTACTCGCGCTCGGACTATGACGGTAGTTTCCGCTATTATATGGCGAAGGTAGGCAATGACTGGTACATTGACTCGCTCAATACGCTCGGTTTTATCTTGCAGATTCCGTATATGCGCATTGATTTGAACCTCAAGCCTGAGAATAACATCGGCTACACTGTTCAGGGAACCGATACTACGGAGATGAGTGTGACCTCCACACGTACGCGGATGGCTATGCCGCAATATACGGCGAACCTCAACTATACGCATACATTCAGCGAACCGCTGGAACGCGAATTGACGGTCAACGTAGATTATAACCGTAACGAGACAGCCAACTCCAATTTCCAACGAACCGTTTATACGGACCGTACGTTGGATTTGGATATCAATACCAACCAAAAGGTGGACATCTACTCCGCCAAGTTGGATTTTCAAACCAAGTTCTGGCAAACGGGCATGTTGGAATGCGGCGTCAAGTACGCGCTCTCATCTACCGGAAACCGCATGACTACAGACTCCGTTTCTAATAGCACCGCGCTGCCGCAAGCAACATCAAACTTCCTCTACCGCGAACATGTAGCAGCGGCATACATCACAGCCGGCAAACAGTTTGGGGAGCATTGGAATGTCAAACTCGGCATCCGCGGAGAGTACACTTACTCGCATGGAGACTGGGCGTCCGCGGATTCGGTAACCAACAAGTCCTACTTTGACCCGTTCCCTACTATTTACTGGGGATATACCTCCTCTCCTTTAGGAAAATTGCAACAGCCTGTTGCGCTCAGCATGAGTTACAGCCGCCGTATCAAGAGACCTAATTACTACATGCTCAATCCGTTCGTCACCAACTACGATGCCTATTCGTCGCAAGTCGGCAATACCGAATTGACACCGGAGTTCAACAACGATGTGGAAGTGTATTTTTCGTGGACGCAATATCTCAACGTCACCTTCAATTTCTCGCACACGCAGGATATGTTCAACCAGCGTATCTTTATTGCCCCGGACGGCACAGCACAGATGAAATGGGTCAATTTCGGGACGTGTACTACACACGGAGGAAACATCTCACTCACCGAACTGCCGCTTGTCCCGAAGTTCCGGAATGAAAATGGAGAAATCGCAAATCGTAAATCGTCTAATCGCAAATTAGTTGGTGCGTGGTTGGCACTCACTGTTAATGCCGGTTGGTATCATCATATCAACCGTTCATACGAGAAGAAAGACGATGGTAAACCGGCTTATCTTAACGGCAATCATTTCGGTTATGTCGGCGGCACGCTGTCCGGTTACCTGCCAAAGGACTGGACGCTTACATTGGACGGCAACTGGTCTTCACCTGTAACCACGGGATATGACCGACAGACGAGTTCCTATTACTTGTCGTTTGGAGTGAAAAAGATGTATATAAAAAAAGGTCTGATTTTCAATCTCAACGTGCAGGATATACTGCGTTCGATGCGTTTCCGCAGCGACGATTTGGGACAGCCGCAGGGTTATGCTTCGTGGGCGCAGAACACATTCCGCCAGCAGCGCGTAACATTCTCACTTGTGTGGATGTTCGGTACACAGCAGCAACATAAAAACCGCCGTGTCGGTGAGTTGGACGAGTCATCCCGTTTAGGCGGCGGAACCGGAATTGGAGCCCAGTAATCTCCGAGTTACTTATTTTTTCCTTTTACCCTTTATTTTTCAATTTAACATTCCCCACCACATATAAGGGCATGGGACGCAGGGAGATTACGCAGCTGGAATGGAATGAAGCAAAGAGTAATGCAAAAGTCTCTCTGACTATAAATAGGATGGATATGAAATAGGCAAAAATTTCCGATTTATATGATAAGACACTCACATAAATATATCACGCACGTGCATATAAATCAAAATTTTATTAGCATATCTCGCAGCAATCGTTTGAGCGAAATAATCGTTGTATATTTAAAATATTTGTTGTATCTTTGCACTCGATTTAACA
>CAMOJP010000008.1 GCA_946617165.1 uncultured Bacteroidales bacterium
AGTACTTAAACTCTTTACACAGCCCTCAGGCAATACACGCGCAGCATAGTTTGGCATTAAGGCATAATAGGCTCGGGCGAGTGACGCACTGTCACCCGCATCGACACCGTACATCTTCCCCTCTGCCCGCAAACTATCCGCCTGCGCTACCACATCCCGTGCCTCTTCGACCGCACGAGACTTACATCCGCTCAGCAGCACTACTGCCAAAACGACAAACCATATTTTATACCGTCGGGATAGATGCAGTAAAAGCGCAGCGAGCGCGGCAAGGATGAGGGCGATGACGATACAGAAAAATGTGACCATATACGCGAACGAGAAGCCCGTTGGAGGCTTCGGTGGCACAATAAGGGTCTGATAATCGTCAGACTGCTCGATGGAAGTGATTTCATCCTGCGCATTAACCGCATACAAACTGTCCAAGAGCGCTGTGAGTGAGTCACGCTGCGGTTGGAGTTCGTAATAGGTATCTATACGTTTATAGAACGCATCCGACTCGGTTTTGCCATACCATATACCGGCAATAACGAGTAAGACCGCTGCAATCAAACATAAGAGTCCAAAGACTGCAGCAATCAAAGACAAGAGTCGGGTGATATAAGATTTACGATTCGACAATTTACAATTACAAGGTGCAAGCGATAGCAGCGATGATATAGGGCATAGCACCAATAAGTACACCTTTACTCAACCGCCACGTATCAGTCGTATAAAAGACAAAGACAAGTGCCAAATTCGGGAAAACACTGACCTGCAGAAGTTTGCTGAACGTATCACTCAACAGCCAGCCGAAGGTATGGAATGTGTACCAGAGGTTAAAATGGCTCACATAGACTACAATAAAAATCGCGGGCATTAACAGCCCTAAGACAATACCAATCCAATATTTATCAAAGCGCTGCATACTCGGTCATATCGACAGTACATGGCTGGACGGAAATAAAACCGTGGTGAACAGCCCACTCGTCCGTATCCTCGGCTTCCGGCTCTTCGTTGACAAAATTACCTTTCATCCAATACTCCGTTTTTCCCTCGCCGTTGATTTTCGGTACGATTTCTTTCTCCCAGTGTCCGCGACATTGGCGGGTCCATTTTATACCGGAAATCTCACCAAGTGGTGCGTTGATATTGTAGCACATACCCCATTTCCAGTCCATATCGTTGAGCAGATGGCGGCATAGTTCGACTACATAAGGTTCGAACTGCGACAGGTCGGTAGGCTGATTGTTGTCATAGATAGAGAGACCTATACTGCGTATGCCGTGCTCCACGCCTGTGAAGCAAGCTCCCATCGTACCGGAATAAACCACATTGACAGAGGCATTAGAACCGTGGTTGATACCGGAAACCAGAAGGTCTATCCGGTTCGGGTCATCGTCAAAAAGCACATTAAGCGCCAGCTTGACACAATCAGAGGGCATGCCATTCGTCACATAAACATCAATCAGACGCTTCTCCTCCTCTGTGAAATAGTCATTTTGAGCAATATCCACCTTATCCATCGTCATCGGTTTGCCCAAAGAGATAGCGTTAGACATACTGCTTCGCGGCCCATCAGGCGCCACGACCGTTACATGACCTAACTGAGTCATAAGCTTTGTGAGCAGCATGATTCCCTGTGCTCCCCATCCGTCGTCGTTGACAACAACGATATTGATATCTTTATTCATTTACACCAACTTTATTACCTGTTGTGCAAGGGCGTTAGCTTCGTCCATAGTAGCCGCTTCGGAATAGACCCTTATAATCGGTTCGGTATTGGATTTGCGCAAGTGTACCCATCCCTGCGGGAAGTCAATTTTGACGCCATCTACCGTAGTAATCTGACAGTCTTTCTGCGCGCGAAAGACATTCTCTATACGCGTCAGAACAGCATCGACATTCATTTCGGGCTTGAGGTCTATGCGATTCTTGGAGATAGCGTAATTGGGGAAAGTGGCACGCAAAGCGCTCACTTTGCATTGTTTCTCGGCAAGACAACTCAGGAAAAGCCCTATTCCCACAAGGGCATCACGTCCGTAGTGCGCAGCAGGATAGATTACCCCGCCATTGCCTTCTCCGCCGATAACAGCCTTCGTGCGCTTCATCTCGGCAACCACATTGACTTCACCGACGGCAGAGGCACTATATTCTCCGCCGTGAGCACGGGTGACATCCCGCAACGCGCGCGTCGAACTGAGGTTGCTGCATGTATTGCCCGGAGTATGAGACAGAACATAATCCGCCACGCTGACAAGCGTGTATTCCTCGCCGAACATATCTCCGTTCTCGCAGATAATAGCCAGTCGGTCCACATCCGGGTCCACTACAAATCCCACATCGGCCTTTCCACTCTTGAGCAGGTCGCTAATCTGGGTGAGATGCTGTGGAAGCGGCTCGGGGTTATGTGCAAAATGTCCGGTCGGCTCACAGTTGAGTTCGATGATATGCTTCACACCTAATGCCTTGAGCACCGCCGGAATAGCCAATCCCCCTACGGAATTAACACAATCCACCGCTACGGTGAAGTCCTGCTCCGCAATAGCCTGCGGATGAACCAAATCGAGGTTAAGAACCTGTTGGATATGATACGGCAGATAGTCCTTACTCGTCATATGCCCGAGTTCATCAACCTGCGAGAAAGTGAAGTCCTCACGTTCGGCAATCGCCAGCACCTCTTTTCCCTCCGCGTCGTTCAGAAACTCGCCGTGCTCGTTGAGCAGTTTGAGGGCATTCCACTGTTTGGGGTTATGGCTCGCCGTAAGAATGATACCTCCGGCTGCTTTCTCACCTGTAACAGCCAACTCGGTAGTAGGCGTTGTAGCCAAGCCGATATTAACGACATCATACCCCATACCCATAAGCGTTCCGCAAACAATATGGTCCACCATCTGTCCGCTCAGGCGCGCATCGCGCCCTACTACTATCGTGTTGTTATTCGGCATAGCCGCCCTGCGCTGTGTAGCGTAAGCAGCCGTAAAACGTACTATATCAACCGGGTTAAGCCCCTCACCAACTCTACCGCCAATCGTACCACGAATGCCGGAAATACTCTTAACTAAACTCATATTATCGTTTGATTTTCATTTTCATGTGATAGCCGTAGGGCGTAACTGTCGTCTGGTCATCAGTAAACCCTAATCGGCTGGGGCAGATAATCTTACACTCCGAATCGCTGTATTTCATCAGCCCTACCGCAGCATGCCATGCCGTGGGAGCCGTGGTGTAATCGGTGAGATAAGTGAACTCCAAAGGATAAGCACTGTTAAGCGTTGTCCAGTAGTCGGCGGTATCTGCATTGACGTTGAGCGTATATTGCTTAAAGCGCATAACGACCGTTTCCGTAGCCATTATAGGGTCTGTCTTAGGACCACGCCTAACAAGATGATAGTAGAAATAATCGTAACCGCTGACTTGATAGTAGTCTTTTTCACCCCAATCGGCATCGTCCTCGGGCAACTCCTTAATGACGTTTATCTTCTCACGGGCAATATAATCCTCAATAAGTTTCTTCTCCGCCTTGAGGTCAGAGGAGTAACTGTTGGAACTGCAGGAGGGCAGTATAAAGACCGCTGCACCCAAACATAAAAAACAACAATAGAACGACAAAGGTAGAAAGACTGATATTTTCTTCATAATTATAACTCTTTAGATTTCAACGTAACCTCAAAGCGTACGTTCGTATAAGGTTTAACTATATCGGTTCCATGTACGCCATAAGCGGTGTACCACGGAGCATAGACGACAGCCGTTTCACCCTCGCACATGTCTTCCACCGCCTCTTCCAAGACCAAGGGCATCTTGTAATGTTTGATGGTATAGTCCCCCTCCACATCCTGCAGCATATCGCCATCCAGAGTATAAGTCCGGAAATGCACGCGCCATTTCTCGTTCATTTGGGGGGTATCAGCATACAAAGCTGCCTGCCGTTCGGCTTCATCACGCCGTTTCTTCCACGCTCCGCAAGGCAACTGGACAAACTCCGCGCCGTCCGCCTTACGCAGGCTGTCAACCATGGCAAAGATATCGGCATCCGCCCGCTCCGCCATACGCTGGTTTATTTCCATAAGCGACAGAACAGTCGAATCAGCTTTATCGGCACTACCACTCCTTCTGCTCGGACTTTGAGGAGCCGTACGGTGACACGCCGACAAAACAACAACCAAAACACATCCTATAATCCAATATCCTTTCACCCTTTAACCTTTCACCCTACATCTTTATTTCGCCAGCCTCTCCAAATAGCGTCCGTATTCGGTCTTCATCTCCTTCCCCATTGCCCGGAGTTGGTCGGACGTTATCCAACCGTTACGCCATGCCACTTCCTCGATACAAGCGATATAGAAGCCTTGACGATTTTGTATCGTTGCAATAAAATTGCCCGCCTCGAGCAGGCTGTCGCAGTTACCCGTATCAAGCCACGCAAATCCGCGTCCGAAGAGCTGGACATGCAGTCTGCCTTCCGCCAAATAGAGTTTATTGAGGTCTGTTATCTCA
This sequence comes from uncultured Bacteroidales bacterium, assembly GCA_946617165.1. GTDB lineage: Bacteria > Bacteroidota > Bacteroidia > Bacteroidales > Paludibacteraceae > Colicola. The sequence continues at coordinate 4,480 of CAMOJP010000008.1, forward strand.
TACTCGCCCCGGGCACTGGGTTTAAGCGATGCCGCCTTGTCGCAGACAGTCTTATCATAGAAATATAGTCCGGGGACAGCATAGTTACTCTTTGGCTCTTTCGGTTTCTCTTCCAAGCTTAGTACAGTCCCGTTATCGTCGAACTCCACTACACCATAAGCACGCGGATCCTGCACCTCATAACCAAATATACAAGCACCCTCATCAGCATGCTCCACCGCTTTCTTAAGCATGGAAACGAACCCCTGACCATAGAACATATTATCTCCTAAGATAAGGCATCCGGGCTCTCCGTTGAGGAATTCTTTACCCAAGACGAACGCCTGTGCCAGTCCGTTAGGCACTTCCTGCACTTTATAGTCAAGGTACATGCCCAACCGCGAGCCGTCTCCCAACAAGTCGCGGAACATAGGCAGGTCACGCGGCGTAGAGATAATAAGTACCTCACGAATACCCGCCAACATCAACGTGGAGAGCGGATAATAAATCATCGGCTTATCGTAAACAGGCATTATCTGTTTACTGATAGCCTTGCTCAAAGGATATAAGCGAGTGGCAGACCCTCCCGCGAGAATAATTCCTTTCATTAGTGATTATATTAATAAAAGACCTTAGAAATTCTCACTAAAATCAATAGAGCCGGATACTTCTTTACAACCTACAGGAACGGTGAACTCATCATCATATCCCTGTTTCCAGCGGGTGGCAGTAAACTCCATAGATCCGCTCGTTTTCTTATACATATAAATACGGTTGTAACCGGCTACTTTATAATTGTCTTCCGTAAAGGTAATACACTTTTTACCGGTGATATACTCCGTTCCCTCTGCCTTATTAACATTATCACTGACCATCGTATCCGCAAACTTATCCCAACGGAACCATTCTACAGGAAAGACCATGGACAGGTCGGAATAATAGTATTCACCGTTTTTTTGCGTTTTGTGCACGTAAGTACCGTCGTAGATATTACCATGATAAACATCCTTTGGCGTAATAATAGTAAAAGTACCGTCATATTTATCTGTACGGATATATTTTCCATTTTCCTTAAAAGTCAGTTTCAGACCTTCTGTACGGCCATTGTAAGAATAATAAACCGTACCTGAAGACTCGGTAAACACCTTACCACCGATAATTTCGTTTTTCTCATCAACCGCCCATTTGGTCATCAAAACCGTTGCCGTAATACAGCCGCTTAACAGAGTTGCCACTACCGAGAGTGCTGCAACCATCTTTAAAGTTTTTTTCATAATTTAATTATTTATTGATTATTTGGGATTAATAACGACGGCAAAAGTACTGCTTTTTTTCCATATACGCAAATAAAAGTATTACTTTTTTTGTGCAATCAAAAAAAAAGTTGTAATTTTGCGGCAAATATGCTAATTAAAGTTTGTAAATCAATTTTCAATATCAATCATTATGGCTATTCGCATTAAATCCTCCGAGGGCGGAACTCGTAAAAACCGCGGTTGTTTGTGGACAATTATCGTCTGCGCAGTATTATACTTATGTTCCTGTGTAGGCTTTGCCATGTTAGTAGGCAATGCTTTTGGCAACTCTAAACTTGGAGACAAAACAGTCTATCGTATTGACATGAAAGGTATAGTTGTCGAGCAAGCTCAAGAAGACAATCCTTTCGCTGCCTTATCAGGTGCCGTACCTTTCGGTGCGCAGAAACAGGAAACAGTCGGCTTGGACGACCTGTTGAGCAATATCAAACTGGCTAAAGAAGATGACCACGTAAAAGGTATCTATCTCAAAGGCGGTTCATTAAGCGTAGCTCCGGCATCCGCTAAGGCTATTCGGGACGCACTGATCGACTTCAAAACCTCCGGCAAGTGGATTATCGCTTACGCTGAGAGTTATGGTCAGACAAACTACTATATCGCTTCCGTAGCTGATAAAATTTATCTGGACCAAGTAGGTGAAGTCGCATGGCACGGACTAAGCGGCACAAAGATGTATTACAAACGTATTCTTGACAAAATCGGTGTGGAGATGCAAGTGCTCAAAGTAGGTACATTCAAATCCGCCGTTGAGCCGTATTTCCGGACGTCTATGTCGGAAGCTGACCGTAAACAGACAGAGGTTTATCTGTTCGGTATATGGAACAACATGACCGCTGCCGTAGCAGAATCACGTCACCTGACCGTAGAACAAATGAACCAATATGCAGATGAGTTTATGGACGTTCAACCGCAAGAGAAATATATTCAATACGGTATGGTTGACAGTCTCGTTTATCGCCAAGATATGGACTCCGTACTCGTACGTTTGATCGGCGATGAGGACTACACCGTTATAACCACTTCCAAGATGGCATCTATCGAACGCAAGAAAAACAAAGCTAAAGACCGCATTGCCATAGTGTATGCAGAAGGTGAAATCACAGACGAAACCGGTGACGGCATTGTTGGAACTAAGATGATTAAGACCTTATCAGAGGTAATGAAGGACGACGATATCAAGGCTATGGTATTCCGTGTTAACAGCCCCGGTGGAAGTGCTAACGCCAGTGAGCAAATCAATCATGCTGTTAAACTGATACAAGAGAAAGGTATCCCTGTTGTAGTATCCATGGGGGACTACGCTGCTTCCGGCGGATATTATATCAGTTCCGAAGCGGATTATATCTACGCAGAGCCTACAACACTAACCGGTTCGATTGGTATCTTCGGCGTAATACCGAACTACAAAGGCATCCGCGAAAAAGTAGGATTGGATATCGACGGTGTAGGAACCAACAAACATGCCGCTATGTTGACCAACCTCACGATGAAAGGCATGGACGAGGGCGAACGTGCTCTCATGCAAGCTATGATTGAGCGCGGTTACGATTTATTTACCCGTCGCTGCGCCGAAGGACGTAATATACCTCAGGATTCTATCAAGGCTATCGGAGAAGGACGTGTCTGGTTAGGTCAAGACGCGCTGCGTCTGGGCTTGGTAGATGAACTCGGTAATATCGATAACGCTATTGACAAAGCGGCCGAATTAGCCGGTATCGAGGATTATGCCCTTGTTTACTATCCGAAACCCAAAGACCCGTTCGAAGAGTTCATGAAGATGCTTGACAACTCAACCGAAGAAGAGCGTTTGATTGCCCGCATCCGCGAGATGGTGAAAGAGCCACGTATCCTCATGCTCGCTCCGGTCGTTGAGATTCGGTAATGTTAGGGCTGTTCTTACATATTAGACACTGGCTATACGACAAGCAGATATTACCCTCACACAAGGTATCCGTACCGACAATATGTATCGGTAACATAGCTGTCGGAGGTACAGGTAAAACTCCACATACCGAATATCTGATTCGGATGCTGTCGCCGATGTATAAGGTAGCTGTACTCTCCCGTGGATATAAGCGCAAGACAAGTGGTTTTGTCATGGCGGACCACACCAGTACGGCAGCCACTATCGGTGACGAGCCGATGCAGATACACCGCAAGTTTCCGGATATAACCGTGGCGGTATGCGAAAACCGTGTGCGTGGAGTACACCAACTCCAACGAATGGTTCCCGACTTACAGGTTGTCTTGTTAGACGATGCCATGCAGCATCGGTCGCTCCAATGCGGATTTACCGTTTTACTGACGGCTTTAGACAACCTGTATATCACGGACCATTTGATGCCGTGGGGAAGTCTGAGAGACCTGAAACAGCGAAGCTTGGCAGCGCAAGCCGTTATCGTCACCAAATGTCCGGCAGACATGAAGCCCATAGACCAGCGCGTAATTAATAACCGGTTACGGCTACCTGCCTATCAACAGTTATACTTCTCGCACATAGTCTATGAGCCGATTGAAGTAACCGGCTCTAATCCTCTGGTAATAAGCGGGATTGCACATCCTGAAGCATTCTATGCGTATATTAGAGAGCAATTCCCTAAAGCGTCGTTTCTTACCTTTGAAGACCACCATCGGTTTACAAAAGCGGACGAAAGAAAAATAGAAGCTATTTCTGCCGCACACGACTGCATCCTTACGACTGAGAAAGACTACGAACGGCTGCTACTCACCCGCCTGCCGGATAGCGTAAAACAGAAAATACAAGCCGTGCCTATTCGGGTTGATTTGGACAAACAAAACGATGACCTGAAACGGCAACTGACAGCCTACATCGACGAAGATTTAAAACATCTGCAAAAAAACAAAAAAGCATGAATATATTCAAACTGCTCCACCGGTTTATTCCACCGTACAGGGGACAAGTGGCACTCAATATCACGTTTAACATCCTATCAACCGTGCTGTCACTTTTCTCCTTTGCGACGATTATACCTATCTTACAACTCTTGTTTGGCATAACAGACATGAACAGCCAATATACTGAATTGGTATCAAGTATGCCTGTCAAAGAATATGTAGAAGCTGCTCGCGGCAACTTATATTGGTATATGGGGCAGTTAGTAACGCAACACGGCGCCGGACTGGTGCTGTTCATGTTAGGGTTTTTCTTAGTGATTACAACCGGTTTGAAATGTCTGTGCGCTTGGTTAGCAAACTTTTTCATTGTCCCAATACGGACAGGAGTACTTCGTGACCTGCGCCAACAGTTATATAATAAGGTGACCCGACTGCCGCTTGGATATTTCACAGAAGAACGTAAAGGAGATATCATGTCCCGTATGACAAATGACGTAAATGAAGTGGAGGGCAGTATCATGTCCACCGTGGATATTCTTTTTAAGAATCCACTCATGATACTAATCTACCTTGTGATGTTATTTCTCATTTCGTGGCAACTAACGCTTTTTGCACTTATCTTACTACCGGTTGCGGGGTTGCTCATCGGTCGTATCGGGCGGTCTCTCAAACGCACTTCTACCAAGGGACAGGAGCAGACTGCCGATATCCTTACACAGATAGAGGAGACATTAGGCGGCCTACGCGTGGTAAAAGCTTTCAATGCCGAACAGAAACTACAGGCACGCTTCCTCAAACTGATTAATGAGACCCGCCACACCTTCACTCGCATTAACAGACGTTACTACTTAGCGCATCCCGTTTCCGAATTTTTAGGTACCACGCTAATCGCCGTGCTGCTATGGTATGGCGGAGGACTGATTTTAAGCCATAATGCATTAATCGATGCCTCAACGTTTATCTACTACTTGATATTGTTCTATTCCATCATCAATCCGGCCAAAGACCTGTCTAAAGCCTCCTACGGTATTCGCCGCGGTACAGCAGCTTTAGAGCGCATTGATAAGGTATTAAACACCCGGAATAATATCCGGGAAGTCCCCCATCCTATTGCGATCAAGAGTTTTAATGATTGTATCATATATAAGGATGTAAGTTTTGCATACCGCAACGATATGGAAGTGCTGCAACATATCAACCTCACTATTCGTAAAGGGGAGATGATTGCTTTGGTAGGTCAGTCCGGAAGTGGTAAAACAACCTTAGCCGACCTACTGCCACGATTTTACGACGTGACTCACGGAAGCATCACTATTGACGGCAAAGATATACGCGAAGCCAAGATACACGATCTGCGTGAATTGATGGGCAACGTAAATCAGGATGCAATTCTATTTAACGACACGTTCTACAATAATATCACTTTCGGTGTAGATACAACCCAACCTGCGCCTAACGGACACAGTTGGCAGGAAGCGGTTGAGCGGGCAGCCAAGATTGCAAATGCCCATGATTTTATCATGGCCACTCCCGATGGTTACGAAACCACTATCGGCGACCGAGGCAGCCGTTTGTCCGGCGGTCAGAGACAGCGTATCTCTATCGCACGGGCTATTTTAAAGAACCCGCCTATCCTCATCCTTGACGAGGCTACGTCCGCATTAGATACCGAGTCGGAGAAACTGGTTCAGGAAGCCCTTGAGCATTTGATGAAAGATCGTACTACATTAGTCGTAGCGCACCGTTTATCCACCATCCGTAATGCCGATATGATATGCGTCCTGCACGACGGGCGTATCGTCGAGCAAGGACGCCATGAAGAGCTTATGAAACGTAACGGCTATTACGCCAAGCTAGCTGCTATGCAGCAATAGATTAAAAGAGACTTAGTTGGTCGTCTCCATCCACGGGTTTACTATCCTCCGGGATTTCGTTCGTTATAATCAGCGGGACATCCGCTTGCGGTGTGTTCTCTGTTGTCTCCTGTTCCGGTTCAGGTTCGGGTTCCGGTTCCGGAGTAACATCCACAATAGACGCTATGTCTAAAGTTGTTATACGTTTCCCCTTTGCCTTCGGTGATTTTGCTTCTATAAATTCAGACATAACCAAGTCTATCGGCTCACGGAACTCATCCTTAAAGGTCACGCGGAATACAGCCTCCTCGCGGTCGTTGATAACGATAAGTTTAGAGTCTGCATTATCGCCGAGGAAGTTCTGCGTTTTAGGCGTAGCATCCAATTGGAAACGTTTGCCGTAATAGTAGCCTAACTCCGCATTCCATAGTGCAACAGACCAAATCTTATCAGGATCAAACTTTTCAATTCTAAGCCACCCTTGTTCGAAATGTGCTGTTTCCTCGAAAGTATTGAGGAAATAATCGCCGTTCTGCATAATCACCAGAACGCGATCGTCGTCTTGGAACTCGCCTATATAGAAGCCTTGTGCGTCGTAATTAATACGCAGTACATCCGGATCAAACCACACTTTTCTTCCCCCAAGGGTAGAATGTCCTTTTTGTTTAAGCGTGACGGATTTAACGTCGTATTTAGTTAACAAATTACCCCTCGCACTACGGCTCTTAACAGCCAGTTCGCTTAAGTCCTTGCACACCTCCAACTTCTTAAGATGCAGAGCAGGTTTCAACGTAACTTTTATTACCTCCGCTTCGCCATTTGGATTTGCAGTGAAATATACGACACGACTGCCAGGTTTTCCTTGCGTGATGTCATACTCCTTATCTCTTGCTACTCCGGTAACGAAGAAACGCTTCATATAATAGACCCCACCTCTACCGTCGCGATAAACGACATTATAGATAGTACGGGTATCATTCTTCTTAAAAATATCAATATGCAGGATATCGGTGCCGATAAATATCTTCTCCGCTACGCGGACAATTTTATATTTACCGTCTCGATGGAAGACAATTATATCATCCAAATCCGAGCAATTGCACAAGAACTCGTCTTTTTTAAGTCCCGTTCCTATAAACCCTTCCTCACGATTGATATAGAGTTTCTCATTTGCCTCTACCACCGTCTTGACATTGATATTTGCGAAATTGCGCACCTCTGTCCTACGAGGATACTTGTCCCCGTACTTAGCCTTGAGGTTTTCAAACCAACGAATCGTATAATCTGTCAGATGGTGCAGGTCTTTCTCGGTCTGTTTGATTTTCTTCTCTAAATCCCGCATCAATTCATCTGCTTTTTTAGAGTCGAATTTAGTGATACGAATCATTCTTATCTCAAACAGTTTCTCTATATCCTCACGCTTTACTTCGCGGATAAGCTTCGCTTTAAACGGCTCTAAGGCTTTATCCACGAACGCAATCAATTTTTCTTTATCTGCAGCCGTTTCGTATCCTTCCTCTTTATAGATGCGGTTCTCAATAAAGATTCGCTCCAAAGAGGTATAGAAATATTGTTCCTCCAACTCGGCTTTTTGAATTTCCAACTCCCATTTGAGCAGGGCCATCGTATTATCCGTGGACTTACGAAGCAACGTGCTGACGTTTGTAAAGATTGGTTTCCGATTCTCAATCACGCAACAGTTGGGAGATATACTCACCTCGCAATCGGTAAAGGCATAGAGTGCATCTATTGTTTTGTCAGACGAACTTCCCGGAGCTAATTGAACAACGATTTTTGCTTCCTCAGAAGTGAAGTCATCCACCTTACGAATCTTAATTTTACCACGATCTTGAGCACGGAGTATTGTTTCAATAATCTTAGAAGTGGTCGTGCCATATGGTACTTGCGAGATGATAAGCGTCTTATTATCGTCCGTTTTGGTAATCTTGGAACGAATACGGACCACTCCACCCCGTTCGCCGTCATTATATCGACTTACATCTATTTCACCTCCGGTCGGAAAATCCGGGTAGAGCTGAAAACTTTCTCCTTTAAGATAAGCCAAGGAGGCGTCGCATAAGTCGTTAAAGTTATGAGGTAATATTTTGGAATTCAATCCGACTGCGATACCTTCAACACCTTGTGCCAGAAGCAGCGGGAACTTAATTGGCAAATGAATCGGCTCTTTCTTACGTCCGTCATAACTGAGCATCCACTCGGTAGTTTTAGGATTAAAAACCGTCTCCAAGGCAAATTTACTCAGTCGGGCTTCAATATAACGGGGAGCGGCGGCACCATCACCGGTAAGGATGTTTCCCCAGTTTCCTTGACAGTCGATAAGCAGGTCTTTCTGTCCCAACTGAACAAGTGCGTCTCCGATACTGGCGTCACCATGAGGATGGTACTGCATGGTCTGGCCAACGATATTTGCGACCTTGTTCATTTTACCGTCGTCAACACACTTCATAGCATGTAGAATACGGCGTTGAACAGGCTTCAAACCGTCCTCGATAGCCGGCACTGCACGTTCAAGAATAACGTAAGAGGCATAGTCCAGAAACCAGTCCTGGTACATGCCGGTCAGATGGTATGTAATCTTATCTTCCGCCACTATTCAGCTCGTTTGTTGATGAAGATATACGCTAAGATACCTGCTACTTCGAGAACGAGACTGGTAGCCAATAAAAAGTTTGTCTGTACGCCACAGAAATACACTACCAGGCATACAACGCCCAGCAAAACGAGGATAATACCCAGATTGTTCAATAAATTTTTCATATTATTTGATTTTTAAAAGTTACTATTTTAGTGCCCGGCACATATTTCCGGGCAACATTTTAATAAATCCGCTCATCTCCAGCACCATCAAAGAAGAGGCTACTTGGGCATAAGGTAAAGCCGTCAGTTCGGCTATTCTATCCACATGAATACCGTCTTCCGCTCCTCGTACAATTTTAATCAGTTGTTTTTCCACCCCATCCATGTCTGCAAAAAGGTCTTCGATCTCGGTCTGAACAGGTTGCACAGCCGATTTCCACTGCATATCGTTTATCAAGTCCTCTGCATTATTAATGAGCATAGCGCGTTGTGTACGGATGAGCGTATTGCAGCCCTGAGAATTAACATCGCGAGGACGTCCGGGAAAGGCATATAAATTACGGTCATAATCGTTTGCATCATATGCTGTTATCAAAGAACCACCTTTTAGTTTCGACTCTGCTACTACGACTGCATCGGCCAAGCCTGCTACGATACGATTTCGCGCTACAAAATTCACTTTATCCGGTACCGTCTCACTTGGATATTCGGTGAGTAATCCTCCTTTTGCCAATGCGTCAACAGCCACTTGGCGGTGAAGAGAGGGATAGATTCTGTCCAGTCCATGGGCAGGAATAATAATAGTCGGCACTCCTGCTTCCAGCGCAGCCCGATGAGCGGTTACATCTATGCCATATGCCAATCCGCTGATTATCGTCACATCCGGCACCATTTTAGCCAAATCCAGAACAAGTTGCCGAGTCTGTTCTTTTCCATTTTCCGATGCGGAACGCGTTCCTACGATGGAGACAAATTTTCCTTTATCAAGTTGCAAATTTCCTTTGCCGAATAATAATATCGGTGCATCGGGACATTGCTTGAGACGATACGGATAATCCTCGTTTTGGTAATAGTAAGTTTTTATATCATGCCGGGCAATAAATTCCAGTTCTCTTTCCGCATGCCTCATAGCCTCCACTTGGCGGTCACTATCCGCACGCTCCCATGCCTCTTGAACTGTAGCACTATTGTCAAGCAGCATCCTAACACGATGTACATTATTAGGATACAGGCACGTTAGGGCAATCAAATATTTCAATGTTTCCATTTCCATACTCCGGCAACGAGACAAACTCCAACTATTGTTCCTGCTATATCGGCTAACCAATCCCACCAGCTCGCCGTGCGCGGATAGCAATATAGTCCTTGTATTAGTTCCAATACGCCTCCATAGAGGATAGGAATTGTCAACGCGATAATCCACAATAGCGGCTTAGCAACATTATCTTTAACAAGGTTCCACAACAGCATTCCACCAAGTAGGATATAAGCCAGCATATGTCCCCATTTATCGGCAAAAGCAACAGTATCAGGCAATCGGAATGCAGGCTCTTTAACCAAACTCAAATAGGCTATCAGCAGTCCGATGACGACGGTTTCTTTATATATTAAAGCTTTTCGCCAAAACATAAGTCTCCTGCATCCCCCAATCCCGGTACAATATATTTCTTCTCATTGAGGACGGGGTCAATCGCGGCGCACCATAGTGTTACATTCTCAGGCATAACCGGTTGGAGATAGTCAACGGCCTTAGGAGTACCTATCACACAGCACAGATGTATATGTTTAGGTTGTCCATGCGTCAGAAGCGCCTTATAAGCAGCCTCCATTGACATCCCGGTCGCAAGCATCGGGTCCACAAGCAGAAGCGTTTTTCCGTCCAATTGAGGAGCAGCCAGATACTCGGAAACAATTTCCAATTCCCCTTTCTCATTCATGCGTCTGTAAGCACTTAAAAAAGCATTCTCCGCATGGTCATACATATTGAGAAAACCGGCATGCAAGGGCAGTCCCGCACGCATCACGCTTGCTACTACAACTTGGTCTTGAGCAATTGGCATAGACGCCACTCCCAAGGGAGTACGCACATCCTCTGTCTGATAATCTAAAGCACGGCTTACTTCTAATGCCATCACTTCGCCTATACGCTCGATATTACGCCGAAAACGCATACTGTCTTTCTGGATATCCACACTACGGATTTCCTTTAAGTACTGATTAAGCAGCGAGCAATGCTCGGATAGATTGATTACATTCATATTCTATTACATTAACATCGACATTACTTTTTCCCCATAGCCTTTGGATACAGGAATGGAAGGAATCTTTTCGTCCCCGAAATCGAGCATCACCTCACCGTCTTGCCGGCGGAAGAGTTTCACCATACGAATATTCACCACATAAGAACGGTGGCACCGAATCAGCCCTTTCTCACGAAAACGCCACTCTACATTCTTAAGCGAATTACGAATCATCAGTTTTTCCAGTTTGCCGGCATTCATATAATGAATGATGATATAGTTATCCGCAGCCTCCAAGTAGTAAACCATGTTGGGTTTTACAGACAGTTTGAGGTCACCTTTCTCATCATAAAAGCGATACATTTCCTCCGGCACATCTTCTACTATATGCTGCTGCCTTGCCTGCAGACGAATTATTTGCTCCCCTCTACTCTTAACTACCATCCATAGTATGACAAAGGCGTACGGTATAAGCAATGTAAAGGCAGTCGCAAACAGGGACTCCTTAAACAAATAGAAGAGGGTTAGGTTCATTTTGGCCGAGAAACTCCGCATTGCTATCAGCGGGAAAGCCGCATAGACCCATGCGATAGTAGCAACCTCGACAATAACCCATATTGCGTAATCGAGGTAACTAATTTTATGTCGCTTCGCGTAAAAATACATAATCGTGCGACTCAAGGCTATCACCAGTACGGCTGTAACGACGACAATCGTCACCCAAAGCAAGAATTTCCAATCACCATCCACCCAAGTACGGCACTGAACAGGCTGGAAAAAGAGAATAAACAACTCTCCGAATACCGCCGTCACCCAAAGCAGAAGGATGATATTATGCCTGGTGTTAAAATATTGAGGTATATAATTCTTCATTTTCGCGGCAAAGTTACAAAATATTTTGTACATATGCAAAAAAAGCAGTATCTTTGCGTGATTTTTTTCAAAAAAAAGCGAAAAACAGGCTTTTTTATCACCATGAAACCCAATCGTTTTGCACATAAAATATCCAAAGACCTCATTCAATGGATGCCTGTAATAGATTTTCGCGGCGAGGTGATTATTGTGGACAAGCGGGATGATGTAGCAGATGCTATCGCGTACCTGCGCGCGCAGGATATATTAGGTGTAGATACAGAATCACGTCCGTCCTTCAAGCGTGGAGTCCATTATCCGACTGCTTTAGTACAGATTGCTACGGAAGAGCGGTGCTATTTATTTCGTCTCTCTCAATTAGGCATGCCTGAAGAGTTAGCGGATATATTTGCGGATAGTGAGATATGTAAAGTCGGATTAGCTTTCAAAGATGACATCAACGGACTTAGAAGACTTCGCAATTTCAAGCCTGCCAACTGTATTGACTTACAAGCGATTGCGTGTAAGTGGGGAATATTGGATATGGGCCTCCAGAAGATGTACGCCATCTGTTTCGGCCGCAAAATCAGTAAGACGCAGCAGTTGACCAACTGGGAGAACGTACAGTTAACTACGGAACAAGCACGCTATGCATCTACCGACGCATGGGCGACATTACGTATTTATAAAGAACTGATTAATACGGAACCGTTACCAGCAAAAGAGGTGGCTGCACTCAAACAAGCCGAATTAGAAAAGCAATTACAGCATCAACAAGAAATCCTTGCTGCCAGAGAACAAGCGAACGGCATCAATACTGAGAATACATAATGATATGAATACACCTGTTATTATATTAAAACCGCATAAGGAAGAATCAGTTTTACGATTACACATGTGGGTTTTTAGCGGAGCTATCAGTAAGATTGTTTTAGACAAGTCCTACCCATACGATGCCCCTCAGGAAGGAGAACTCGTTCAGGTAGCTGACCATACCGGAAAGATTCTTGCCGTAGGTCATTGGCAAATTGGCTCGATAGCTGTCCGTATCTTAGCATTTGGCGTAGATACACTTCCTAACCGTTTCTGGCACGACCGCATCACTGCCGCATGGCAGTTACGCCAAACATTGGGGTTAGTAAGGGAAGATAATAATACTTTTAGACTGATTCACGGTGAAGGTGATTTTCTTCCGGGACTTGTTATAGATGTATATGGAGATACTGCTGTAATGCAGGCGCATTCGATAGGTATGCATAATCATCGTATGGAGATTGCCCAAGCTGTGACAGATTGTGTTCCTATAATAAAGCGCGTATATTATAAATCCGATGACACTTTGCCATTTAAGGCTCCTATTGAAGGTGATAAGACCGGTTATCTAATTGGTGAACCCTTAAAAGAGGTTCTCTGGGCTTTAGAGAACGGATTAGGATTTCGAATTGATTGGCTAACGGGACAAAAAACAGGTTTCTTTGTGGACCAACGCGAGAGCCGTGCATTATTAGAGCACTATGCAAAGGGGCATGATGTACTGAATATGTTTTGCTATACGGGAGGTTTCTCTGTCTATGCACTTCGAGGAGGAGCTAAAACCGTCACATCAGTGGACGTAAGCAGTAAAGCGATTGAGTTAGTCCAGGATAATGTATCGCATAATTTCCCTCATGCGACGAATCATACGGCAGTTGCAGCAGATGCATTCGATTTTCTCAATGCGGAAGAGAGAAAGTTCGACCTGATTATCCTTGACCCCCCTGCATTTGCCAAACACCGTGATGCCATTCAGAATGCACTACGCGGCTATAGACGGCTGAACGCCAAGGGTATAGAAAAGATTCGTCCGGGAGGTATCCTATTTACGTTCTCCTGCTCGCAAGCAATAGACAAAGAGATGTTCCGCTTAGCAGTATTCAGCGCCGCAGCGCAAGTAGGTCGTAAAGTACGCATCTTACACCAGTTACATCAACCGGCAGACCATCCTATCAACATCTACCATCCCGAGGGGGAGTATCTAAAAGGACTGGTACTATATGTGGAATAAAAAAAGAGTTCGCATTGCTGCGAACTCTTTTTTTTGCAGACGGTTTATTTCTCTTTCCACCAATTGAAGTGGTAAGCCAGTTTTACACCGACATCGAAATAACCGACTCCCTTACCATAAGCGTCGGTAGCAGGAATGACTGTTACGACAGCGTTCTTACCGGTAGCAGGAGCTTCGGTAATGTCAATAATAGACGAAGACTCTTTACCTTTGTAGAGAGAATATACGCTATAGTTACCATATACACCTATACCGAGAGAGTTACGATTTCTAAATGTAAACTCATAGCCTAACTCAGCACCAAGCATAATATTGATGGTAGAAGCATTCCATTTACCTTTGGAGTCAGCTTGTTCGTCGCTAACGACACCGGTAATCTGAACGTTTTTAACCGTGACGCCCTCGTCCGGGAAAGTAGCACTGATCTCAGGGTCGGAAATTTTCTGGTTATAGTTTTCGTAAACCGGTAATGTAAAGCGGGGACCTACATTGAAGAAGAAACCGTTTTCATGAATCATACTGAACATAACGGGTACTTCAAGTTGGATTTGGCCGTCATACTCTTTTGCCTTAGACGCTTTAACCGTATAATCGAGGTAACCGGCACTCTCCTCTGTAGAAGGAACTTTAAAGCTTTCATCCACTTCACCGGAGACGTGTGAGCGAGCATAACCTGCACCTAAACCGACAAGAAGACCGTATTGCATCTTCTTACCGAATTTCTTCCAGTAGTGAGCATATTGCAAGTCCAACATTACGTCAAATCCGACATTCCATTTTCCGTCTTTGAATGCGTCATCCATATTCTGGAGCAGAGAAGCTGCACCTCCACGCAGACCGATTGTGAAGCGGTCGCATGAGAAGTTTTGTTTCTGCTCGCTCATTACTACGAATGCTGCTTCGTTACCGTTAGGATTATTATAGAAAGCCTCGCGTAAGGAGTCGCGGGTAGCCTTAGCCACAGAGTCACGATACTGGCGGTAAGCGGTTGAGTCTGCTTTAGCTTGCTCAATAGAATCCTGACGAGCTACAGCAGCCAATGAGTCTTGACGTGCAGCCTCTTGCGCAGCAGCTATAGCAGCAGCGGCAGCAGTAGCTTTGGCGATAGAGTCCTGTCGAGCGGCTTGTTCTTGAGCGGCTTGGATAGAGTCCTGTTCCGCCTTCTTAGCCGCAGCACGACGGGCTGCTTCCTGCTGTGCTTCCTGTTCGGCTTGCTGTTGAGCTTGCTGTTGAACTTGCTGTTGAGCTTGCTGTTGAGCCTTTTGTTCTTCCTGAGCCTTTTGAGGGGTAGAAGATTTCTTATAGATATCGTCCGGACCTACCCATGAATAGATACCGCGAATCAATATACCATTCGGCCAACGGCGGCCGCCAATTTGCTGAATAGTATGCTCTATGTCATACACCCACTTGGACATTTTCTCACCGGTGAGATAACGCTCATGATTACGTTTAATCATGATGGTGTCACCAACGTTGAAGTCAGACGATGTCTCAGCAGGAGCAGTCTCTTGAGCTGACACACTCATTGCGAATAATAAACCGGTGGCAACGAATAAATTTCTCATTATTGTTTTCATGTTGTTGTCCTCCTATTATTTAACGATGTAACGAAGGGTTAACTTAGTTTCTCCGGTCAACACCTCGACCATATAGAATCCGCTTTCTTTCTGCGCAGGCATTAAGAAGGTAGATTGGTCATTAACAGTATATTGATTGAGGAGTCTTCCGGCAGTAGAGAATACGCGAACGACGGTTGTTTTCTCTGCATCAAGATTTCTCAACTGAATCTGCTCAGCCGGTTGCGCCAATGTAGGAACCAAGTGCGGAGCACCGGTAGGAGCATCACAGTCAACTACAACAGTCGTACCTACTCTTGCACAGCCGTCTTCTCCGTCTGCGACTTTGATGACAGCATAGTAGGAGCCGGTCAGCGGTTGTCCGGTTGTGTAGTAGAATCCTATAGCAATCGGTTCGTCAGAGCCCACTTTATACCACGTTACATCTTCTTCCGTATATTCCCATTTGGTCGTAGCGTCAATTTGGTTCTTATTGATCATCACAATCATATTACCATACTTAGCTACAGCAGGTAATACTTCGTATTGGTCATAAGTAAGATTGAGCGTCAACTTATAAACGGAGTCGCAACCTGCAACGGTATATAAGCTATCGTAATAAACACCACTCTTGATGTAACGTTGGTCACGCCATGTAAATTCGTTACATGCACTCTCGGTATCCTCGAACAGGTAAGAATTGTTCAGTACCAAGTGGAGCATTGCTAACGAGTCACAGCCTTCGGCATTAGTAAAGAGTTTCTCATAATCACCGGAAGCCGTATAACTATCTCCATTCCATATGTAACTATCAGCGCAGAGAACGACCGTCTCCTTGGCTACAGGAGATGAGTAGTTAAGATGCAGTATCAATTCGTAAACGCTATCACCGCAGTACGGAGCAGGCTTAGCCTCATGATAGTAATATGTACCACTCGCATCATAGGTTTCACCATTTCTTTCCCATTTGAAGGAGTCGCATGAGATAGTCGGAATTGTAGCCCAAACGGTATCATTGGAGCAAGACGCCGGTTTAATCTCAAAGAAAACTTCATAGCGTTGGACTTCATTATCGGCACAATAGCCTTTTACAACCAATAGGAGTGTATCAATACCAACTTCCTTATACGGAGTGACAGTATCCAACTTACCCTCTTGGGTTTCATCCAAATAACCATCCCCATCATATACGGGTTCTGCCCAATAAACAGTGTCAACTCGAATGATGGAGTCAGCCGCTTCCGCCGCCGCTTTCATAAGTGCGGTGAGTTGGATGCTAGAAGCATCAACAGACAAGTTCTTATTAACCTCCAAGACAGGAGCCATTCCCAAGTTAGTGATGGAGTCAGCATCAAGTGTATCAGGTTTCATGATAGGACGAACGATAAAGAGGGTTATTGAGTCTCTCATCTGTACGCCGTCTCTCCAACTTACGGTATCACTCCAAACCTGTTTTTCGTTGATGATTTCGTAGGTTTGTCCGGTAATGGTATCTCTATACGTTTCACCATTACAGATAAGCACATTAATTGTATCGCGGTCTATTTGACGCGGCAGCGTATCAATGAGTTCAACCCACATCCAAGTCGGTTGGTCTGCATTGTATTCGATACGCAGGTCTGACCAGCCGACAGTAGCTAACAAGTCGCGGTCAGCATCAATAGAGTCGCTAATTGCAATACTCTTCGTCTCAGTTTTGGTAGCATCCTCGCGGCAGTCGAAGTAGAGTGAAGCAGTGATATTAGCGGTAGTACCGGGCTCTCCCCAGTTCTCAATATGGATACGCAGGTCTTTGTCTTCCGGAATCTTAGTCGAATCAATATCTACAATATACCAAAGAGTTTCGTTAGCAGGATGTACATTTCCGTGTTCCCAGTCGAATGTGATTGCCTCATCGCAGATGTCCCCATTAGCGCGATCTAAGGTAATACCCCACTTAACAGGTGCAGTCGGTTTGAACATCACATACATTGTGAGTGAATCTTCGGTAATGAATACGCGTGCCAGACTATCAATATAACTGATATCGGTCTCATCGATAGAGAATCCTCCGCCACCACCGATACGGTTATTGAAGCGTCTAATCAAACTGCTGATAGCAGCCTTGAACGGTTTTTCAACCTTACGGTTAGCGGTGAGGGTACGTGAGCGTTCCGGAATTTTGTAAGTAAGTGTATCCATCCATGTTGCGGTTGAAGTCACTTTAACATCAAAGTCATTCGGGTTCTCAACATATATCTTGGCGCTGTCAGTGAGGAGGTAGTTATTACGCATCTGCGGCAGACAAACGGCGAACCAGTTCTCCTCGTTAGCAGTCAAGGTATATACGACATTCGGTGCCGCCGTTTTAGCGATAGACTTGAGGTCTTTTTCAGGAGCGGTATCGTAGTCAGCGATAGAGGTAGCGAAATGAATCTCCTGATTGGTTTCAATACGGATATAGAGGTCTTTATCAGCCAATCCGTAGATGAAGTAAGCCGGGATATTATGCGTTGTGCTCTTTCCCGCAGGAATCTTACGCTCTTCACGTCCGTCGAAGAAATCTTCTCCGGCGCAATCCTCATAGACACCTACTTTAACGGTTGTTTTCTGAGTTGGTGAAGAAGCGACATGCACTTTCAAGCTCTTGCCGTGCAGTGTTTTGTCCTTCTTGAGGTCGGCTACGTTAATACGATACCACATAACGGTATTAGCAGCCTGGCTGATAGTATCTACCAATTGGATTGGGCGAGCAGACATACAGTCATTACCCGTTTTCGGATCTTCGATAGAAGCCTTAAACTCAATAGCACCTTGCGCAATAACACGCATATAAACAACATCTTTGTTCATATACTGCTCAATCGTGGTACGAGCTATTTGTTTAGAAAGCGGCTGATTAGCAGAAAGGCTCTCTTTCTTTCCCATCATAGCTTGTGTAATCGGGCAAGCGAAAGCTCCCTCTACGAGTACGGTATTGCGAGAGTTGGTAAGGTTCTTAACATATGCCTTAGGTGCCAAGTCATTACCGGCAAACTTCTGCAGTTCGGATTTATCCATCTTATACCAGGCTGTATCAACCGTTTGTGTATAGAGACTGTCGAATACGAACTCATGTGCGCCTTCCAGGGCAGAGCATGGAATTTCGTCAAACGGTTTCGGGTCAATCAATTTAGCCGAAACATGTACTTCTGTTGAAGTAATAAGACGAACATAAAGGCTGTCCGAAGAGAGTTCGCTAAAGGTACTGTTAACGAAAGTATGTGTTTTCGTTTCATCAGCAGCCAACTTAAAGTCTTGTGTTTGCGGAGTAGCATCATCCGGACAAGAGTAGGATATCCATGCAGAACCTGTGCATGCGTTTTGAGCATCTTTGTTTTTAATAGTTATTTGCACATCTTTCTTTTCTTTGACAGCTTTTGAAAGATCCACTACATACCAAGAGTTAGCTCCGGCTTTCTGGTCATTACCGCTAACCCAGTTGAACCGAATAGCAGAAGCGCAGTCGGTACCGGCAGGAACAGCCTGACGACGCACCTCGAACTTAATGGGTTGTGTTGCTTCAACGCGGATATAAACAGAGTCGTTTTGGATATTCTCAAACATGTTACGTGAGAGTTGTTTCTCATATACGCCACCGGCAGGGATGGATAATTTTCTCTCTTGGTCAGGTAACGTATCCGGGCACTCGAGTGAAAGACGTCCTTTGATTGTGACAGCAGCGGTCTCACTTAAGTTAGTGATGACTACGGTCGGGTAAGATTGTTGGTTACGTACTTTACGCATATCAATCTTATACCAGATAGCGGTATCTGCTTTCTGTTGTCCTCCATCAGTCCAGTCGAACATTGTAGCCGTAAGACATGCCTCGTCGCGTGCGGGCAGTTCGGTAGCAAGTGTATCTGCACGGAAGTGTATCGGCTGTGAGGTCTCAAGCCCAACCCAGATAGTGTCGGTCATCATCGCATAGGTTGCGTAACCTAAAGTTTTAGAAGCGAACTGATTAGCAGCGATAGAAGAAGAGAATTCTTGCAGGTCGATATAAGGGCAGCTGAAAGCAACCATTGCTTTAAGAGTTGTTCTTGCATCTCCAAGATTAGTGACAGTTACTTTAATATCTCTTATATCTTTTTTAGCCTCGCGTACATCAACGGCATACCACTGAGTCGTTTTACCGGCCTGGTCATGACCTTTAACCCAATCGAAGTCAATATTGGTTTTACAAGCCTTACCCTCACGTACGTGTTTGAAGCGTCCATAGAGGTTAAAAGGAGCATTGTTTTGAATGAAGATATAAACATACTCGTTCGTCAGACCTTCGAGTGTATTTTTCTTAATCACTTCGATAGTCTCTTCGTCAGCAGCGAGTGTAAGTTGGTCGCCTTGCGTGCTGTAAGCCGGAAGGGCAAAAGCCATCTTACGGGTCATGGATACCGTTGCCCCCCCCTCGTTACGGAAGGTAAACTCGGGCTCGTATTTAGTAATACTGTTCATCTCAGCTACGCTGATACGATAGTAGTGTTTACCGGCAGGAATGTTCTTTATTGTGTCGGTAACATGCAGTTCTTCCCACGAGTCAGTAACGTCCATAATCGGCGGAACAGGCACTACCGGAGGCTCAAGGAATGAAGCCTTGAGGGCCATACGTTGTGTGTTCTCGATGCTAACATAGAGTTCGTCACCGGCAACGGCTTTAATCATGCTGTTCGGCACGGTGTCGTAAATAGTAGCACCTGCAGCGACTTCAATCACACGTGTAGTCACACCGCTTGACGGGCAGTCGAGAGACTGACCTGCGTAGAGTTTCATTGTGTTAGTCCCTTTGTTTGTGATAGAGACGCACACATCTTTGTCCTGTGCTTTAGCGTTCGTCAGGTCCACTTTGAACCACTCTACGTCGCCTACGCTACGTTCAAATCCATTTGTCCAATCAAGCGGAGTCGCCTCTTTACAAAGATCGTTAAGGTCAGCGGCTTCAAACACTTTTGCACTCAATTGTACCTTTCTGTTTGTCTTAAGAGTTAAGTAAATCTCTTTTTGTTTCATACGTACAAGCGTAGAAGCATTAGCAGACCATTCTTTACACTGCTTAGCACCAATCGTGTACGTTTTCGTTTCTGTTTGACCGGCTACGGTAGCGTTAAGCGTTACAGTAGCATCTCCATCGCTGTTGACGTTCGTGAGATAGAGTTTGAGCGCCGGGTTCTCCTCCTCATAAAGCGGGGAGAGATCCACCACGTACCAAACTGCAGCAGTTCCGCCATCTTGTGTCATAGGCGTTCCCCACGTGAAGTCTTTAGCATCGAGTTTAGTCTTACCAGAGTTGTTACCAATCGCCAATAAAGGAAGAACCATCATGGTTGCGGCGATTAATGTAAAAATCTTTTTCATACTAAAACGTTGATTTTTTAATTTGTTTATAAATTAAGTTAATTATATTTTCGTCCGAGTAAATCGTATCGGTTTCCATTTCTAATTATAACTATTTGCCCCTCCTTCAGGTACTTACCTACCGCGGCTGGAGTTAAGATCGGATAGGTCGATGACGTAATGATTTCTTCCCCTTTCAGGACAGTGACTAAGATGCGTCGGTCGCATTGTCCTTTTTGGGAAGCGGTAACGAGGGTATCGCCATATTGGTTGAGCACGATATTATACGGCGCATAAGTATAACCGGCTGTTATCTTGCTTGGAGCGACAATAACGGTATCATACTCCAAATCCGGTTCTTGGATTGTTACTTTAATGGTATCAACTGCCCAAATATCGGGGGTTATCCATGCTGAATCGACAGCGGTTGTATCAGTTGAATACAGATTATCACCGAAGGCATAGCCTTTGCCTTGGCAAATGACGGTATCAATTCTCTCGTGCTGCGTGGTGTAGAGATGTTGAACGTGTATATACCAGAGTTGGTCACAAGTATTCTTTTTACGTATTGTAGAGGTGTAGTCTCCCCAGCCGTCTTTAGGGATATAGATATTACGATAGGACTTAGGCAGTTGAGATGCTGAGAGGCGCAGTGTATCAAACTGCGGTTCGACCGGTTCAACCGTCAGTTTGACAGTAGTCCAAGAGAGCGTATCACCACCGGTCCACATGGTGTCTTTGGAATAAACAGTAGTCTCCAGTAATACTGTATCGCGCAGTTCAAGGCGCTTACCGTGACAGAAAGTGGTATCAATGAGTTGCGCATTACGGATGATATTATTGTGGTAGATAATTCGTCCGACATAATCCTCCGGATGTTCGACATGGATATAGAGGTTCTTTCCTGCCTGTTTAGCAGCCTTCACTTCAACAGAGTCCAGAGTCATGACATAGATAGAATCTTTCAGTACAGAGCGTCCTATTTCGGGACCGTTACATGAATCTTTGGTCACATAGACAGTAGCAGGCATATTTTTCTTCTGCTTCCATACTATAAATCCCCGGCCATAGGATGACATACGCTCAGGAGTAAGTACATATACATTACTGGGTGCGGAGCATACATTAGCAGCTTTAGCGAATACAGGTAGAATATCATTGCAAGTTGAAACGGGTCCTTGGTCATACGGATAGCAGTAGACGGTACCTTTACCTTTGTTATTGGGATAGATACGGATATGCGGTGTAAGGGTTTGCGCCATCATCTGTGCCATTTCGCCCATTTCTTCAATTTTCTTATTGATTTTCTCCACTTCCATTTCCCTCAACTGGTTAGGTCCCACGGTGAGTGAGAAAGAAGGAATTTTAGAAGTACAGAAAGCATACACATCGATTGTCACCGACACATCGGAATACCAGGAAGCGGATACGCCTCTCTTGATATCGTCCAGTGTAGCGGTGTACCAGACGGTGTCCTTTATCTCACGCTCCAGAGGGAAGGTAAAAGGGATAGAAGCATACCAACAGTCATCGTAGTAATAAGGGTTTTCAGACCACATATAATTTACGCAGGCTGTCAGCAGGAGCACTATGAACAATGTTTTTTTCATTACTGTTTTCATCATCTTAATTGTATTTTAATAATTCAGACAGACGCATGTCTTATGCGGTCTGATTCCGACTAATAGTGTCAGTTTAGCGCCCACGGCGAGGGTGCGGGAAGTCATATCGCTGTTGCACTTAACGGTAGGCATGACGGTAGCATCGGTATAGGGAGCCTGCATAGTTGCCGCCGGCTGGTTTTGTCCGGGTCTGTAAGCGTTCAAAATACCGCAGTCCGCCCATATGCCCCATTTGAGCCGCAGGAGGCTTTGGTTATTTTTGTCAGGCAGGTTAATCGGTCCGCCTATTTCGAGGTGAGCAAGCAGTTGGACTCTCCATTTCAGTTGCTCATATGCCCCGCCGTTAGATTGGACTAATATATCGGTTTGCGAGCCGGGTAATACGCCGTAGTAATCAGACCAGGCCTGTACATGCGCTTCGGCTTTGGCATCTCCCCAAACGGCGATAGCGGGTTTGAGTCCGGCAAGGAAATAAAAAGGTCCGAAGTCGCATCCTGCAGCAACAGGAAGAGCCAGATTAGCCATGCGGTAAGCTTCGCGGCGTTGGTTCATAACTCCATATCGCATTATTTCCAGTCCGTTTTGCATCATACGCGTACTATCGCTAAAGGCATTGGCGCGGTTAGTCATATAGCCGAATTGTCCCTCCAAACCGACGTGGATAACAAGCAGGCGGTTCACATATCGGTATCCGAGTCCGAGGTTAACGGCGGCTCCTTCACCGGGTTTGAGTTCGTTACCGGTAGTGAGCAGGGCTTGATATCCGGCACCCACCTCCACCGCAAAGAAATCGCGGAGATTGCGTCTATAGGGAGTAGCAACGACAGACATCGTTGTAGCAAGTACCAATATGATAATCAAGCCGCGTTTCATTAATAGACGATTAATTTGATTTTTTGCACTACATGCTTCATATTCGTTTCGCCCTCGGGCATACAAATGAGCACATAGAATCCGGGCATCGCCGGTACCATTATTTTCTGTTCGCCTGTACTGTCCGTATATTCGCCACGCACTACCACTTTACCAGCAGGACCATAGAGGTAGTATTGTCCGGCACCGGCAGTAGCGGTAAGGTAGATATAGGGCTGAGCAGCGTCTATATAAGTCGGATGGACTGATACAACCGCACGTTTTTCGCTATCACTGATGGCACTTTGGTAGGTCGTCGGGCAGAGCCAAGTCGTGTCACAACCGGCGCAGTCGCGCGCAATGAGATAAGCGCTATACTCGCCGTCGGAGCGATTAGCCATCCACAAGCGATCCACATCGGTATCGATAGGTGTATCATTGCACATCCACTGAATAGACATATCTTCGAAGTCCTCCACAAGTGCACGGTTGATAATAATCGCCTCGTCAATTCGGGTCAGAGCTTCGATACAGGTATATTCTTTTGGGAAACATTCGTCCGTAAGCGTGAGATGGAGTTGAATAACGGAGTCGCACCCGTCCACACTCTTGAGCGAATCGGTATAAACACCGGAAGTCAAGCACTTGTGTCCATGCCATGTATAAGACGAGTCGCATATAGTAACAAACGTGTCCACAGCAAAGGTAGGATTAACCGTCAGAATCAGTGAATGAAGCGAATCCTGATATACTTTACCCTCCACCGGACCGAGGATGGTATCTGTTGAATATATATCCGATCGGGTGTAGGAATGTCCTCTCCATTGGTATGGCAGTTCGGACCGGCAAACCGTTGCACGAACTGTATCCTTCCATAGGTGTCGAATAGTCAGATTGAGCGTAATGATAGAGTCACAGCCTGCCACATTCTCGGTCGTATAAACAGGGCCGGAAATATTCTTGTAATACGTGATGCCGTTTATCCACTTGAGGCTGTCGTATGCTACCACATTATCGGTATATTCGGACGGTTGGAGGATAGTAACAAGTTGTGTAACAACACTATCACAACCAAATGCATTAACAAAATGGCGGGTGTACTTACCGGAGTCATAGATGGTGGTATCCCCCCATTGATACGCCACGCAAACGGCAGTATCCGGCAGCGTTTTCTCATCCGGTAGGCACGCAGGAATGATAAGTGCGGAAGCAGTCTCATGCGTAGCAAAATGGAGATAAAGTTGCTCTACCTCATCGTTTACGGGCTTCACCTCCCATTTCCACGCCATGCGGCAGTCGTCAAAAGTCATCTCAGAGAGCAGTGTATCACCACTCACGTAGTCAATGAGATACGGCACAGGTCCAAAAGCGGTATCAGGCAGATAGTACACCGTTGTCGGCAGATAAGCCACAGGCAGGACAAAGAAGTTCTCCTCTCCATCCGTTACCAATGCATCTGTGCGCATAACGATTGTAGGCGCGTTACTGACATTCGTACCGAGCGCGATTGCCTGCGAGCGCGCATACGAAGAAAAAGCAGGCATAAAGAGTACGCACAGCAAAGCCGTCACCCCGATTAGCCGGGTTGATACAGCGCTCAATCCATATGTTTTTTCTGCTCTCATGTATGCACGTGCGCGCAAAAACCGCGCAAAGTTACAACTTTTAGTTAAATTATGCAAATATTTACTTAAAATTTATCATTTTTTTATTACTATTTCCACTTTTTCGGTCATTCCGACCAGCGTATAATTGCCGGATTGTAGTTTGACGGAGTGCGGTGTATCCGCGGGCGTCTGGTGCCACGCATCGACCTGATTAGAGGCGGCATCGTATAAGACAAGGTCTTGTTCATTATTCACTTTGACGGATATTGTTTGTGCTCCGGACTGGTCTTTATCTCCGCAGGCGACATAGAGTGAGGCAGCGGGATATACAGGAGGTAACGGGTCATGTTCTTCGGGTGCGGTAGTAGTAAGAGTGAGGGTACCGCCTCCTGATTTATCGGTGTATATGCGCATATAGATAAAGCCGTCTTCATCAATGACACGTGACGACCATGAGTCAATTGTTTCAGCGGTTATCGTTTTGATATTTGTATTGCGCAAAACGGTAGTACTAATGACATTAGCAGCAGATGGGTTAGAGGTAATCTTGCAGGTGTCCGCGATAAGGACATAACATGGATTTGTTGAAGTAGCACCACTAAACTTAACTGTAATGTTACCATCTCTCCAGAGAGAATAGAGCAATCGGAATATACGATCATCGCGTCGATTGACTTTTAGAGCAGTATCTTTCGGCGGAAGGTATATTGTAGTTCCGTCTTCTATGCAAGAAGATGGGTACCAACGTAGCGGAGTGATGGTCGTTTTAGCAGTGCACCATATTTTGATATAGAGATATTGCTCTGTCGTTTTGGTCCAAAGTTGCTGTAACTGAGCGGCATAGAGTCCGAGCCAGTGTCCTTCATTGCCTGGGAAGAACTGGTAGGAAGCAATCGCTTGTTGAGGCAAGAAATCAGGGTCTTTACCGACATAGAGTTTAAAGACATGGTCAGTAGGAGTGGTAAATTTAGTATCCGTTGTCCACGTGTACGGAATAGCGTATGTTTTAACGAGCGTATCGGACGGCGTAACGTCAGTAGCTCTGTTATAGCGCAGGAGAGTAGCCCCTCCGCGCGGTGGAGCTTGCGGCACGCGTTCTATCTTGAGTATTCCGGTACCCGTAGTATGCCATTTAGCGAAGAACATACCCGCCTCGGACGAGTAATCGCCTCCATTGACATAGTATTTAAGTTGTTCACTTGTAAGTTTAAAGGTATCCTTAGGTTGCAATTCCTCAAAGTTAGCGATGCGCGGGTTGGTGTTGTCATCCGGGTCAAAATCGCAATCGGTAGCGACTGAGAGTTGGAGCGGTGCTGTACCGTTCCACACATAGCGGATAGAGTCCTCCATCCATTGGATATAGGGGACGATGACATGTCGCGATACATCGTTTGCGTTGACACGAATGGTGTCTCCGACGTGCATGAACTTACCGCCATCCATACAGTTACCGAAGGCATCGGGCGTCATGGTCATAGTACCGGTGGACTTATAAGTCACTTTGATATAGACAACTACGTTATAGTCGATACCCATTTGTAGGAGCAGGTCGCGGTATGTTTTACCCATAGCGATATAGTAGGCGAAGGAGCCGTCATCAAGGGTAGTGACTTTGAGTTCGGGTTTATGGGGCATATCAAATTCGATACCTCCGCTACCTGTTTTTTTGCAGAAGAGCGAGCACAGGATGGAGTCGGTATAAATACCCGGGGTACAGGTAAAATCCATCTCTACGATAGGTGGCTGATTAGGCGTAGATGTCTTAAAGTACACAGCGAGTGGCAGGTCGAAGGTATTGGCAGAGTACCAGACAGTTCCGGTCTTAGAGATAGTAGCGGAATAGTCTTTACCGAGTGGAATCGGGTCATTGCAGGAATCACCTTGTTTGGCGAAAGCGTGCGTTACCGCCAAGAGCATAGCGGAAACGAGCAGCAGTATGTACGATGTATGTTTCATAGGTCTACGTTTTTCGATGTTATCGGTTTTCTTTCTTCTTTACAACGCGGCAAGTGCTGTATGTGATTAGAGCTATCAGGAGCATCAACCAAGGGATATCGCCGATAGGAGTGTCGGGATCGGCTTGGTCTTGAACATATACCCAATCCGTTCCATTCTTACGATATACTTTACCACCTTCAATTTTCACTTCGGCGGGAACCCATCCTTCACCATCCCAATACCACCATCCTTCTGAATCTTGAACGACTACTTCCTCTGTACCCGGTTCAGAAGGCATGCGTCTCGGTCCCATAGCCAGTCTGTTAGAACCGGTCGAAGCATCAGCGAGGAGTGAGGACGAAGATGCTGCTATATTTATATTATTGAACGCGAGCGTTTGCGTGCGCACACTTGGGAGCGCAAGCGCAATATGTGGGATGTTATAGGTTGAAGTGGAAGAAGACGAATAGGACGTTGTTCCTGTTGTTGCGTTTCCTCCGGCTCCAGCTCCTGAACCTAATGAGCGCACATGTTGGTCCGATGTCTGATGGACTCTATACGTTGCGTTACTTGTGTGTACTTGTTGTGTTGTCGCTACTGCTGCGCGGTAGGATGGTGCTACACTATGATGGAAGAGTGAGCGTGATGACGTGGAAGTCATCGGTAGTGTCACAGTTGCCCTCGATCGCTGCGAAGTGGTATAAACGGCGGGGCCGTTATAGCGCGGAAGTGTTATTCCTTCCCAGTCGCCTACGGCAAAGGTTGTAACCTCGTCAGTGCTACGCACAATATTTCTTACGCCGAAGAAAATACTGGCTCCACACGCAAGTAGGACAATCGTCAAAATGACGTATTGTTTATGTCGGTTATGCATTTTGTACCTTTATTTAATCAGACTTGTTTATCGTAGTTCGCACTGACGTCCCGTCATGTCATATACGCGATCTTGATAAATAATATATACCTTATTTTTATACATAATCTTTTGCGGAGCATCATCGTTCGACTCTATGCTATTAACACCTGTAGTAACCGCAGGCGCTTCAGCAGCGAATACGCATTGGATATAGAATCGTCCGGCATTAGTACCCGCATTGAGTTTAGCGGAATAATCGCGCTCAAGCAAGTCGATAACCAATCCGTTTTGTGTATCATGCAAAAGGACATGTTGCAGACGTCCGAGATAGTTATTCTCCATTAGCGAGAAGAGGAATTCACCTTCTTCGTTCGCATTAACGGTGATTGGGATTCTATTTTCCGCCAAGCTATCCGGCACAGCGGCAAAGGCAAGCTTACCGCAAGGCAACTCGGAATAGATTAGGGCTTTTCCGCCTGTGAGCGATTGTTTAGCCACATCGTATCCAGTCTCATACTCAGGAGCGAATTTCTCGGGATGCGCATAGATACTTGTCTCATCGAGTTTATCGCCCTTGAGGTTACGAATAGCAAGTTGCATCCACTGCGTCGGGATATAGGTATTCCATTCGCGTCGCGGAGCATTGAAGTACATAGCCTTATTAGTGAAATAGATTTTTCCATTATCAGAAGCCTGATAGTAGAACGGTACAGCCGGATAGATGATATCAGGTGCAGTTTGCTGATAGGAACCGTCTTGCTGAAGTTCACTAATCTTCAGTCGTTCTGAAGGATCGCTTTGTGGTTGTGAATATCTACCCATTAACGGTGAGCAAAGTGAATTCCAACCTGCATGATTTGGTCCTGCTTCACCAGAGTGGTAAGACACGCCGACTTCAGTCGTCTCGGTTTTAGGCAACGCTACCGGGAAGTAGTATTCGCGATAATACGGCGTATTAGAGAACATCTCATATCCTACAGAAGGCATGATAGTTGCATGACCTTCTCCGTCAGGAGTCAATAAATCCCAGTTAGAACTTGTTTCAGAATTAACAGCTCCATTATTAGCACGAGATTTTTCATTATAACTCTTGAGCATCCAAGAGGTGTTATAGGTGCACTTGGAGTTATTAGAGAGTCGTACATTCTTGACATCACACTCCAATGGTATTGCAAATTGGAAGTACTTAGAATTATCTGCGATAATACGTGTGTAATAGGTATTAGTAGCAGTAATTGTACCATTATTAGTCAGAGATGCAGCTTGCCATGGAGTAGTACGCAGAACGAGTTTGTTCACGTTCAGCGTTACACCTGAATTTACGATTAACTCCGCTTCCGGACGAACGTAGATAGCATCGATAGTCACATTACCAGTAACCTTCAGTGTTCCGCTATTGACTACAATAACGCGAGCTGGACTATTTGTCTCAGCCAGTTCTGCCGTTTCGCCATATACGTGCGGGATGGTATAGGTATGAAGGCTATAGATTATATTATCTTTATCCTTCACGGTTATGGTAAGTTTAGCGTCCGCACTGCCTGAATACGGGATAGTAAGCGTACGGTCTGCAGCACGATCGTTCTTCTCGTATGACGTTCCGTTGATGGTGTATGGCCATCCGGCAGCTGAGATACCATTCATGTTAATGGTCAATGTGGATGAAGTCCAATCAACAATATCCAATACGGGACCGATATCCGTTTTCGGAGTACTATTAAACTGAGCCGTGTACGTAGCCTCACCCGTTACTGCAACAATCTCAGGCGACCATCCGGTAAACGAATAGGTATAACTTGCATCCTCGGCCTTGGTCGGAGTTGTGCCGTTATATGCAGGCGTGGTGCCATAGGGTACATTTTCATCTGTCTCTAGCGTTGTGCCGTCTGCGTTCTTCCATGTAACGGTATAGGTGTTAGTCATTTGAGTGAAGTGTGCAAAATAGGTAACATCAGCACTTACGTTAGGCGTAGCACCGATTTCATAGACCTTAGCACCATTCTCTTCAGTTGCCCAACCATCAAAGGTATAAGT
Organism: uncultured Bacteroidales bacterium; assembly: GCA_946617165.1. GTDB lineage: Bacteria > Bacteroidota > Bacteroidia > Bacteroidales > Paludibacteraceae > Colicola. The sequence goes on from CAMOJP010000008.1 coordinate 34,035, forward strand.
ATATTGGGCATCAGCCGCCTTGGAAGGTTCTTCGCCCGAATAAACAGGCATAGTGCCTTTCTTCACAGCAGTGCTCTGGAGCACATCGTCACCATTCTTGAAGGTGATGGTGTACGCCTCAGCTACTTCGTACTTGTACGGCGACTGACCGGCGAGGTCAAAGACAGAGTAGTTGGTAGCACAATAGGTCTCAATATTTGTATCATGAACATAGTAACCACCGCTGATGGAGATGGTTGCTGTTGTTCCTCCTTTATGTACATCCTTGTCCTGTCCATTAAACTTACCACCTTCAATGGTTATTTTGCTACCTGATTCATTCCTTGTAAAGGCCGCATAACGAGCTGAAGATGATGTTGCGGTAGCGGTATAGGTGCCGCTATGGATGGTAACGTTCGCATACGCGTAGGTATAGACGGCGATACTATTGTTCCCGGTTGATTTCGTTTCTACCTCGACATCGGTAAGCGAGACGGTAGCAGTAGAACCGGAAGCACCTCGTACATATATGCCACGTGGATTACCCGAGCCACCGTCTACTATTACAGTTCCTCCCGTCATATTCAGCGTAGAACCTGCTGCCACGTAGATGCCGAACACACTGGCATTAGCCGTATGATTAATCGTTCCGCCCGCACCGTTTATCGTGACGGTCTTGCCAGAGGCGCTAATCTTAAATACACCTGTAGAAGCGGTTGCTTGAGTACTTGACACGGTTTTGCCGTTCAAGTCAATCGTCATTGCGGCGGATATGGTTATCTCGCTTTCTACAGCATCATCTTGCAATATTGTAACCACGGCATCGGTCTTGCCGTTGGCGAACGTGATAGCATCTGCAACAGAGGCATAATAGGTCGTATTGTCGCTGACAGTGACGGAAGCCACGGTAGGCACGGTGTTATACGTAGCCGTGTAGGTTGCATCGCCGGAGATAGCACCAACAGCCGGTGTCCATGTGTTGAATGTATATACATAACTTGCATCAGCATCCTTGGTCGGTGTTTCGCCGTCGTAGGTAGGTGTAGTGCCGTAGTCTACATTCTCGTCGGTCTCAAGCACCGTACCGTCTGCGTTTTTCCATGTAACAGTGTAGGTGTTGACTGTGCGAGTGAAGACTGCTTCGATAGTGGATATATTGCCGGTAATAGTAGCCGGTACATTGTTCCAATGGTCGAAAGTATAGGTGTATTGAGCGTCTGCCACAGTTGGTGTAGCGGTGATGGTAGAACCATTGACAGTCAGTTTATTGCCATCTACTGTTATTTTTGAGTCAGCCGGTATGCCTGAGAGCGAAGCCGGTGATACACTACCATAACCTGCAGGACTGATGCCTACTGCTGTTATTGAATAAGTCTTAATTGATTGGTTGTAGTAAGCCGTATAAGTTGCATTGGTTGTGACCGGATTTACCACCGTTGCCGGATTCCAATGGTCGAAGGTGTAAGTGTAGGTTGCATCTTCGTAGTCCAGCCCGCTTGTCGGGAATGCGGAGTTCTCGCCCCATTTCTTCTTATCACGCAGGATAATCGTTCCTTCCTCACGCTGATAGATTACATCGAACTGCAGAAGTGTCGGAGTATATTGCGCGGTGAAAGTTATCTCACCCTTGATAGCAGGCAGGGCTTCTCCTAAGCCTACGGAACCGGCTTCCCAACCTTCGCCGGCAGTCCAAGCCCAACCGCTGAACACATAGGAGTTACGGCTATCGTTGGGTTTCATCGGTGTCACGCCCGTGTATGCGGGTACCGTATTATAATCTATGGTCTGGTCCACATTGAGCGACACTCCGTTATAGTTGACGAAATGCGCGGTGTACTGACGTGGCGACTCATCGAAGAGGGCAGTATAAACCATCCCGTCTTCTGTGACAGGCACTAACGTAGCCGGCGACCACTCACGGAAGGTGTAGTCGGTGCTGACCGTTGAAGCCATCGTCGGGTTGGCAGGGAAGGCAGCCGGTGTATCTTCGTAAGAGAAGAACGGCGCGTCGATAATCGAACCGTCCTGACGCTTGAAGAAGACTTGGTATTTCAGCTCTGTCTGCTCGAAGGTAGCGATATACGATATATCACCCTTCACTACCGGCAGGGTAGCAGAGGTGGTATAGGTGGTTGCGCCTTGCTGCCATCCCGTCCAGTTGTATGAGTAAGCGGAGGTGTTCGCACGGAACGGCGTTACGCCACTGTAAGTCGGGCTGGTGTTATAGTTCACATCGGCTTCGTATAATACCGACACCGCATCGTAGTTATAGAAGGTGACGTGGTACTGACGTGTGGAATAACTATACTGAGCGGTGTAGGTAGCCGCAGCGGTGACAGTTGCGAGTGTGGTGTTCCAACCGGTAAAGGTAAATACCTTGTCCACCGTCGGGGCTTTCTGAGGAACAATACTACCAGTTTTTTCATTATATTTGGTTTCAAACAGAGCTTGTAGTTCATCCCCTGTCGTGCCTGCATCTACCAGACCTGCCCAAAGATCGGAGTTATCATCGTTCTTAAAGGTAATGGTGTACTGGAACTTTGATGTATTGAAATACGCTGTATAAGTCACATTGCTCGTTGCGCGCGGAAGGGTCGCGTTCTTATCATAGATATTGCCTTCCGCATCGCGCCATCCAATCCAATCGTGTTTCTCCGTCGCAGAGTTTGCCCATGTCGGATTCGTACCAAAGAACTGCGGAGAAGTGTTGAAATTATATTCATCCCCGAATGTACCGTTCGTTATCTTATTTCCATCCTTGTCATTCCATATGACTGTCACTTTCTTGGGTTTCCAGTAACTTACACTATTATCCCAATAGTAATAGGTTCCGAAGTTATCAAAGTTCTCGTTATTCGCCACATAATATGTAACCGCATCAATTACTTCTGGCGTCGGATTTACTTCCCACCATACGCAACTTGCATTAGTAGAAGCCGCCTCAGCATTAACGAACATACGTGTTGATGCCAAATTGTGATATGCATGATCTCCATTTGCATTCTCTTCAACAGCCACGAAATCAGAGGGATGAATATATTGCTTGGTATCAGCGCCCTTAATCTCGGTAAAGCACCCATTATCTTTTACACTAAGCCAACGATACACACCATCGGCAGGATCTTCCATATACGCGTAGATTTCTCCTGATGCTGCTCCTGTTGTCGGGGTGTATTCGCCATCTTCATTTTTAAGTTTGGCTGATGTTAATGCTTTTCCGACATATTGCACTTTATCATTTGCATACCCCACTATTTGGCATAGAGTTGTATTTTTCGTGCCCGTAAACTGCGCAATTGCTTCTGTAGAAGCAGGTGCCACTGCATTGAATTTTATTTTACCGGAGTTTTCACGAGTAGAGAAGATATTACCTCCTCCAGCAGTCGTATAGATAGAACCATTAACAGTCAAGGTACCGGCTATCTCGATTTTAGCATCCGGCAATTTCGTAGCAGTACGAGGACATGCCTTCCATGATGGCGAATAGCCTATTTTATGGTAATATCCACCATACGAACTCCAATCGTCGGAATCATATACAAATACACGTTTCCCACTTGCCACTACCAAATTTGCCTCCTTATTGACAATGGCTTCAGAACCAGGGAGGAAACAAATATCATTTGTAATATTAATATCGCCCTCATTGGCCACAATCTTAAAGTTGGTTGCCATTGGCAATACATAATCCGATGTATTCATGTCTACATCAATGAATGATGCGCTAATCTTTAGGCGAAAACTGCCAAGGGATGCACCACTATTCAATGTCCACACCAATTGATCCTTCTCGGAATCATATTCTTTCCTTACCCATGTATTTTCACCGGCAGTAGCTGGCGACATCAGGAACATAGCTCCACTTGTTCCTACCATTGTTACAGGGTCTGATTTCCCTTGAATATATAGTCCGTAATTTGCTTTCTCCATATAACATCCGCTATATGCAATCGCTTTCGCTCCCGGACGATAAGTAATAGGACACTCAACATTCTGGAAATAGTAATCTGTCAGAAGGAACACACCTTTACTCCCCAGACCATTTTTATTTCCATTAATGTCAGAGCTAATAGTTCCTCCTCGCCAGTCTCCCATTTGGAAGTCCTCATAAATA
>CAMOJP010000009.1 GCA_946617165.1 uncultured Bacteroidales bacterium
TGCACACGGAAGAAGCCGGGCTTGATGCGCTTGGTAGCGAGGCGCTGGGGGTTCAACTGTACATAGCGTATCATTGTTTGGAGTTGCCCCTTATGGGATAGTGGACGGATAAAGGGACGTTCGGTGAAGATAGACGGAGGAAACTTCAAAGAACCTTCGTTTGTTAACCCCGAATTTAATTCGGGACTAATTGACGAAGGATACGCTCTACCGAGCTTCTTAGCACCTTGCCAAAAGCCACGAATGACTGTGTTGAATGTCTTTTTCAAGGGACATTTAACATATATAATAGCGTGTAAATGATCCGGCATGAGACAGTACTGAAGAATACGGGTTTCAGAGTAGTACGTATGTAACTGGAGTAATTCATCAATAAGTGCATTTCCTAACTTTGTACGTTGTATATATGCTTGTGCCGGGTCATCATCTGGTATCACTAGCGTCCCCAATAATGGCTCACGACTCGGCACAGTCAGCGTCACGTGGTATATTCCCACGCCTTTCCAAGCTTCACCAGGCTCCTGCCATTTCCATGTATCCTGATATGAGTGCATACTTGCTATGATTTGTCCGTTTCGGTAATTTTAGCCACCAACTCGCAGCATGCCGCGCAATTATTGTTATAGAGTAGAGAAAAAGACTGGTTTTTTACGAATTGTTGAGATTGGAACTCCACTCGCGAGGCGTTAGTCCCGTCTCTCGGGAAAAGGTGCGGCCGAAGACTGTAGAAGAAGAGAAGCCGCTTTGTTCCGCTACTTCTTGCATCTTTATGTCGGGATGTTCCTTCATAAGACGCATCGCTTCATCTATGCGATATTTCGTTACAAACTGGTAGAAGTTGCAGTTATATTCCTTGTTGATGAGTTGCGAGAGATAGGTCCTGTTGAGGGGTAATACCTGTCGTAAGTCAAGTAACTTGAAATCCGGGTTGAGATAGGGCTTCTCGTTTTGCATCCACTGCTCTAAAACAAGACGATAGGAATCGAATTGTTCATCGTTCGGCAGGGCGCCTTTTTCGTCTTCTATCGAGGGGAATTCGGTTTCCAACTGTTTCCACGGGTCCGGGCGGAAGAGAATCTGTTCCGTGCTGTATCCCAATACAATGAGTAGCAGCAATTGTTGAACAACAGTATGTGCGGGCGACGGAAAAAAGGATACATACATAAAGAAGATAAATATGATGGACAACATGATGAAATAGAAGACTATCCATTCTGCATCTATATCCTTCATGGAAGAGTAGTGCTCTTCACACCACAAACGGTAGGCACGGAGATGTCTGGTCTGAAGGAATATAAGGATAAAAATATATACGAAGTATAGCGCACGCAAATCAATCCCGACGAACCAGTCCAGCACCGCGATAAGTGGTATAGGGGCAAGCTGTGCGAGTGCCCGTTTGCCGTTGAGCCAGTGGGGACGCAGAATCTCTGTGGGGTAGATTAGTAACAGCCACCCCAGAAAAGCTCCTATGCTCACTTCCAAGCCCCATGCCCTCGTGGGGAGTGGAGCGTCAAAAAAGGTGTTCTTAATCTGTAAAACAAGGAAGAACGCCGCCACTATAATCCAGAACAGAAGCGAGATTGCCCACATCCTGCGCACGCGTACACCGTCATAATGGTTCCAAAGCAAGAAAGCACCATAGAACGAAAGTACTATGATAGCGGCATTGAGCAAAGGATTGACGATGTCCTGCATAATAAGCGTAGGAAAGAAAGAGAACAACCAGTGCGCTAATCCTATTATAACGCTCCAGCATAAACCGATAAGCAGCTCTCGTTTGTATAACTTAATCATGGGTCATGGTTATTGTTCGCAGCCCAGGTAGAACCAGAAGTTGGCGATTAGGTTCTGTTCAAAGCCTTTATGTATAGTATAAATACCCTTTTTACCGAGTGTCTTATCATTCGTCACACAGGTACACTCGAGTTCGGCTTTGTCGTACGCCGGGTTATACGATTTCGGTTCTTTTTCTTTGTGTGTCGGTCCTCCTTTAAGCTTGAGTGTTGACCATTTGACAACATGAATCGTTTCCACCTCGTCGATTTTCTCTTCCTCGAGTGGAAGGTGTCCGTGAGGCGGCTTATTGTTCTGATCTTCTATTTTCTTGTTATTCTCGTATGTCTTTTTGGCTTCGAAGTATTCTTCGGGTGTCATGTTGAGATTGACGGTATAGAAGAGTGTCGGTTTGCCTCCCTCATAGATGTCGCGTGACAGTCCGAGGAACTTAATGGAGTCGATAGGCGGATTGGTGACGCGTATAGCTTTGCTGATAGCGAATTTGATACATCCTTTTTCGACGTATTCTGAGGTAAGCTTGTCGATATAGGTGTTTGGGAAATGTTCTTTATCCATCTCGAGTCTGGTAGCGATAGAGGCAGTCACTTTGTGTTTGGCGACAGTGGCGTTATTGCCTCTTTCGGGCAGGAGGAGGTATTTGTTTCCCTCTTTGTCATTGATGAATACGAGTGCGTTCACGCCGAGGTGGTTGGAGAGTCTGGAGCGGGAAAGCGGCACGAGGTGGTTGGTGTTCTCAAAGAGCGAACGTATAGTGACCCCGGATTTGAGTTCGTAGTCAAGTGCCCGGTTGGTGAGCAGATGGGAGAGGTAGGTACTTCTCGCAGTCTTGATAACAGCTGTATCGTCGCCGGGCTGATGAATAACATCGATGAGCCGGACGGTTACACTATTGGCTGTTGTGCTCATCGTATGCGCCTCGTTGAGCGTGAAGAACTGGGATTTGATAAACGAGTCAAGGGAGAAATAGTTATCGGGGTCGTCCACCACTAAGAGCTTTTTGAATTCCCCGGTATGTAGGAGTTTCTCGCAATAGACGGTGAAGACGGTGTCATTTAGTTCGAACTGTTGCCGGTACTCCGTGCCATATTGGCGCCACATGTCGGAGTTCTTGTAACTCACCTTATTCTTGTCCTCATCACGATGGCTCACGAGAAAAATAAAGCGGTACATGAAATAAGCCAAAATAACGCCGACAACAGTTGCGATGAGGTTGACGAAGATTTCCGCAACAACGCTAAGTGCGGTTTGGTCTTTATAATAGTCTGTATAATAATAGCAGAAAGTGAAAACCAAAATAGCAAGGGTAGCCCCGAAGAGTACGCCGCCAACCACGACAAGGGATAGGATATAGAGTGCGTGACTTTTGCGATAGAGTTTGTTAAACCAAGATTTGATGTTGTCTTCCATTGTTATAGATTGTTATAGATGATGTCGTATATATGTTTAAGTGCTTGCTCTGTGGGAACTCGTTCGGGGAAGAGCCGGTAGAAGTTCGCATATTGTTGTGTGAGGCGGTCAGTCAAAGACTGAAAGAGCAGTTCTCCGTTCAGATAGACCGCCTGTCTGGTGTGGTCGAGGACTATGTGCTTTCCGTCGGCTATGATGAGTGTGCGCTTGTAGTTGATGTGTTTATTCCACGCGATGCGCATGTCAATCGTCGTATCGTTATAGTCAGCCGTTAAGTGTGAGGCAAACGGCATGCCGTTTGTGTCCCGTTGGTGCGCGACGTGTATATTGGTCAGTTCGGGCACATGGGTCAGTAGCGGTGCTAAGGCGTTCGGTGCGCTGTCCAGCCAACTACCTCCGAGGGACTTGAAACGCTCGATAATATGTCCGTGAGCATCGCAATAGGGGTCGTATAACTCGGTGTAGATGGCGTTGACATGCCTCATGGGCAGATGGGAGATAAACCACAGCACTTCCTCGCCGTACAGGGTGTGACAAACGGCGATATACCTGCCGCGGAACTCGTCTGAGAAAAAGCGCACCCCCTGTTCAGGCGTGTCCGAAAGCGGCTTCTCGACAATAGGCGTCACGCCGTGAAGAATGCACTGCTCGGCGATAGTGTAGTGCGATGCAGGAGGCGTAGCGATAAGCGCATAGTCAGGATGCAGCTCGTCAATCATTACGGTGTAATCTGTAAAGAACGGCAGACCTTGAAAAAGTTTGTCCTGCGCCGTTTCGGGATTGATATCACACAAACCGCAGAGCCGGAAACGTTCCGACTGCTCAAGGGCTCGAACATGATAGTGTGCTATCACTCCCAAACCAATAATGACTATATTTTTTTTCATGCTGCAAAAATACTACAAAATATACATATACGCAAGTTTTCGGGCATTTTTTTTACTCATAAATTTGTGTATATGCAATTTTTGTAGTACCTTCGGACGCCGCCTACCTACGGCATTCCCCCGAATATACGTTCGTGTCCTGCCGGATATACGCCTGTAAAAAAGGTTTCATTAGATAAAACGTGGACTTGCGCCCACTACGTAAGCCGGTCTCTTAGCGCTGCTTGTGCAAGCACAGACACCGCTAAAAGACCTCCTTACGAGCGAAATATCGCTCCTTTTGTCTAAAAAAACTTTTTTATTTGCATATATGCAATTTTTGTAGTACTTTTGTGCGGATTAAAGATTAATGGATATGAAAGTTATACTGATTACAGGTGCAAGTAGCGGAATGGGCTACCAGACCGCCCGGATATTGGCGCAAGCCGGTCACCGCGTTTACGGTGCTGCCCGCCGTGTAGAAAAGATTGAGGAGTTAGCCTCTGAGGGTGTCCAGGCGTTGCGTTTGGATGTGACGGACGAATCTTCCATTGTGCGTGTTGTGGACGAAGTGATAGCACGCGAAGGCCGTATAGACGTGCTGATTAATAACGCCGGTTACGGCTATTTCGGCGCTATAGAGGACGTGCCGATTGCGGATGCCAGACATCAGTTCGAGGTGAATATATTCGGCTTAGCCCGTATGACGCAGCAGGTGCTGCCTTATATGCGTAAACAAGGTTGCGGCCGTATTGTCAATATAGCGAGCGTAGCCGGGCATGTGACGCTTAATTTCGGTGGTTGGTATAACGCTACAAAATATGCTTTGGAAGCGTTCTCGGACGCCTTGCGGATGGAGGTCAAACCCTTTGGCATCGACGTGGTTATTATTGAGCCGGGTGCTATTCGTACAGACTGGGGCCTGATTGCTGCCGACCACTTGCGTGAAAGCGCGCAAGGCGGAGCTTATCAAGAAAAAGCATCGCGTGTAGCTCAGGGGCTGCGACGTATCTATGAATCCAAAATCCCCACGAACCCCGCTGTTATCAGTAAGAAAATAGCTCATGCAGCCGTGTGCCGGTGCCCTCGGACACGTTATCGGACCGGCCGGGGAGCCAAACTGATGGTATTGGCGCACACGCTACTCCCCGCCAGATGGTGGGACGCGTTGGTGACGATGTCGATGAGTAAAATGTAATTGAACAATGATTACCATTGACAGGGAGAAACACGTAGTACACAAGGACGGCGAGGTGGTTTGTCTCACCGGCTTGGAGTATGGGCTGTTGGCTTTTTTGACCTCTCGTGTCAACCGTGTCTGTACCCGGAATGAAATCTTAGACCACGTGTGGGGTACGCGCTTCCACTACGACACGGGCACGATAGATGTGCATCTGAATGCGCTTCGCCGCAAGCTGGGATTCAGTAGCAAGTACCCGATTGAGACTATTCGCGGCGTCGGTTTTATCTATCGAGTGGAGCATGCTGTCGCGCATTACACCATCGACCTACAGCAATTTATGATAGAGTGGCTGAATAAACATGAGATAGACCTCGTCTCTGCAGGCTTAGTGGCTCAACTGCAACTTACTCCCTTCGTGAACGAACTCACTATTGAGCCGGACGCTCTGGAGCGGCTGTTAGATAGCGCTTTGGCAGCTCTGTTACCCGGCGCCCGGCCTGGTGTGATAAAGATAGCTTCCCGCTTGACACTTAATTCCTTCTCTCTGACGCTTGATATCAATGGTATGGTGAACGAATTACGTATCCCTGTTAATAGCGAAATACACCAATCTTAAGAAAACCTTAATTATTTTTTAAGAATTATACAGTACCTTTGCAGCGCGTTAGATAATATGCGGACAAAGGTATTGATATTATTATTGTCGCTATGCTGTTCAGTGACAGCCCAAGTGCGTGAAGGTATAGAAAAAACGCATGTGTATCAGGGTTTTTCCGGTGGCATGATGCTTCATGCCGGATATTTGTTTGGTCGTGATAGTCATGCTCCGGTCTCTTCCGACGGGCAGAGTATAAGACCTCAAGGAGGAACGTTTGGTATTGGCGGCGCGCTACGTGTGCACTTGTGGCAACATTTGCGTGTGGGATTTGAGGGGTTTGTATCCACAATGCCCAGTGGTTTAACGGATCGTTATAATCTATTAGCGAGCGGCAGTTACTTGCGCACGGGTTGTGGGGGCGTATTGGCGGACTGTTGTTGGCGCTTGGATAAAGCGTGGCCATATATCGGCGGGACGATAGGAGGAGGTTCTTTAAAAGGCTTATATATTTTAGAAGGGGATCAAAATAGCTGGGTCCCCGATTCGTATAGTATATTCCATAAAGAGTCGTTCTTTTATGTCGGGCCGTACGTAGGATGTGATTACTGTATTACACGGAAAGTCCACATCACACTGAGACTGGATTGGATGTTGGCGGTGCATAAGAACGAGTTGGTGCTGCCTACGGGACCGCGTGTATATTTCGGATTTATGTTTTGTCACTAAATAGAGAATAATGAATATAGTAGGATTAATTTTAGGAGCGGGTGCATTTGCGTGTATAGGAATTTTCCACCCGTTGGTTATCAAAGCGGAGTATTATTTTGGCGTCCGTTCGTGGTGGGCTTTTTTAGGTGTCGGTTTATTAGCGGTCTGCGGTTCGCTGTTGGTGGAAAATACCTATGTATCTATCTTTTTGGGCATATTCGCTTTCTCCGCCTTTTGGGGTATCGGAGAAGTGTTTAAACAGCGTGATCGCGTGCGAAAAGGGTGGTTCCCTATGAACCCTAAACGCAAGGCGGATTATGGTCCGACAGAAAAAAAATAACCAAAAAGTTGTATAATCCAAAATTTTGTTGTACCTTTGTCGGCTGAATTTATGCACCAACCATTTCGTATGAAACTAATAGAGCACATCGGAGAGTATTTTATGCTGATGGGTCGGGTGTTCCGTTTGCCCGACCGTCAGCGCATGTTTTGGCGTCAATTTGTTTTGGAATTGGATAAGCAAGGTTTGCAGTCAATCTTGATTACTTTAATCGTCAGTGTGTTTATGGGTGCTATTATGACGATGCAAACGAAACTCAATACCAGCAACCCGTTGCTGCCGGTATATACGACAGGATTAGTGACTCGTGATTGTATATTATTGGAGTTCTCCAGTACGATATTGTGTCTGCTTTTAGCCGGAAAGGTCGGTAGTAATATTGCCTCGGAGATAGGTACAATGCGCATCACGGAGCAGATAGACGCTTTGGAGATTATGGGTGTTAACAGTGCCAATTATTTGATATTACCCAAGGTGATAGCTTTTATGGTGATGATGCCTTTGCTTGTGACGCTGTCTATGGCGATTGGGCTGTTCGGCGGCTATATCATCAGTTCTGTGACAGATATCATGACGGCCAGTGAATATCTTATAGGTATCCAATATGCATTCGTCCCCTTCTACGTGTGGTACTCTTTTATTAAGACAATTATTTTTGCCTTTGTCATAGCGAGTATGTCCAGTTACTATGGCTACTACGCATACGGAGGTGCGCTTCAGGTGGGCCGAGCCAGTACCAAAGCTGTCGTTAACTCAAGTATAGTAATTCTCCTTTTGGATGTTGTTTTAACCAATTTGATGCTCAATTAGTATGATACAAGTTAAAAACATAGTTAAACAGTTTGAAGGAGTTACCGTGCTTAATAATATAAGTGCTGATTTTCGAGATGGCGAGGTGAACATGATTATCGGTCAGTCCGGTTCAGGAAAAACCGTACTTATGAAAACGATGCTGGGCTTACACATACCGGATGCGGGGCAGATATTATTGGAGGACAAAGACCTCGTCCGATTTAATGAGAGCCAGATGCGTCAATACCACCGTGAAGTGGGTACGCTCTTTCAAGGAGCTGCTTTGTTTGACTCTCAAACCGTATTGGAGAACGTTCTGTTCCCGTTGGAGATGTTTACCCGCCTTTCCGATGCCGAGATGCGCGAACGTGCAATCTTTTGTCTTCGCCGCGTCAACATGCCGGAGCATACGTTCAATCTTATGCCAAGTGAGATTAGCGGCGGTCAGCAGAAACGCGTTGCTATAGCACGTGCTATTGTTCTCAATCCTAAATACCTGTTCTGTGATGAACCTAACTCCGGTTTGGATCCAAAGACAAGTCTCGTTATAGATAAGCTGATACAGGACATTACGCAGGAGTATAATATCTGCACTATTGTTAATTCTCATGACATGAACTCTATTATGGAGATAGGGGACAATATCATTTTCCTAAAAAACGGTATCAAAGAGTGGCAAGGTACGCGGCACGATATTTGTAATAGTAATAGTGAGGCGCTTGATGATTTTGTTTTTGCGAGCGAACTGTTCAAGAAATTAAAAGCAAAGGGTTAATTTATAAATTCAAACAATATGAAAAAAGTGGTTTTGTTAATGGCCGTGATGGCATTGTCCGTATTAGGTGTTAAAGCACAGCAACCAGCTAAAGTTCCGGCCTACAAAGGTGTAATTGAGCGTGTACAACCTAATGGAGATACCCTGCAGATATATCTGCGTGGTGATGAAAGGATGCACTTCTCTATGACCTTGGATGGTTGGCAGATTAAAGAAAACGAATCCGGCTATATTTGCTATGCTCAGCAGAAACGTGATGGTTCTATTATCGCCAGTAAAAAAGTAGCGCATAATGAGGCAGACCGCACAAAATGTGAAAAACGGTGGCTCAAACGCAAAGGTATTAAAAAAGTTGTGGCATAATAAGGTGAAAGCGTGAGAGGAATAGTTTGTACGATAGTAACTCTTTTGATGGGAGCAGTTGTATTAGCTGTTCCCGCCTATCGTGGTCCGATGAAACACGTGCAATCTGATGGCACGGAACTGACTCTTTATCAGCATGGTGATGAGTCTTTTCACTACTTTACCAATGAATCCGGTCAGTGGCTTCAGGCAGACGAGAATGGCGATTATCGAATTATTCCCGCTTTGAGTGAGGAACAAATCCGGTTACGTCGTGCGGAAAGCGGATTCGCTACCCGTGAGTTAAGAAGATCGCCCTCTGCTACTTCCGCAACAGGTGTGGACCGCGTGCTCTCTCCTCGCGGACCTGTGATATTGGTTAACTATAGTGATGTCCAATTCAAAAGTACATTATCTCAGATGCAAAACTGGGCGATGGGTTCAGGTTCTGTTCATGATTACTTTAACGACGTGTCCTACGGTCAGTATGACCTGCAATTGGATGTTTTTGGTCCCGTGACACTAAACAAACCTTGTTCTTATTATGGTGAAGATCAAGGTGGTGAAGGGCAAGATGCTCATGCTAATGAATTAGTCGTTGAAGCGTGTAAATTGGCTATCGCCCAAGGTGCAGACTTTAGTGAGTATGATGACGATCAGGATGGTTACGTGGATTGGGTTGTGATAATTTTTGCAGGCAAAGGGCAGGCGGATGGAGGTGCCAATTATACGATTTGGCCTCATCAATATGATTTGCACTACTCCGGTTCTGCTTTTAAACTGAATGGTAAAACGATAGACCATTACTGTATCCTCAACGAACTAAATGGTCAAACAGGAAATTTGGTAGGAATAGGAACTTTTGTTCATGAGTTTAGCCATATTATGGGTTTGCCGGATTTCTACGAAACAACAGGTAGTGGTACTTGGAAGACCTTAGGCATGTGGGATATTATGGATTATGGTCCATATAATAACGACGGCAATACACCTCCTGCATATTCTGCGTACGAACGTTGGTTTATGGGGTGGTTAAAACCTGTCTTACTTAAGAAAACCGCGACAGTGACACTTAACGATCTCAATAGAGAAAAGTCTGCCGGTTATATTACAGAGCGCGGACAAAGTATTAGCAATAGTTTGCGTCCTTATCCTACAACGTTTTATATGCTTGAGAATCGCCAACAAAAAGGTTGGGATACTTATCTGCCGGGACACGGGCTGTTGATTACCAAGATTAATTACAGTTACATGGGGTGGTGCTATAATAATGTCAATAATACCTCTTCTAAATTAGGAGTAGATATTGTTGAGGCGGATGGCTATGCTCCGTCCTATAGCAAATTGAATCCTGATAATGGTTATTTCGGTAAGCCGTCAGACGCTTACCCCGCCGGAGCAACATCATTCACAGCCGTTCCTGCTTATCAGGTAACGAATATCACGGAACGCGGATCCAGGATTATATTTGATATCAACGGAGGCGGAGATCCTATTCTTATTGAAGAATCTATAGAACAGACAGCAGCCTCAAAAAAGAGCAGCATTAAATGGTTGCGTAACGGACAAATCGTCATACAGCAGGGAGATGAATTATATACAATACAAGGTAATCGAATTAACTGATGAAGATAATTTCTTATAATGTAAATGGTATCCGAAGTGCAATCGCCAAAGGCTTATTGGAGTGGTTGCATGAAGAAAATCCGGATGTGTTCTGCGTTCAAGAGAGTAAAGCACAACCGGATCAGATAGATGTGCTCACGATGCAATCTTTAGGATATCATAGCTACATTCACTCTGCGGTGAAGAAAGGATACTCCGGTGTATGTATCTTTTCCAAACAGGAATCGGACAAAGTAGTTGCCGGTATGGGTATCCCCCGTTATGACAACGAAGGACGTGTGTTGCGAGCGGACTTTGGTGATATTACGGTGGTATGCGTATATATCCCAAGTGGTACTACCGGTGACGAAAGACAAGACTTTAAGATGGACTTCTTGGAAGACTTCATTAAATGGGTGACGAATTTGCGTAAGGAACGTGAGAATGTGATTGTCTGTGGCGACTATAACATATGTCACAAACCTATAGATATCAATCATCCAGAGCGTCAAATAGGTGTAAGTGGTTTTTTGCCGGAAGAGCGAGCTTGGATGGACAGATGGGAAGCCACCGGACTTGTGGACTCTTTTAGAATGTTTGACTCTTCCCCCGAGAAATATAGCTGGTGGAGTTACCGTTTCGGTGCACGTGAACGCAACGCAGGATGGCGTATTGATTACGAGTGGGTAAGTGAGCCACTTAAAAATAGAGTACAATCTGCACGAATTTATAACGAGGTCGTTCATAGCGACCACTGCCCGGTTGGATTATGGATAAATTAAGAACCGAACACTTGTTTAAGAAATATGGTAAGCGTACCGTTGTAAATGACGTAAGCATCTACTTGGAGCAGGGCGAAATAGTTGGTTTGCTCGGTCCTAATGGCGCAGGTAAAACGACCACTTTCTACATGACAGTAGGGCTTATTACGGCAAATAGCGGTAAAATTTTCCTTAATGACCAGAATATTACAGACCTGCCGATGTATCGTAGGGCGCAGTTAGGTATAGGTTATCTTCCGCAAGAGGCAAGTGTATTTAGAAAAATGTCCGTAGAGGATAATATTCGCGCGGTATTGGAGATGACGAAATTCACCAAGGATTATCAAGAGCAGAAATTAGAGCAACTCATTCAGGAGTTTAATCTCAATCATGTTCGTCATAACTTGGGTGACCGATTGAGCGGTGGCGAACGCCGTCGTACTGAGATTGCCCGTTGCTTAGCCATTGAACCTAAATTTGTAATGCTTGACGAACCTTTTGCCGGTGTAGACCCAATTGCCGTACAAGAGATACAAGATGTTGTTTGGCGTCTAAAGAGCAAGAACATTGGTATTTTGATAACCGATCACAACGTGGATGAGACCCTAATGATTACAGATCGCGCTTATCTGCTATTTGAGGGAAAGATTCTCTTTCATGGTACGCCGGAAGAATTGGCCGCTAATCCAATTGTCCGCAAAAATTATTTAGGTCGTGATTTTGAATTGAAGAAAAAGACCCATATCACAGCTAATGAGTAATTTATATGTCATAATGCCTGTCAAGGATTCGCTTACTACGGCTCAGCAGGCTATCAATGCCATTATAGAAAGTGGTCATACCCTTACGGTCTATGATGATAACTCTACACCTGAAAATGCTGCGTTGTTAGATGTGTGGAGTAGGAAACAAGGCTTCGAGGTCATCCATTTATGTGATAAGACGAATCATCCCTCACCAAACTACCGATGGATATTGATTGAAGCTCAGCGAAAATGTATAGAGAATGGACAACATCTAATCATTGTGGAAAGTGACGTCATCGTAGCTCCCAAAACCATAGATACGTTATTGGAAGCCGTCTCATCCCGAGAGGTAGGTATGGTGGCAGCAGTTACACATAGTGTAGATGGTGATATAAATTTCCCTTACGAATATGCTCGTCGTATCAAAAAGGATGGATTATGCCGTAAACGATTCTCCTTCTGTTGTACGCTGCTAACGAATTCCTTTCTGCATGCTTATGACTTTGAACAACTGAATCCGGAGAAAAATTGGTATGATGTACATATAAGTCATATGTCCGTTAATTTGGGTTTTGAGAATATCTTACAGGTTAGCAATCCAGTGATTCATAAACCACATTCCTCTCGTCCGTGGAAGCAACTCAAATATACTAATCCGTTTCTATATTACTGGCGTAAGTTTACAACTCGAAAAGACCGTATATGAATGCTCTTGTCTCAGTCATAGTTCCGGCTTATAATGCATCTGCTTGGATAGAGGAGGCTCTACTATCTATTATAGAGTCTGACTATCGTCCGATTGAAGTTATTGTGATGGATGACGGAAGCAAGGATGATACCCTCTCTAAGGTGGAAGCTTTTGCCGCTCAACATGATGAAGTAAGAGCATATAGTCAATCGAATAGCGGCCCGTCTGCAGCACGCAATCATGCGATACGACTAAGTCATGGGAAATATATTCTACCCGTAGATGCAGACAATAAGGTGGATAGCCGCTACATCAGTGAGGCAGTAGCAGTCCTGGAGTCTCGGCAAGAGGTGAAGGTCGTAAGCTGTCGCGCAGATTTCTTTGGAGATAAGACAGGAGAGTGGAAGGTGCCTCCGTTCAGTAAGCAGCTTTTAGCTCGTAAGAATATGATAGATACTTGTGCCATGTATCGCCGAAGTGATTATGATGAGACTTCCGGATATATGGAACATTGTGTGGCCCGTGAGGACTGGGATTTTTGGCTATCAATGTTTGAACGGGGTGGAGAGTTTGTCCGCCTGCCTGATATTCGTTTGCACTATCGGGTACGTAAAGGCTCGAAGCGAGAAACTGATCGGAACTTGAAACATCAAGTAGTAGATAGTATCAATGCCCGTCATGGCGCATACGTGGAGCGGTATTTAGGCGGTCCGCTACATTATCATCGCTCTTGGAGCAGATTTATCAATTTATTCCGAACGGTGAGACAAGTAGGTGTTTTCACACGGTGGTTAGACGGCGAAATCTTTTTTGCACGGCGTAATACCTTACGCAGAATTGATAATGTTGTGGTCAAACAATTTGCAACCCCCACATTATTGCGTGGTATATGGTATGGATTATTCGGTAAAACTAAAGCTCGTCGTAGTTATGAGTATGCGATGCGTATGGAAGGTTTAACACCTAAACCGATAGCCTATCGCGAGGTACGGATAGCCGGTGTATTGCGTGAGAGCTGGTACGCTTCCAGGGAATCTGAATGTAGTTATACTTTTAACGACCTGATAAGTGCTCCTCAATTTCCTCATCGCGAGAATATATTGGAATCCATCGGTCGTTTTACCGCTACGTTGCACCAATCCGGTATATTGCATCGCGATTATTCGGGCGGTAATATCCTTTTCAATGAAGATGGAAGTCGTGTGGAAGTAATCGACCTTAATCGAATTAAATTCTACAATAAACTTAGCCAAAAGCAGCGACTTCGGAACTTCGAACGGCTGAACATTGACCGTGACGCTTTATACACAATTGTGAGTGCTTATGCAGATGCTATGAACGAAGATGCAGAATACGACTGCAATTATGTTATCAATCACCGCTGGTATAAGCATGTCAAACAAGGCATAACGCATTTAGATGACTAAATTTGAGACATATCAATCCACGCTGGGACGCATTAATTATGTGCTCTTCTTAATAGCCGTAGCATCACTTCCTTTCCCGCAAATAGTAGAACGTTATGCTTTAGTTGCATGGTTGATAGGCTGGGTGTTAGAGTTGCGGTGGCTTAAGGTTAAAGATTATCAACTGTCAGTTAGCAATTTGCGCCTTTCTTGTCCGCTATTATTATTTGGTATATGGTATGTTTGGCGGGCTCTATCCGGTTTATGGAGTCCCGATCAGCATGCCTGGAGTTTTATGATGGAGCGTTATCTGATGTTTGGATTGCTTGTCCCTGTAGCTATATATGGTGTGAACGAGTGTTATGATTGGCGTATGATAGGTAAGGTGTTGGTTATCAGTTGTGCGGCTGCACTCCCCTTTTATATATTACTGATGACGGCGTTATACTATCATCCGGATTGGGCGTTTGCGATGGGCTATAAAGAGTGGATAGGTGAAGGTATCAACTGGTGGGATTGCTTCGTGGTGAATAGTTCTTTTATCAAGCATCGTCTATTTTTATGCACGATAGAAATCATTGCAGCCGTTGTCGCAACTCAGATATGGCAGGGTAAACCTCATATATGGTTACCTATAGTACTAACAATGTTGAGTTTGATAGTCTTTACAGGTTCCCGACAGAGTATATTAACTTTAGCTGCAGTAATAATAATTTATGCAATCCTACATATTAAAGGTCGTTACCGTTGGCTATATGGCGCAGGAATAGTAATAACCGGACTATGTATTGGCATTGCTATCTTGTTTATGCATCCGCGTATGCGTGCTATGTTAGCTGATGGGATTTCTTTGGAACAATTGCAGGTACACGAGCCGCGTGTTGGCATATGGAATATTGCGCTTAGCAGCCCTAAAGATTATGTTTGGTTTGGTTTAGGAGGCGGTCAAAGTCATGCATATATGATGGCTAAATACGATGAATATCAAATGGGATACTTCAAATACAAGCAATATCACGTCCACAATCAGTACTTAGAAGAATGGATTGAATTAGGGATATTCGGAGTGATATTTTTTGTGATTGCTTGGATATCAATTATCTATTGTTCCCGTGGAATTGGGCGGCAGACAGCAATCTATTTTGTAACGATTTGTATGCTTTGTATGCTAACTGATTGCCTTTGGGGCAAGTTCGATGGTATTGCAATATGGGCGGTGCTAATGCTCTACATCTATCTTCAATCCCGTGCTGATCATTTAGAGCAGAGCCGGGATAATATCGCTTCGCAGCAGGAAAGTATATCTTGATAGGCGGACTCAAAGTCACCTGTATACCACGGGTCTGCTACATCTCTATTTTCGTTTATCCAATCCATCATTAAGGAGACTTTATGCATGCTGTCTTCGCCGATAATGCGTGATAGCCATCGTAAATTGGAGTGGTCAGCGCATATGATGTAATCATAATCAAGATAGTCTTTTTGTGTTATCAGGCGTGCGGCGTGGAAATCGAACGGAATACCTTTCTCCCGTAGTTTACGTTTAGCAGGAGGATAGATATCATTCCCTATCTCCTCTGTGGACACCGCAGCTGAGTCAATTTGAAACGTGTCTCTTAAACCATTTTTGTGGCAAAGGTGCTTCAAAATAAACTCTGCCATAACTGATCTGCATATATTACCGTGACAAATAAATAAAATCCTAGTCATTTTTATTTGCTGTTGCGTGAAAACTTCCATCTGTTATGAGACCAGAGCCACTGTTCGGGTTGTTCGATGATATTTTTTTCGAGTCGGCGTGCGAACTGCTCGGTGATATAGTTCTCGGGCGTGTTCGGTGCATCGTCGGTAATTAAGTCCACCCGCGCCACATAATGTCCGCGTTTTGGACAGGTCATGTGGACATAAGTTACGACATAGTCAAATTTTTTAGCCAATAACTCACCTCCGTCTAAGAAGGCAGTATCTTGATGTAGAAATGTAGTCCAATAGTGGGCATTGCGGGGAGTCGGTTTCTGGTCGGATATGAGTCCGAGCGTGAAATGAGCATCAACTTTCTTGAGTTGAACTAAATGGCGCAGCAGATTGTTTTTCTCAATCCCGCTATTGGCTCCACTACGCTTTTCCCGTACGGCTATCATCGCCTTGTCCGAACTGGAACTTTTGAGTTTGCGGTACACGTTGTAATGCTGCATTTCCGGACGTTTGAACCGATGTTGCACCTCTGCTGTCCATTCCCAGTTCCCGAGATGACCAAGCATGAAGATGACACCTCCTTTGCGCTGTGCCCATTGTTCCACTTTGTCCACGTTAATTGATTCGAAATGCTTGAGCATATCTTGTTCTGTGGCACGGTAGGACCAGATAACTTCGGCAAAAATATCTACGAGGTGATGGTAATAGCGTTTTTCTATTACCTTGCGCTCTGTGTTCGATTTATCTGGAAAACTGAGACGGAGATTTTTACGAACGATCTTTTTGCGATACCCAAGAATGTAGTACATAAGCGGATAAGTAAAAATATCGCCGAGGAAATAAAGTACCCGTAGCGGCAAGAGGCTTAATATGGATATGCAGAATTTCATTGTTTAGTGAGTTGAGTCATTATATATTGTGTAAAAGCTTTTGCTTTGTATGTTCGGTCAGCAGAAGGACTGCTTTCCAGGATGGGCTTGTCCACCACAGCATCAATAATAGTAGTTCCTGTAGAATCAATAAAGGCGAAACCATCCACAAAATGATAATAGGCAAAGGCATTGTTTTTAGAGGCCAAAATATCTTTGGCAAATACAAAATCCGATGCGTCAAGATGCATTTGGTGTAGCAATGTCGGCACCCAATCAATCTGTGAACAAAGAGTTGATATTACACGTGGCTCTTTGACTGCTCCTCCGGTAAAAATGATAGGGATACGATAACGAAGTGTGTCGTAATTGGTGATGCCTTCAGGATATGGATAACCATGATCTGCGACAAGGACAACCAATGTGCTGTCCCATGCCGGACTAGTTCTCAACGTATCCACAAATGCTCCGAGGCAGCTGTCGGTATAGGCTATAGAATTGAGATAAGAGTGCGAGTAATGATGATAATCGACCTCAAAAGGTTCATGTGATGAGAGACTAAGGACTACGTTGAAAGTCCGTTCATCCGTTACTTGGCGTTGAACAATATCGTGTGCAGCGTAGTCAAAGAGTATATGATCCGGCACACCCCATTTGCTCATTCGTTGTGACATTGGGAAATCGTGGTCGCAAACACGTTGCTCAAACCCACCAGTGACTAAATATGAGCGCATATTGGTGAAGTCTTCATCTCCGCCATAGTAAAACTTGAGGTTATACCCATTGGCTTTGAGTACTTGTCCGACTTGTGGCAATTGTTGTGATTTTGATGGAATCATCATGACAGAAGCATTCGCGCATCCGGGGAAGGCTCCAAGTACGGCCATCACACCGCGATCCGTCCGATAACTATTCGCAAAAGCTCGATTGAAAAATACTCCTTCTTTTGCGAGGTTTTGCATGTTGGGCATTACGTCCCACGCATTGGATGAAAAGCTTTCGAGAATACAAAGCACGATATTCGGGCGAGTGGTTGTGAGAAGTGGTTCTGTTGTGACGCAAGAGTCGCCTAACATACGCTTAACATATGCTGCGCATTCGTCATCAGACATATAGGTATATCGCTTGGTATCCAATCTGTTTTCTGAGAGTGATTCTACTATATTGAAAATAGGATTAATTGCTGCCAGATTAAGCATTCGATTGTCGGAGTAATAGACTCGCCCTGTGTTCATTGTAGAGACGGTAAAACTTCCACGAATAGGAAGAAAAAGTAAGGCAGTCAGCACAACCATTACAACCGTTGCCGTTATCTTTCTTTTGATACTCATGTGCTGTGCAGGCTCTTTATGAAGCAAATATCGATAAACGAACCACCAGCCTGTGAAAAGTAGTGCAAAAGCTAGCGCTCCCAAGCTCCACAACCACCACGGCGCACAGGCCAGAACTTCTTTGGGTGATTGAAGGTATGCAAAGAGGTCTTTATCCAGGTGATATCCCCAACTAGGGAATGCCCCATTATCACCAAGAACGACCCATAAAGAGATAGTGAGTAGTATGCCTGTGACGACATCAGTTATTTTTTCTATTATAGACCATTTTACCCATATGCTTGCAACGAGCAAAAGGCCGAAGATAATAGTTATATATGCCGCGGTTGACAAGTCCAATGGTAAGCCGTGCCACGGAACAAGAAACCAGTCTGACCACGAGACTTCGCCCAATAAACTATGTTGGCATAGCATGAAAAGCGGCTTCTGTACAATGAAGAACACTATCCAAAATAGATAATATGTGAAGAATAACTGTATTCTATCTTTCATAATTCTACGCTTAATGTTGCCAAGATACCGGTTGGTACGTTCAATATAACTGAGGCCCTGTTTGCATAAGGTATATCCTGCGTAAAAGCCAATTCTGCTAAATCGTTGCTGAAATCCCAGACGTTATATCCTTCAATGCGCAGCCTCATATCCGTCTCTTTTACACTCCATCGTGCTTGCACGTGCAAGTCACACATGAAAACCGCACCATGTCGCGATCCGAAATTACCATCGGTGGGATTGGTACCTCTTGAATCCAAAGGACGAATCTGTACGTCCTTGCCGTCGAGTCCGTAGGTATAGGCGGTGAATGGTTTTCCATCGGTCCACTTAAAGGTAAAGCCAGCTTGTACCCATTTGCATATATTATACGACAGATAGAAACGCGCCACAAAACCTTTATCCAGATCCATGCGTCCGACGCCGGGATACTTGCCGTTAGGGTTATGCACCACCTTGGTTGTGTTGGGATTGGCGGTTGATTCTGATAGGATGCCGAGGGTGTTGCTGTTGGGACCGTTGCCCAAACCGGTATATCCTGCGGCCTGCATAGATTGCCAACTGAATGAGAGCATCACTTTCTTTCCTGTATAGGTGTAGCGGGAAAGCTGCGAGAAGAAATATGGAGAGTTCATCAGCGGATTATTGCCAAATGGTGGTGCAGTGCCGACTTCAAATCCGTCTTCTGCCGCATAGGTATGCCAAACATTGAAGAACTTCTTGTAGCTGTTTTGCAGAACTATTTCGTGGAGACCATCCTGCTTGTCGCGAAAAGCAAAACGGATAGGGATGTTAACTTCGATGTAGGAAGTCTGAGGTAGGTTTTTCTTGTAAGAATGATATTTGCCTCCTGTAGTAAAAGCAAGGTTATTCGTGCCGGCATAATAGACATTGCTATTAAGATAATCCGCCGAGAAATAACGGATATAGTCCATTGTGTATGGCAAGCGATTATAATCCGCCGTGATCCCAATCTCGAACCAGCGGCAAGGATGAAAATCGAAGTTAGCTCCTGCTTGCGCATAAGGGGATACTTTGCTTTTATTATGCCTCAAGAGCATAGCATCCAGTGTAAAGTCAATATGTCCGTTAACATCCACCCATGGAGCAATGGTGTAATGGGCTTTGAGGCCGATAGTGTTCTCCAAGAGGCCGGCATTGAATGCGTTGGATGTCCACTCGTAACGATAGATATCGGTTGGTGTAGCATCCACCGGCGATTGCAGATAAAGTGTGTTGGAAAATGATGCTTGGCTGGGACGGAAAAGAATGAGTGAGTTATAAGCATCTACAAAAACGGATAGCCAATGGAGCACGGGTTGTTCATAGTTAACTGCCCAACTGAGCAAATGTGTTTTGCCGTCAGGCACCCACGGTTCAAAACTCTCGCCATCCTGATCAATGATATTGCGTCGGAATGCGATGTTGTCGTGCTGTACCACATTACTCTCCCATGTGAAACCTGTTGTCAAGAAGTCTCGTTTGGCATAAATGGTTCCGCTGTAGTTTTTAAGGTCATACACTTCGTTATGATTAAATAGATGCTCACTTCCAGCATCGGTTCTGCCAGAGAAATTTAGGCGGTATCCTAGACGTTTGAAAGCCACGTTGGGTTTCATAGGCAGATAGCCGTCTGCTTGTGCTATATAGTACGGCGCTGTATAGAAAGGGTCGTCTAATAGCAAACCGCATTGATCCTGTTTGGTAATGAGTCGTTGCCCATAAGCAGCGTAGAGATGCTGACGATATGCATTACCTTCCTTGTCATGAAATGTATATGCTGCGTCTATAGTACCTGCACCTTTTTGATGTCGACGGGCGGTGATGTGTTTGTAGGTATCGGCGCTTTGCACGGCAGAACGATGAAAGAGATTGATAATCTCGGTTGTGCCCGCTGCAGGTGCTCCGTTTCCGACTTGGCCAAAGTTATATGAAGCCTGCACGTAGTCGCGTGACATACTATCGTGCTCGAAAAAGATTTGTCCTGTATGGATATTGATGTCCATTCCGTATTGCTCCATGTTTGGCACATAATGTGTATTTCCTGCCTGAAAGCGGTCATCCACCCGCATGCCGTCAATATAGTACCTATTATTGGTGCACGGTAATCCATCGACAGCAATGGATAGGCGGTCTGGTAGCCACCATTGTCCGGTTGTCAAGTTTTCTACAATAGTGTGATCATTGAGGGCTTCGAGGTAATAAATGAGGTCACTGCGATGATACCACTCACGAAAGAACTCCGCCGGAACGGAATCCATACCTACCATGGATGTGTGGGTTATTGTAGCGGCATGAGATGACAAAGTCAAAGCCGCGAGCAGGACTATCAGAATCTTCTTAATCATGGGCTTTAGGCTTCTTGTATTGGAGGATATCAATGTAATAGGCCAGTCCTACGCGCAGTTGATGGAAGGGATAATCTTTGATGCCGTACTGATAAGTGACGAAAGGCTCAAAGCCTTTAGCATGACCGCTTACCTGAATTTTGATTGTCATGGGGCGGTCGCCATCTTTTTCCCAACCCATATAGCCACCCCATGTGGCACGTAGGGATATATATTGCGCTTTGGCAAAGAGTTGCACACCATATAACAAGGCATCATTCTGACGGCTGTTGTCGGTCTGCCAGCATAGGAAGCCAAGACTTCCGGCGAGACGTAATTCGACGAGTGTGTTTTCGGACTTTTGACTTTCGACTTTAGCTTCCCGACTAATAAACACCGATTTGCCTACCGCTAAATCAAACCAATAGCCAGGATCATCAAAGTAGCGCGCTTTGTCGAAACTGCCGCCACTGGCGGTTTTGAGTGCCGCACGCAAAGCAATATCCGGTGTATATTTGCGTGCTTTGAGCAGTTGGATATCAGTGGAGACATAGACATCGCCGGCTTCGTGCCCGCTAATAGGCTCGTTATCTTGGATACGGCATGTGTGTTGGCGCTCGGTTGTCATACGATACCACTCCATAATAGGCATCCATAGACTGAGGTTCACTCGGTCAGTCCAAAGCGGGATATTGATTTTGGCAAAGATATCCGCCGTTTGATCTTTCTGAAACCCAAAGTAACCATCTGCTGCAAGTTCTACTCGCAAAGCCCCTTGTACACGTCCGTCTAACATATCGGGTACGGGTAAAGCGTTAGGGCCGAAATAGGCAGGTGCAATACCTGTACTTTCGCTTAACTTGGGCGCAACAATAGGTACCTCGGCAGCCAAAGGCGTAAGGACTATCGTAAATAATATGAACAGCCAGATTTTTCTCAACGGTAGGATAGTGTTCTCAGTTTAGCGCCTCGTCTGCGTTCCGAGAGCCGCTCGGACTTAGTGAGTTTGGTATATTGCAACAATGGCTCCAGACTAAAACGGCAAACCACTTGCTGTTGATGGCTTAATCCGTAACCATCTAAATATAGCAAGTTCCATCCGGCGTATGCTGTGACAAACGAACGGCGGATGAGGTAGAAGAATATATCCGTGCGGTTATAAATACGTGACTGGTAGCGTGGGTCACCTTGATTAAGCAGCGGTCCGTAACCGACATACAGTGGTAGTTGATTATCTCCAAAATAGAACTCATTGCGTACGCCGATAAAGCGCCAACCTAAATAAAAGTCCGCATGAAAACCATGGCAGAAATGTTGTTCTTCTCTTCTGCGGTCACGTTGGAAGGAACCGATATATCCTACCTGCAGGCTGAGGCTGTCCAGTGGTGTCAAATAACCCAAACTCACGCCCGCCAAGGGATTGATAACGATATCATCGCACACACCGGGTATCTGCGTTGAGTGACTGAGGTGATTGAGTTGGGCGGTACCGCCGGTGAAAAACCATTTATACTTGAACTTACCTGAACCGACAATGCGGAACGCCTCGCGTGTATCATTGCTCATCATGCCCCGCCAGTCGCATAATAAATCCGCATAACCCCACTTGCTGCGGTATTGGAAGAGCACACCTTGTATGTTCGGATAAACGAAAGCAATCGAGTCGCTACGCAGATAATCGGGTAAAGCCTCTGTCAAATAGTCGTACGGCACAAAACCAAAATTGAGTCGGAAGCCTTTGGCATCAAACTGATAATAAACAGTCGGAGTTACAAAGCAATCGCGCCACTTGGAGCCAAATGGTTGCACGTAACTTGCACCTGCTATTAGTTTGTGTGTACCACCGATAGAATCATTAAATCCGACACCAATAGTAGGGGTTAAACGCACTCCGAAAAGTGTCTGGGAGGGCTCATACGGATGGTGTATCTCGCGATTGTCAAAGTTCGTTATGAAATCTACGTCATACAAAAACTTTTGGGCACTGGCTACACCGGCACCCAAAAGCAAAAGACATATTATGAGCGATTTTTTCACGAGAATAAGTTCTTAAAGAAATTCTTCTTGTCGGCACTTCCCGGCACAATATTCGGACTATTTTGTAGTTGTTCAATCAGTTTCTTCTCGTCCTTATTTAGTTTCTCGGGGATATACACGCCCACATTAATAAGCAGATCTCCTGTACCATATTGGCGTGCATATTGGTCAATGATTGGTAGTCCCTTGCCACGCATTCTGAGGACTTTGCCTGGTTGCGTACCCGGAGTAATTGTTATTTTAACATCGCCCGTGAGAGTAGGTATCTGCACTTGTCCGCCTAAGACAGCGGTAGGCATGTCTAATAGCAGGTTATATATCAAATCGTTACCATCACGAACGAGGTCTTTATGTTCTTCCTCCTCCACCAATACAAGTAAATCACCGGGAACTCCCCCGCGTGGAGCAGCGTTACCTTTGCCCTGTACAGGTATCTGCATGCCTCCACTTACACCTGCTGGAATC
This sequence comes from uncultured Bacteroidales bacterium, assembly GCA_946617165.1. Lineage (GTDB taxonomy): Bacteria > Bacteroidota > Bacteroidia > Bacteroidales > Paludibacteraceae > Colicola. The sequence continues at coordinate 23,234 of CAMOJP010000009.1, forward strand.
TTTATCGTTATGATTTCTTCGTCGCGAACTACACCCTCTCCGCCGCAATGGGTACACTTGTTCTTGATGATTTTACCTTCACCGTGGCAAGTCGGGCATGCCTCTTGCACTTGCATCATGCCGAAGATACCGCGTTGGGTGCGAACAACCCTACCAGTTCCTTTACAAGTTGGACAGGTCTCGCCGCTACTGCCATCAGCACTTCCTGTGCCGTGACAATGTTTACACTCCACGAGTTTCTTCACTTTAATCTTCTTCTCAACACCGGTGCTTATTTCTTCAAGGGACAGTTTGACTTTAACGCGTAGGTCTGTACCACGACGTACACGTTGACCGCTACGATTGCTGCTGCCTCCGAAGAAGGACGAGAAACCTCCTCCGCCACCCATTCCCCAACTCTCGAACAAATCCCCGAATTGAGAGAAGATGTCTTGCATAGAGAAATCTCCGCCACTGAAACCTCCGGCGCCGGACATGCCGGCAAAACCGAATTGATCATAGCGTTGGCGTTTTTGCGGGTCACTGAGTACTTCATAGGCTTCAGCAGCCTCCTTAAATTTCTCTTCTGCTTCTTTATCGCCCGGGTTCTTGTCAGGGTGATATTGTATCGCTTTCTTGCGGTACGCCTTCTTGATTTCTTCGGCTGTGGCTGTCTTGGCCACACCTAATACTTCATAATAATCTCTTTTTTCTGCCATAATGACTTACCTTTCCTCTTTCTGCTATTCCCCAACAACTACTTTGGCAAAACGAATAACCTTGTCGCCAAGCTTATAGCCCTTCTGCGTACAGTCTATAATCTTACCTTTTTTATCTTCACCTGCTGCGAAAGTCGTAATAGCTTCATGCTCGTCTGTTGAGAATTCGGCATTCTCAGTATTAATTGCCTTAACGTTGTGTTTCTCAAGGAAAGTTAGAAACTTCTGATAAATCAATTGTAATCCTGCACGTAAGGATTCAACATCCTCATACTTGTCAGCCGCTTCTATGGAACGCTCAAAATCATCAACAAGGGGAAGCATATCTTTGAATATCTTCTCTCCCGCTGTCTCAATGAGTTCTAATTTTTCCTTGTTGGTGCGACGGCGATAGTTGTCAAATTCTGCTATCTGACGCAATTTAGAATCCTCTAATTCGGCAATCTTTGCCTCCAATTCTTCTATTGTCGGCTTCTGTTCTTCAACTGCTTGCTTGTTGTCTTGCACTTGCTCCTGCTCCAAAAGTTGTTCTTGTTCTTGCTCTTGTGCAGTCTGTTCTTCTATTTGTTCTTTTTTACTCATAATCACTTGTGATTTTCTTCTATAGCGGTAATACCGCACTCTTTCTACTCGCTTTGTCTCAAATTCCGTGCCATAGTATATCGGACTGACAATTTGTCAGTTAGAAGAGAGAACCCTGTTGTTGAACGGGTGATTTACCAAGGTGTCTATAGGCCAATTCTGTCGCCTCACGACCACGGGGCGTTCGCTTGATAAAGCCTTCTTTGATAAGATAAGGTTCATACACGTCCTCAATCGTTCCTGCATCTTCTGACATGGCAGTGGCAATAGTGTTCAAACCTACCGGACCACCCTTGAATTTGTCAATAATTGTACATAGCAATTTGTTATCCACTTCATCCAAACCGAAAGTATCTATATTCAGTGCCTCAAGTGCGTAACGGGCGATGTCTAAATCAATACGTCCGTCGCCTTTGACTTGTGCAAAATCGCGAACACGGCGCAATAGCGCATTGGCAATACGAGGTGTTCCGCGACTTCGACGGGCAATCTCACCGGCCGCTTTGAAGTCTATATCTATACCTAATAATCCTGCGGAACGGATAACAATGCCGGCTAAGATATCGGCATCGTAGTACTCAAGGTGGCAGTTGATACCAAAACGGGCACGCAGTGGCGATGTAAGCAAACCAGAGCGGGTTGTCGCACCAATCAAGGTGAATTTGTTGAGGTCTATCTGGATCGTACGGGCGGAGGGACCTTTGTCTATCATGATATCTATCCGGTAGTCCTCCATCGCTGAATAAAGATACTCCTCTACTATAGGACTTAAACGGTGAATTTCATCTATAAAAAGGACGTCGTTCTCCTCGAGCGAAGTAAGCAGACCGGCCAAGTCACCCGGCTTGTCAAGCACTGGACCTGAAGTGACCTTAAAGCCTACTCCTAATTCGTTGGCAATGATATTACTCAGCGTAGTCTTTCCTAAACCCGGAGGACCAAAAAGCAGTACGTGGTCCAACGCTTCACGGCGCATCTTGGCGGCCTCCACAAAAATACGCAGATTACTTACAATCTTGGCTTGTCCGGCAAAGTCGGCAAAACGTAGCGGACGTAATGCGTTATCTTGCTCTTTTTCGGACATCTGTTGTCTTATGTCAAAATCATTTTCCATCAGTCTTACTACGGAATAAGGTCTCTAAATCGTTTATTTCACTAATTGGACTGTCTGCTTTTATCTCGCCGTGGTCAAGAATCAAAACGCGGTCACACATCTCGCGTACTTCTTGGAGTACGTGGGTCGATAGAATCACCATCCTGTCGCGGCCTAATTGACGAATTAGGGTACGGATCTCAACCAGTTGATTAGGGTCTAAACCTGTTGTCGGTTCGTCTAACACAAGTAAATCCGGGTCATCCAATAAAGCTTGAGCCAATCCGACACGCTGACGGTATCCTTTACTTAACTGCCCGATTCGTTTATGAGATTCTGGCGTCAAACCAACACGCTGAATTAGTATCTCTACTCGCTCTTCCGAATGAGCAACTTTGCCTAAACGGGCCATAAACAGCAGATATTCTCTGATATACATCTCGTCGTACAACGGATTGCGCTCCGGCAGATAGCCGATGCGGTCGGGCACTTCTACAAGCCCCTCTGCACGGGTTAGGCCTACAATAACTTTCATCAGCGTGGATTTACCGGCACCGTTGGGACCCAATAAACCGAGAACTTCCCCGTCTTGCATAGTAAACGACACGTCGCTTAGAACGTGTTGCTTGCCATAATATTTGTTGATATGTTCTAAACGCAACGCCGTACTCAATTCTTTATCTTGCCTACGATGGCACTCACAATCTTGCCGCCTATAGACATCAGTACGCCAAGTCCTGCTGCCTTAAGGACATTCTTCTTCAACTCTTTCGTCTGTTGCTCAACCATCTTCTGTGCTGCAGCTTGTTGGTCTGCTGCTTGCTGATGGGCTTTCTTCAATTGTTCCTCAGCCTCTTGCTCAATTGTGTTCTTTAATTCTGCCATATTGTATTGTTTTAAATGAATAAAAGTGCGCAAAAGTAGTGTTTTTTTTGCATATATGCAAACAAAAAGTGCAGAAACGAAGATTTTTCTGCACTTTTTTGTTATTTATCAATGAGCACTTACACTAATGCCTTGATGAGTTCGGCTTTTTCGCCGCACAATAAATCAATAGGAGCAATCTCTATCATAGTGAATACACCATATTGTTCGCGGGCTTTCATCTTGTAGGCTGCACGGGCTGATGCTACTAACACTTGTCCTGTCAAAGCCGGATTATTGATGCTCATGTTGAACTCAAAACGTTGATTGTGAGTGGTGCCGCTTACACCGCTGCGCACCAGATTAACGCCATGCGCTACGTTATTCAGTTCAGCTACGCTTGGAACGGATATTACATGAGTCTCGTCGTGAGCAAAATAATCATCTGCAAGAATAGCTTCTTCTACGCTCTTGAAGTCCGCTTCCGGCTCCAACTCAATATATACCATGCGACGGTGAATACCCGTACCGAGGGGAATGGTCATTGACAACGCATCCTTTACTCCTTTAATCGCTTTGGCGGCAACGGTATGCCCCATGGAACGACCCGGACCGAAATTGGTGTATGTGATACCTTCCGGCGCAATAGCGGAGAGAAGTGCGCGAACCATTGAGTCTGAACCCGGATCCCAACCAGCGGCGATGATGCTGACAGTCTTATTGGCTTTGTCCTGCGGATCCAGGAGATGGCGTACTTCGTTTATGCGCGTGTGGATATCAAAGGAGTCCACAGTGGCTATACCTTGTTTGATGACGCGTTCTGCATAAGCCGGTGTCTCGCGAGTCGGCGTGCAGAGCACAGCTACGTCTGCGTTGATAGTATCTATGTTGTCATTGTGGTGATAGATACCTGCTAACTCCATGTCCGGTGCCGTTTTAACGGCTTCTTCTACGGCTCGTCCAATATTGCCGTAACCGATAATAGCGATTTTAATCATAATTGACAATGATTAATGATTAATGAATATTTTTTATTCTACAGTAACTGATTTTGCTAAGTTGCGTGGTTGGTCCACATCGCAGCCCTTCACGACAGCAATATGATAAGCGAGAATCTGCAACGGAATGACCGTCAGCAGTGGTGTGAGACATTCTTCGGTCTCCGGCACTGTGATGGCGAAATCTGCCATTTCACGCACCTGCTTATCTCCTTCTGTTACGACAGCGATAACACGACCTTGGCGGGCTTTGATTTCCTGGATATTAGAAACAATCTTCTCGTATGTGCCGCAATGAGGTGCTACTACTACAACAGGCATCTGGTCTGTGATAAGGGCAATAGGGCCATGTTTCATCTCGGCTGCCGGATAACCTTCGGCGTGTATGTAGCTGATTTCCTTCAGTTTAAGCGCTCCTTCCAGAGCAACAGGATAATTATATCCACGGCCGAGATAGAGTGCGTTTTGGGTTTCGATAAATGTCTTTGCGAACTCCGCAATGGCATCGCTCTGCTCCAAGATATGTGCAATCTTTTGTGGGATGAGGTTCAGCTCGCTAATAATTCGCAAGTACTTGTCGTACCTGATAGCGCCTTTTGCATGTCCAATGCAGACAGCCAGCATCGTGAGTGCGGTTACCTGACCCGTGAACGCTTTGGTGGATGCAACGCCGATTTCCGGTCCTACGTGGGTATAACAACCGCTGTCCGAAACACGCGGAATAGATGCACCGATGACATTACAGATGGAGAAGATAAACGCTCCTTTAGACTTGGCGAGTTGGATGGCCGCGAGTGTGTCTGCCGTTTCACCCGATTGCGAGATGGCGATGACAACGTCATCCTTGTTGATAACGGGCTTGCGGTAACGGAACTCGGACGAATACTCCACCTCAACGGGTATATGCGCGAACTCCTCAATGGCATATTTGGCGATGAGACCTGCGTGCCACGATGTGCCGCACGCGGTGATAATGATGCGCGGGGCCTTGAGAAAACGTTCTTTGTTATCAATGAAACCGGACAACGCGATGTTGTTCATATCCACATTCACACGACCTCGCATCGAATCTGCCAAAGTGCGTGGTTGCTCAAAAATCTCCTTGAGCATGAAGTGCGGAAAACCGCCTTTCTCAAGCTGCGAAAGCGTCATCTCCAACTTCTTGATTTCCGGCGTTTTAGGCACATTGTGGATAGTGGTTATCTCAATGTCTTTGCCCAATTCAAGGCACACAATCTCTTGGTCCTCAACATAAACGACCTGGTCGGTATATTCGACAATCGGTGTGGCATCGGAAGCAAGGAAAAACTCGTCTTTACCAATACCGATAACCAGCGGACTTCCTTGTCTGGCGGCAATAATTCTGGTAGGGTTGTTGCGGTCCAAAACGGCGATAGCATATGCGCCAACAACCTGTTGCAGAGCAAGTTGCACAGCCTTCTTTAGGTCTACGTTATCTGTGCGTTTTGTGTACTCTATGAGTTGGATAAGCACTTCCGTGTCTGTGTCCGACTTGAAGGTGTAACCATGCTGCATCAAACCTTTCTTGAGTACGATGTAGTTTTCAATAATACCGTTATGGATAATGGCGAGTTCCTCCGACTCGGAGTAATGCGGATGGGCATTGACTTGATTGGGCTCTCCGTGAGTGGCCCAGCGAGTATGGGCAATGCCGATATAACCCGATGTATCCTTGTCGGCAACTGCTTGTTCAAGGTCGGCCACCTTACCTTTGGCCTTGTAAACATTGAGTTGGCCATGGTCATTGATAAGCGCAACGCCGGCGCTGTCATAACCGCGATATTCCAAACGGTGCAAGCCTTTAATCAAAATCGGATAGGCTTTGCGTTTACCGATATATCCTACTATTCCACACATATTGTATAAATTTGGCGCAAAATTACAAAGAATTTTCTAACTATGCAAGATTTTTTATCCTTTTTAACGCTTCTTCGCAATCTTTACGGTCGGAGAAAGCGGAAAAACGTACATATCCTTCACCCGCCGGTCCAAATCCTACGCCCGGCGTACATGCCACTTGGCATTGGTTAAGCAGATAGTCGAAGAATGTCCAAGAGTCCATGTTTTGTGGCGTTTTGCACCAAATATATGGTGCATTGATGCCGCCATAGACCTGATAGCCAAGAGCTTGCAATCCGTTGCGAAGCAGTCTGGCTGTTTGTTTATAATAATTCACATTGGCTTGTGCCGCCTTTTTGCCTTGCGGCGTATAGGTTGCTTCAGCCGCCCTTTGCGAGACATAAGCCGTTCCGTTATACTTGGTACACTGGCGTCTAAGCCACATGGCTTGAAGGCCGGTTTGTTTAGGCACGATCGTATAACCGCAACGAACGGAAGTGAAACCGGCTGATTTGCTGTAACTGCGCACCTCAATAGCCACTTCCTTCGCGCCATCTATTTCATAGATACTACGCGGGATGTCTGGGTCTTCTATATAGGCTTCGTAGGCTCCATCGTAGATAATGATACTATGATTTTGGTGGGCATAATCCACCCACCGTTGCAGCTGTTCGCGTGTCAGCACTGTTCCTGTAGGGTTGTTGGGATAACACAGGTAAATGATATCCGCTGGTTCCTTAGGTAAATCGGGCACGAAAGCATTGTCAGCCGAGCAAGGCAGGAAAGTGATGGTTCTTCCTGCCATGAGACTTGCATCCACATAGGCAGGATAAGACGGGTCGGGTATAGCCACGCGGTTATGTTGGTCAAACAGTTCGCTCAGGTTGCCCAAGTCGCTTCCTGCACCATCGGAAACAAATACTTCATCCAAGTCTAGTTGGATGCCACGTGGGGCATAGTCGTTATCTATAATGGCTTTGCGTAACCATGGATAGCCTTCCTCCAGACAGTAGCCGCGAAAGGTTTCTATATGCCCTAATTCCTCAACGGCTTGATGCATTGCGTCAATAATAGGTGCGGGTAGAGGTAATGTGACATCGCCAACGCCTAAACGCAGAATGTGTGCCTGCGGATGCATTATTTGATATGTCTCAATGCGGTGCTGGACTTCTGAAAACAGATAGTTGTTCTGCAGATGTTGAAAAAAAAGGTTCGAGCGCATAATTATTCCTCCCAATTATAAGTGCCTCTGAAGACCTCTGTTGCGGTTCCTGTGAGGTATAGGATACCTTTTTTGTCGCGTTGCACATCCAAATCGCCGCCGCGCAGGTGAACGGTTACATGGTTGTCAGTCAGTCCTTTATCCATGGCTGCTGCAGCAGAAGCGCATGCGCCGGTTCCGCATGCCATGGTTTCGCCAGTTCCACGTTCGCACACGCGCACCTTTATCTCATGACGATTGAGGACATATACGCACTCTATATTTGCTTTTCTACGTAGTTCTGCCCATTGAGAACCGATTTGTAGTTCTTCAAACTTTGAATCGAACTGGTCCGTTGTATCTACTATGAACACTTCATGGGGATTGCCTGTGCTTATGCCTATTTCGACAGTCACTTGTTCGACTTTATTTTGTGTATTCGTTTGTAGAGTCAAGCGCTTTACCCCTGCGAGTGTTTCCAAGGTTATGTTTCTGCCACAAAGTCCCTGTTCGTATGCATATTTAGCTATGCATCGTGACGCATTTCCGCACATCTCAGCTTCGCTTCCGTCAGCATTAAACATGCGCATGCGTAGGTCTGCACAAGTGCTTGGCAGAATGAGAACCAGTCCGTCTGAGCCTACGCCCCAATGTCTATCGCTCATTCGGCGAGCCAACACGGATGGGTTTATATTGGCTATGATATCGGCAGTCTCTTTCCGGGTGGCGTCTATGTACACATAGTCGTTACCCAAACCATGCATTTTGATAAACGGAATAGTCTTCATTTTAATGGATGAACATCAATTCACGATATTTAGGCAGCGTCCACAACTCGTCATCAACAATCATTTCCAGGTCATCTACGTGTTCGCGGATTGCGGCCATAACTGGCAGGACATGGTCGTGATAAGCAATGGCTTTGTCGCGTTCTGTCGGACTCTCATGGTTGGCTTTGTGTCGTGCTGTAGTCATTTTTTCCACCTTCTCGATGATGGCTGCGGCATGATGTTCGATGCGGCGAATGATGGAGTAGTCTTGCTCATTGAGGCTGCGCACTTCGTCTTCTGCAAAGACTTGTTTGACAGCCAGAACGTTCTGCAGGAGCATGGTTTGATAGCGTTTAGCGGCAGGCAGAATATGGTTGATAACGAGATCACCAAGCACGCGGCTTTCTATTTGTAACTTCTTTGAATAGGTCTCCCACTTTACTTCGCAGCGGCTCTGTAGTTCCGCTTCAGTAAGAACTTCCGTTGTCTTGAACATGTTGATGACGTCGGGATTGAGGTAACGGTCGAAGATGAGTGGTACACTTGTTTCGCAATCCAGGCCGCGTTTAGCAGCTTCGGTTTTCCATTCATCAGAATACCCGTTTCCATCAAAACGTATCGGTTTGGAGGTGACGATATATGATTTAATGACTTTGAACAACGCGCGCTCTTTTGGTTCGCCCTTTTCGATGAGTTTATCCACTTCTGCTTTGAATTGGAACAATTGGTTTGCAACGGCAGCATTCAGTGCCAACATCGCAGCGCCGCAGTTAGCCGAAGAACCTACGGCGCGGAACTCAAAGCGGTTGCCGGTGAAGGCAAATGGTGAAGTACGGTTTCGGTCGGTATTGTCCAACAGAATCTCCGGAATATTGGCAACACCAAGTTTCATTTCCTTCTTGGCATTGATGATAATACCTTTTTCGGCAGAAGCATGCTCTAATTTATCCAGGACTTCGCTTATCTGTTTGCCGAGGAAGACCGAGATAATTGCAGGAGGAGCTTCATTTGCGCCGAGACGATGTTCATTCGTAGCGCTGGCAATGGATGCTTTCAGTAGACCGTTATACTTATATACTGCCATCAGTACATTGACGAGGAAAGTAACGAACTGTAGGTTTTGATATGGGTTTTTACCCGGAGCAAGCAAATTAATGCCTGTATTGGTCTGCATCGACCAGTTACAATGTTTACCGCTACCGTTAACGCCTGCAAATGGTTTCTCATGCAGCAGTACGCGGAAGTGATGCTTACGCGCAACGCGTTCCATAATAGACATGATGAGCAGGTTATGGTCATTGGCTAAGTTCACATCCTCAAAGATGGGAGCCATCTCAAACTGGTTAGGTGCCACCTCATTATGGCGAGTGCGAATAGGAATTCCTGCGCGCAACGCATCAAACTCCAAATCCATCATAAAATTGCGCACGCGCTCAGGGATAGCACCGAAATAATGGTCCTCAAGCTGTTGGTTTTTGGCTGACAGATGTCCCATCAAAGTGCGTCCGGTCAGTAACAAGTCAGGCCGTGCGTCATATAGCGCTTCGTCCACAAGGAAATATTCCTGTTCCCAACCTAGATTGGCGTGCACGTGGCGGACTTGCTTATCGAAGAACTGACACACTTCGCGTGCAGCTTTACATAGTGCAGCCGTCGAGCGAATAAGTGGCGTTTTGTAGTCCAACGCTTCGCCTGTGTATGCCACAAATACAGTTGGAATACAGAGCGTGTCGCTGATGAGAAAAACGGGTGACGATGGATCCCAAGCTGAATAACCTCTTGCTTCAAAGGTGTTGCGGATACCTCCTGAAGGGAAAGATGAGGCATCCGGTTCCTGTTGATAGAGCGCGTCACCAGTAAATTCTTCCATCAGCAATCCGTCTTTGTTCAGCGTAAAGAAAGCATCGTGCTTCTCCGCCGTACCGCCCGTCAATGGCTGAAACCAGTGCGTGTAATGTGTTGCGCCATGATCCATGGCCCATTTGCGCATGCCAATAGCTACTGTATTGGCGATGTCACGGTGTATAGTACGACCGTTATCTATGTCGTCAAATAACTGGCTAAGTACATCCTCCGCGATATACTCTTTCATTCGTTCGCGGGTAAAAACATCCGCGGCGAAATAATCTTTCACTTTTCCTTCCGGTTTAGAAGGAACTACCGGCAAATGCGATGTTGCCTTGTTTAATGCTTCGAAACGATTGTTCATGTGCTTTTTAATCTAATAAATTCATATTTTTAGCGTCAAAACGACGCGATTTTTCGATTTTAATCGGATTAAATTTTATTTTCGACCGCAAAAGTACAATAAAATATTGAAACGACCAAATAAATTTGCTAAAAAGTACAAAAAAATATATTTTGGCGTAGTATTAGCGTATCTTGGGCGTATGTTATGCGTATCCTTAGCCTATTCTTTGCTGATTTTGACGATTTTTGCTAGAAAATGCATTTTTTTATAAAAAAATTTGTGTATTCCAAATAAAAGCAGTACTTTTGCGCGCTTTTTGTCGAGCGGTTCGACACCCATTAAGCCGTTCGGGTCAAGAAGCATAGTACAAATTAATTAAAAAACAAATTATTTATGTTAAATCATTACGAAGCCGCTTTCGTTCTTACTCCCGTTTTGTCTGAGCCACAGATGAAGGAAGCGGTAGCAAAATTCGAGAAACTTCTCACAGAGAATGGCGGCACCATTCTTGGTCACGAGGAGTGGGGTCTGCGCAAACTCGCATATCCTATCCAAGGCAAGACTACGGGATTCTATGCTTTGCTTCAATTTGATGTAGAACCTGCTGTTATCGCAACGCTCGAAACTGCATTCCGCCGTGACGAACGCATTCTGCGTTTCCTCACTACTCGTCTCGACAAGTATGCTTACGAGTATTCAGAAAAACGCCGCCACAACAAAACGGCTAGTGTTGAACCTAAAGTAGAGGAGGCTTAATCATGGCACAAGAAGAAGTTCGCTACCTGACTCCACAACAGAATCAGGACAAAAAGAAAAAGTACTGCCGTTTCAAAAAAAGCGGTATCAAGTACATCGACTACAAGGATCCAGAGTTCCTTAAAAAGTTCCTCAACGAGCAAGGTAAAATCCTGCCTCGTCGTATCACCGGCACTTCGTTGAAATTCCAACGCAAAGTCGCTCAGGCTGTAAAAAAAGCACGTCACTTGGCTCTGCTGCCTTACGTAACCGATATGATGAAATAATGTGTAACCCCTAAAAACGAAAACTATTATGCAAGTCATTTTGGTACAAGACGTAGCTAACTTAGGCTACAAAAACGATATCGTCAAAGTTAAGGAAGGGTACGGACGTAACTACCTCATCCCTAACAAACTGGCTGTCATCGCCAACGAAAGCAATGTAAAACAACTCAACGAGAACCTCAAACAACAGGCTAAAAAACTCGCACAACAACTCGCAGACGCACAACAACTCGCAGAGAAACTCGCTGCTACTGTTATCAACGTCGCTGTGAAAGCTAACGAGGACGGAAAAATCTTCGGTACCGTTACTACTGCGCAAATCGCTGAAGCACTCAGCGCACAAGGATTTGACATCGACCGCAAGATTATATCTATCGAACCTGTTAAAGAACTCGGTGAGGCTGTCGCTACTGCACGCCTGCACAGAGAGGTTAAAGCTGAAATAAAACTCAACGTAGTTGCTGAATAATTAAAAACAATTGAAATTATGAAACAAGGAATTCATCCGGATAACTACCGCGTTGTAGTTTTCAAAGACATGTCGGACGGCACACAATTCTTCAGCCGTTCTACAGCTGCTACTAAAGACACCATCGAGATAGATGGACAACAATATCCGCTCATCAAACTCGAAATATCTAACACCAGCCACCCATTCTATACAGGTAAATCCAAACTCGTGGATACTGCTGGTCGTGTAGATAAATTCATGTCTCGTTACGGCGATCGTAAAAAGAAATAATCACAACGATTACTTCACAATTTACGTATCTATAACAAAAAGAGTCCGGCTCACCGGACTCTTTTTCTATAACCTATAACCTTTAATCTTTAATCTTTCACCCTTTAAATCCAAATACGAAATACACTGCTGCCACTAAACATAGTGCCGCAACAATATGATTCCACTTCAGTTGCATATGAAAGGCTATCATCGAAAAGGCAATAAACACGATAAGCGTTATCACTTCCTGAATCACCTTCAACTGCATTATATTGAACGGACCGCCGGTGCCTTCAAAACCGATACGGTTTGCCGGCACTTGTAAGCAATACTCGAAAAAAGCAATGCCCCACGAAAAGGCGATAACGGCTATAATAGGCCATTTCTGAAACCATGAATACTCTGCCATCTTAAGATGTGCATACCACGCCAGCGTCATAAATATATTGGACGCTATCAATAATCCTACTGTCTGTAATGCTTGTATCATATCCTTTAACCTTTCACCTATAACCATTTCTCCTATAACCCTTTAACCGGCAAGTACTCCCGCTTGATATTTTCCATTGCTGCCCACATGCTGTCTCGTACGTCCGAGTTCAGTTCCGAGAGCATACCTATTATATTTTTCGTGCGCGCACGCGATGACTCATGTTCGTAGGGACATAACTTCACTTGTTTCCGGTAGCCCGCCAACTCAGCATAACGGCGTATCATCGCTTCGTCGCATAAACATAAAGGACGTATAATACGTAGGGGCATCTTATCCAACTGAAGCATCGGAGGCATTGTAGAGATATTACCGCCATATACCATATTCATCAGTAATGTCTCTAAGATGTCGTCACGATGATGTCCTAACGCAATCTTGTTGCAATTCAGGTCGCGCGCAGTATCAAATAGCGCTTTGCGGCGATACCACGAACATAGAAAACAATGGTTCTTGTTGCGATGGCTCGCAGGCTGCTCGTCGTAGCGCGTCGTCTTATGGATAAACGGCACTCCAAATTCCGAGCAATAAGACCGCATGTACTCCACGTCCGTTAGGTAACCGATATTATCTACAGACACATAGACAGCCGTTACCCGGATAGACGGCTTGTAGATCTTGGCTTGGCGACCTAATAACTCGGTCAGCAGCAACGAGTCTTTGCCGCCGCTCAATCCTATGAGTACGTGGTCACCATCTTCCAACAGACCGTAATTGGCACACGCCATATGGAAACGACGGTTCAATCGCCCGCGTGCTTTATCCAGTGCTATCTCTTCTGCTGTTCGTTTCATTCCGAGTGCAAAAGTACTGCTTTTATCTTAAATGTGCAAGAAAAATTTGCATATGTCGTTAAAAAAACGTATCTTTGCAGTCTATTTCCAAGGATGACCATTTAATACAATAAATAATAATCTTAAATACACTTTGTTGTGAAGAAACTTCTACTCGTTGCCCTTGCCTTGCTTGGAGGTCTGGCGGGCGTACAAAAAATCAATGCCGCTACGTTGTATGCGGTATTAAGTTCTGACAAAACCACGGTTACGTTCTATTACGACGATAAACGCAGTGAACTCGGCGGAAAAACGATGTGGGAATCAGATATTTACAGGGGTAATGAGAACAAAATTACAACGGTTACTTTTACGTCCTCTGTCAAATCTGCACAACCAGCTACAGGTTATCACTTCTTCTATAATCTCTACAATTTGACGACTATTAATAACTTGAGTTATCTCAAGACATCCGAAATGGTTAATATGGAAGGAATGTTCTATAATTGCGCTAAGCTAACCAAACTCGATATCAGTCACTTTAATACCGACAAGGTGAAATATATGAAACAGATGTTTGCCGAGTGTCGTGCATTAGAGACACTTACATTACCATATTATATTAATAGGGCATCTACCGTAACGGATATGAGTAGTATGTTCTACAATTGCAAGGCATTGAAAGAAATCAATGGAGGAGAGCGTTTTTACACATCCTCTGTGACAGATTTGGCTTATATGTTCTACGCTTGCCAAAATTTAGACATGACAAAATTAGTGGCTGACTTTAGTACGGGCAATGTGACGGATATGGATTACATGTTCTATGGATGTAAAAAGTTAACTACAATTAATCTTAACGCAAATGGTGACTATTGGAATAAAAGTAGCCTTAAAAATGTTAGTAATATGTTTTGCAACTGCTCCAACCTAAAAACGATATACTGCAATGAGGACTGGAGTAAATTATCTATTACAGATGGTTGGGCGATGTTTGATGGTTGCACAAGCCTTGTAGGCGGAAAGGGCACTACTTCCGGCGGTTCCGGATTAGCTATGGCGCACCCGGACAACTCCCTCGTACCCGGATACTTTACCGGAGAGGAGACTTACACCAACCAACTCTACAAGGTAGTAGTTGGGGACATACTTCACGTTCGATATGATAAAGAGTCGACTTTAATGGGAGGTATAAGTATAAACTATAATCTTAACGAGGATGATAGAAACGCTGTAAAAACGATAAAAATAGACCCTGCCGTTGCTAATGCTCAAATTACAAATATAGATTACGCCTTCTATAACTTATCGAATATGACAAAGGTGGAAGGATTACAATACATCAAGACGGCATCTGTTACGAGTATGAAATACCTCTTCTATAATGATGCCAAGTTAGAGAGCATCGATTTGCGGAGCTTCGATCTCGCGGGAGCAGACTGCTCAAGTATGTTTAG
>CAMOJP010000010.1 GCA_946617165.1 uncultured Bacteroidales bacterium
TGCACCCTTATGACCACGGGTAGAAGTTCCACCGAGTCCCGAGCCGGCACCACGGCCAACACGTTTCGCGGTCTTAACTGAACCAGCAGCCGGAGTTAAATTATTTAATTCCATAATGCTTAGTTGTTTTTAGGATTAATCAATAACTTTAACAAGGTGTTTAACTTTCTCTACCATACCGAGGATGGCAGGTGTAGCTTCGTGCTCCACGATAGCGTTCATTTTGTGAAGACCGAGCGCTTCCATTGTTAATTTCTGCACTTTCGGGCACTTAATAGTACCGCGTACTTGTTGAATTTTAATCTTTGCCATAGTCTTACACAATTTTATCCGTTAAACACTACATCGAGGCTTACGCCACGGTTCTGAGCTACTTGTCTTGCATCCCGCATTTCACCGAGCGCGGCGATAGTAGCCTTCACGAGGTTGTGAGGGTTAGACGAACCTTTGGATTTAGCGAGGACGTCGCGAACGCCTGCTGATTCGAGGACGGCACGCATAGCACCACCGGCTTTTACTCCTGTACCGTGAGTAGCGGGTTGGAGGTAAACTCGTGCTCCGCCAAACTTAGCATACTGCTCGTGAGGAACAGTACCCTTGAGAACAGGCACTTGAATGAGGTTCTTTTTGGCAGCTTCGGTTCCTTTAGCAATAGCGGCGGTAACTTCGCCTGCTTTACCAAGGCCATAACCAACTACACCGTTACCGTTTCCAACAACAACGATGGCTGCGAATGTCATAGTACGTCCACCTTTTGTAACTTTAGTTACGCGGTTGACTGCAACGAGGCGCTCCTGGAGCTCCAAGTCTTGTGTTGTTTTTACTCTATTCATAACTATCAGTTGTTTTTAGAATTTGAGACCGGCTTCGCGGGCAGCGTCAGCCAAAGCTTGTACACGACCGTGATAGAGGTAGCCGTTACGATCGAAGACGACTTGTTCAACGCCTGCTTTCTTAGCAGCAGCGGCGATGAGAGCGCCTACTTTCTTAGCTTTCTCAGTCTTGGTCATTTTATCTTTAACAGCGAGTGATGAGGCAGCAGCGAGTGTAACGCCCTTCACGTCATCAATCACTTGAGCATAAATCTGGCAGTTCGAACGGAATACAGTCAGACGAGGTTGCTCAGCGGTACCATTTACTTTGGTACGGATAGTAGCTTTAATTTTAGCTCTACGTGCAATTTTCTTATCCATAGTTTATATTCCTTTCTTATTATTTACCAGCAGATTTACCAGCTTTGCGACGAACGACTTCACCTTGGAAGCGAATACCTTTACCTTTATAAGGTTCGGGTTTGCGGAAAGAGCGAATCTTAGCGCAAATTTGTCCGAGGAGTTGTTTGTCAGCGCATTCAAGCATTACCAACGGGTTTTGGTTACGTTCGGTTTTAGTTTCTACCTTTACTTCCTTGGGTAATCCGAGGTAGATAGGGTGTGTATAACCGAGAGAGAAGTTAAGCACTTGCGGTTGTGCGAGTTCAACGCGGTAACCGACACCGACGAGTTCGAGTGTTGCTTTATAGCCTTCACTTACGCCATAAACCATATTGTGGATTAGAGCACGATAGAGTCCGTGTTTAGCACGGGATTCTTTTTCGTCATTTGGACGTGTAACGTGGCAAACTCCGTCTTCGACGGTAACAGTGATGATCGGGTCAACAGCTTGAACGAGTTCGCCTTTAGGACCTTTAACGGTGACTACATTTTCAGGGCTAACTGCTACGGTAACTCCGGCAGGAATAGCGATAGGTAATTTACCAATTCTTGACATAACTTTCCTCCTTCATTAATATACGTAACAAATAACCTCCCCACCCAGTTTTTGTCCTGCAGCCTCTTTGTTGGTCATGACGCCTTTGGAGGTACTGAGGATAGCGATACCGAGTCCGTTGAGCACACGCGGCATTTCACGATAGCCGACGTATTGTCTCAAACCTGGAGTTGAAACACGTTGTAAACTTTTGATGGCGTTAACTTTGTTAACGGGATCATACTTCAAGGCGATTTTGATAGTACCTTGAGGTCCATCTTCCACGAATTTGTAAGAGAGGATATATCCTTTCTCAAACAAGATACGTGTGATCTCTTTTTTCAGATTCGAAGCTGGGACTTCGACGACGCGGTGTCCTGCTTTGATTGCATTTCTGAGTCGAGTCAGATAATCTGCGATTGGATCTGTCATTTGTTTGTTGTTTTTAAAATTATCAGGTCTGTCCTGACATTGTTTAATACTTGAAGTTAACTTACCGCAGTATTCCGGAACTACCTGTTATCGGACATTCCGGAACTTACGGAATATTTTTACCAGCTAGCTTTCTTCACGCCGGGGATGAGTCCTTTGGAAGCCATCTCACGGAATTGAATACGGCTGAGACCGAATGCACGCATGTAACCTTTCGGACGTCCGGTGATTTTGCAGCGATTGTGTAGGCGAACCGGGCTGGCGTTTTTCGGAAGTGCTTGGAGACCTTCGTAGTCACCATCCTTGAGGAGTTGTGCACGTTTAGCAGCGTATTTAGCTACGAGTTTAGCACGTTTAACCTCGCGGGCTTTCATTGATTCTTTAGCCATAGTTGATTACGTTTAAAGGTTACTTTTTGAACGGGAGCCCAAACTCACGAAGGAGAGCGAATCCCTCTTCGTCTGTTTTAGCGGTAGTAACGAAAGTGATGTTCATACCGAGGAGTTTGGTGATGTTATCGATATTAATTTCAGGGAAGATAATCTGCTCAGTGATACCGAGGGTATAGTTACCACGGCCATCCATCTTGTTGTTGATGCCTTTGAAGTCACGGATACGTGGCAGGGCAACGCGAACGAGACGCTCCAAGAACTCGTACATACGATCACCGCGGAGAGTTACGCGCACGCCGATAGGCATTTTTTTACGAACCTTGAAGTTAGCGATATCTTTTTTGGAAACAGTAGCAACGGCTTTTTGACCAGCGATAAGAGTCATCTCTTGTTGAGCGACCTCGATGATCTTTTTGTCAGCTACAGCTTCGCCGAGGCCCTGATTGAGGACAATTTTTTGGAGTTTCGGGCACTGCATAACAGTAGTGTAGTTAAACTCTTTCATCAAGATAGGAACGATGCGCTCCTGATAATCTTGTTTAAGACTTGCTGTATTCATTGCTTAGAGTTCTTTACCTGATTTTTTACTTACGCGGACGAGTTTACCATCCTTCTTAACGCGACCTACGCGAACGGGTTTGCCGTCCTCTACGGGGTTGAGGTTAGAGATATGGATAGGGCTCTCCTGTTTAACTATTCCACCTTGTGGGTTCTTTGCATTAGGTTTGGTACTCTTAGATACCATATTGACACCTTCTACAATTGCACGTTGTTTCTCTACGAGCACTTCCAGTACGCGACCGGTTTTGCCCTTCGAAGCACCTGCATTCACGTAGACGATATCACCTTTTTTAATATGTAATTTTGCCATTACTGTAAAAATTTAGATGATTAAAGCACTTCAGGTGCCAGAGAAATAATTTTCATGTTCGTTTGACGGAGCTCACGAGCTACCGGGCCGAAGATACGGCTACCGCGGAGTTCACCAGCGTTAGAGATGAGAACGCAAGCGTTATCATCAAAGCGGATGTAACTACCATCGGCGCGACGTACTTCTTTCTTCACGCGAACAACGATTGCACGGCTAACCGTACCGTCCTTGATTTCGCTGGAAGGGATGACGCCCTTAACGGCTACTACAACGGTGTCTCCAAGGGAAGCATAGCGTTTGCGTGTGCCTCCGAGTACGCGGATTACGAGTGCCTCTTTTGCACCTGAGTTGTCCGCAACTGTAAGTCTTGATTCTTGTTGTACCATATTACTTAGCCCTTTCAATTATTTGAGTTAGACGCCAGCGAACAGTTTTGCTCAGCGGACGAGTTTCCATGATACGGACAGTATCTCCGATACCGGCTTCGTTTTTCTCGTCATGAACATGGAACTTGCGAGTTTTATTGACAAACTTGCCATAGATAGGGTGTTTTTCTTTCCACTTAACGGCTACGACGATTGTCTTATCCATTTTGTTGGAAACGACTTCCCCTTGACGCTCTTTTCTAAGATTTCTTGTTTCCATTTTCGTTCGATTTTACTTTGTTAATTCTCTCTTACGAAGTTCAGTTGCAAGGCGAGCGATTGTCTTACGAGCAACCTTAATCTGCAACGGATTGTCGAGCGGAGAAATACTGTGATTCAGTTTCATGCGAACGAGAGCTTCTTTTTCAGCAGCGAGACGTTCTTGAATCTCAGCGGTTGTTAATTCTTTAATTTCAGCGGTTTTCATAATCCTTTAATTATACGAGTTGGGTTGCGTCGTAATCACGTCTTACGACAAATTTGGTTGTAATAGGGAGTTTCTGAGCTGCGAGGCGCAAAGCCTCTTTAGCTACCTCGTAAGGAACGCCATCGACTTCGAAGATGATACGTCCGGGTTCCAAAGGAACGACGAATCCTTCAGGAGCACCTTTACCTTTACCCATACGAACATCCAAGGGTTTTTTGGTGATTGGTTTGTCCGGGAACACTCGGATCCAGACTTGACCTTGACGTTGCATATAACGGGTAACGGCTACACGGGCTGCTTCGATTTGACGACCTGTCAACCAGATGGTACCAAGGCTTTTGATACCGAATGAGCCGAAAGCGAGCTCATTACCGCGTTGTGCTAAGCCTTTGATGCGGCCTTTTTGCGAGCGGCGGAATTTTGTTTTCTTAGGTTGTAACATAACTGTAATCTACAAATCGTTTAACATTATTATTTGTTATTTCTGCGGAAATCACCTCTTCTTCCACGTCGTTCACCGCCTCTACGGTCGTCGCGTCGTTCTCCGGCGCGTCCTTGTTGTTGTGTAAAGTTAGGAGCGAGGTCTTTTTTTCCGTACACTTCGCCGCGCATGATCCATACTTTGACGCCGAGGATACCTACTTTTGTGAGGGCACCTACGTGGCAGTAGTCGATGTCAGCACGGAGAGTGTGCAGAGGAGTACGTCCTTCTTTGTACATTTCAGAGCGTGCGATTTCAGCGCCGTTGAGACGTCCGCTGATTTGGATTTTGATACCTTCAGCTCCCATACGCATAGTAGAAGCGATAGCCATTTTAACGGCACGGCGGTACGCCACTTTACCTTCGAGTTGTTTAGCCACTTTCTGTGCTACGATAGTAGCGTCAAGTTCCGGGCGTTTGATTTCGAAGATGTTGATTTGTACATCTTGTTTGGTGATTTTCTTCAGTTCCTCTTTCAATTTGTCAACTTCTTGTCCACCCTTACCGATGATATACCCGGGGCGAGCAGTGCAGACAGTTACGGTTACAAGTTTCAGAGTTCTTTCGATGACGATACGGCTAATGTTAGCCTCTGCAAGACGTGCGTTCAGGTAGTCACGGATCTTCTGATCTTCGAGGATGGTGTCACCGTATTTTTTGCCACCGAACCAGTTGCTGTCCCAACCACGGACGATTCCGAGACGGTTGGCGATTGGATTAATTTTTTGTCCCATAGTCTTACTCAGCTTTATTAGTTTTGGTATCAACAAAGATAGTTACATGGTTAGAGCGTTTACGGATACGATATCCGCGACCTTGAGGAGCGGTCAGCAGACGTTTAAGCATCATACCTCCGTCAACCATGATATTAGTTACATAGAGAGTTTCAGAATCAGCTTTTTTGCCGGTTTTGTTTTCCCAGTTAGCGATAGCTGATTTGAGTAATTTCTCGAGAGCCCGGCTAGCTTCTTTAGTTGAGAAGTGCAGAGCACCGAGGGCACGGTTCACTTCCATACCACGAATCATGTCAGCAACAAGGCGCATTTTTCGCGGGGAGGTAGGAACGTTATTAAGCTTAGCAAAGTACTGGCTCTTGCGAGCTTCTTTCATTGCTTCAGCTGAGTTATGTTTTCTAGCACCCATTGTCTAAAATTTTTTAATTTGTTGTGAATGATTAGTGGATTATTTCTTTCCTGCGTGTCCACGGAAGATACGTGTAGGTGCGAACTCACCGAGTTTGTGTCCTACCATATTTTCGGTTACGTAAACAGGAATGAATTTATTTCCGTTATGAACGGCGATTGTGTGACCTACGAAATCAGGAGAGATCATACTTGCACGTGACCAGGTTTTAACAACTTCTTTTTTGTTAGCCTCATTCATAGCAAGCACTTTTTTCTCCAACTTAACGTTGATAAACGGTCCTTTTTTCAATGAACGACTCATAATTCTCTTCTGTTTAATAGGTTACTTTTTACGTCTTTCAATAATATATTGGTTAGACTGATTCTTCGGATGACGGGTCTTATATCCCTTAGCCAGTAAGCCTTTGCGGCTACGTGGATGTCCACCAGATGCGCGGCCTTCACCACCACCCATTGGGTGATCAACCGGGTTCATAGTAACACCACGGTTATGCGGGCGACGTCCCAGCCAGCGGCTACGTCCAGCCTTACCAGATTTTTCGAGAGCGTGATCGCTATTGCCAACGACTCCGACGGTAGCGCGGCAAGCTGCGAGTACTTTACGGAGTTCACCTGAAGGCAATTTGATCATTGCGTATTTATCCTCACGTCCAGCGAGTTGTGCGAACACTCCGGCAGAGCGTACCATTTGTGCTCCTTGTCCGGGACGTAGTTCGATGTTATGCACGAGTGTTCCCAGAGGGATTTCTGAGAGAGGCAGTGCATTTCCTACTTCAGGAGCGATGCCGGAACCTGAGAGAACAGTTTGACCTACTTGCAATCCGTTAGGAGCAAGCATATAACGCTTTTCACCGTCAGCGTAGAAGAGGAGTGCGATACGAGCCGATCGGTTCGGGTCATACTCGATAGTTTTTACGACTGCGGGTACACCGTCTTTATTGCGTTTGAAGTCAATTACGCGGAATTTCTGCTTGTGTCCGCCGCCGATATAACGCATGGTCTCTTTACCGTGATTGTTGCGACCACCCGTTTTCAGCTTACCAAACACGAGAGACTTCTCTGGTGCGCTTGCGGTAATTGTCTCAAACGCGCCAATAACTTTGTGTCTTTGCCCCGGTGTAGTGGGTTTTAATTTACGTACAGCCATTTTTAGATATTGCTATAAAAATCAATTGTTTCACCTTCTTTCAATGTAACGATGGCTTTTTTGTAAGCTTGTTGTGCGCCACGGAGGAGTCCAGAGCGGGTCCAGCGTTGTTTATTTTTAGGCGCAACGACGAGTGTATTAACGTCTTCCACCTGTACATTGTACATTTCTTCTACTGCCTTTTTGATTTGCACTTTATTGGCAGTACGCTCTACGCGGAAACCATAGCGGTTGAACTTCTCGCCGGCGGCGGTCATCTTTTCAGTGACGATAGGTTTAATAATAATTGCCATAATCTTGCCTCCTTATGCTAAAGTTTCTTCGATAGCTTTCACGCTGTCTTTCAACAGTATGAGTGCGTTCGAGTTCATGATTGCGTATGTATTGAGTTCGTTAACGGTAACAACGTTAGTGCGTTCGATGTTACGTGCAGATTTGATAACAACGTCGTTGTTTTCAGGCAGTACGAAGAGTACTTTTTTGCCAGTAACATTGAGTTTAGCGAGCACGTCAACCATTGATTTTGTTTTCGGAGCCTCGAAAGCGAGGTTATCGAGTACGATGAGTTGGTCTTGTTTAGCGCGCAGGCTGAGAGCGGAACGGCGTGCAAGTTGTTTTACCTTTTTGTTGAGTTTGAAGCTAAAGTCTCGTGGAACGGGTCCGAAGATGGTACCACCACCTACGCGTACCGGAGATTTGAGGTCACCGGGACGAGCTCCTCCTCCTCCTTTCTGGCGTCCGAGTTTGCGTGTTGAGTGTGCGTTCTCACTACGTTGTTTAGCTTTCGCCGTACCTTGACGGTTGTTAGCCAAGAACTGCTTAACGTCCAAGTAGATAGCGTGGTCGTTAGGCTCGATTCCGAAGATCTCGTCATTGAGTTTGATCTTCTTTCCGGTTTTTTCACCGGCTTGATTCAAAATACTAATTTCCATACTTCTTACTTGTTAATAGTTACGATACTGTTTTTTGCTCCGGGAATAGAACCTTTGACCATGATGAGGTTGTACTCAGGGATTACTTTCAAAACTACGAGGTTTTGTACGGTTACGCGGTCTTGGCCCATGTGGCCTGCCATACGTGTACCCGGGAAGATGCGGCTCGGATAAGCACAAGCACCTACTGAACCCGGTGCACGAAGACGGTCGTCCTGACCGTGAGTAGATTGACCTACTCCACCGAAACCATGGCGTTTCACAACACCTTGGAAACCTTTACCTTTGCTGGTGCCTACTACGTCAACATAAGTACCTTCTTCGAAGATGTTTACATTGATCTCATCACCCAGCTTTAACTCCTGGTCAAATCCGTCAAACTCTGCGAGATAGCGCATAGGATTGACGCCTGCAGCCTTGAAATGACCGGCTTCAGCCTTGTTCGTGTGCTTCTCGCTCTTCTGCTTGAAACCTACTTGAACAGCCTGATAACCGTCTTTCTCCACTGTCTTTAGTTGCGTTACTACGCAAGGACCAGCTTCAATAACGGTGCATGGTACGTTTTTCCCATCGGCACCGAAAACGGATGTCATTCCGATTTTTTTACCTAATAATCCTGGCATTTTTAAGCTAGATTAAATTATTAATAATTAGTTTACTTCCACTCTCGCCGCCGGGTTTCGTTGTGTTGTGACACTGTTGCTATCCGTCGGAAGTGGTCTGTTGTTGTATTACACTTTGATCTCGACTTCAACTCCGCTGGCGAGCTCTAATTTCATGAGTGCTTCAACGGTTTTGTTGTTACTGTTGTAGATGTCGATTAGTCGCTTGTAGTTAGCGAGTTCGAATTGCTCACGGCTCTTCTTGTTAACGAAGGTTGAGCGGTTTACGGTAAAGATACGTTTGTGGGTTGGCAGAGGAATAGGTCCGCTAACGACAGCTCCCGTAGCTTTAACCGTCTTTACGATTTTCTCAGCAGATTTGTCAGCCAAGTTGTGGTCGAAAGATTTCAGTTTGATACGAATTTTTTGACTCATTGTTACTTTTAATTAAATTTGTTTTTGTTATTTTCACACGCGCAGACCCCTAAAGAGTCATTCGCTTAGATGACCCGCGCGTGTGCATTAATTATAAGTACGTGCGCGCTCGCACGTGATTTATTTGTCAGACTAAGTCAGCGCGTCCTCCGCATTCAGTAAGTACTGTTTTTGCGATAGCGCTGCTAACGGGTGCGTAGTGGCTGAACTCCATGCTGCTTGTAGCCCGTCCGCTCGTGATTGTACGCAGGGCCGTTACATATCCGAACATTTCGGACAATGGAACGTGTGCTTTGATAATACGAGCTCCGGTACGTGCAGTGTCCATGCCTTCTACCTGTCCACGTCTTTTGTTCAAGTCGCCGATGACGTCGCCCATGCTTTCTTCGGGAGTAACGACTTCTATTTTCATAATCGGCTCCATGAGAACGGGTTTAGCCTTTACGCAAGCGTTTTTGAATGCGATTTGTGCGCATATTTCGTAGGACAGTTGGTCGGAGTCCACGGGGTGGAAGCTACCGTCGATGACGGTTACTTTGAGTTTATCCACGGGGAATCCCGCCAGTACACCATTTTTCATTGCGGTCTGGAAGCCTTTTTCGATAGCAGGTATATACTCTTTAGGAATATTACCGCCTTTGACTTCGTTGATGAATTGGAGGCTTCCTTCGAAGTCTTCGTCAGCCGGTTCAACGCGAACTATCATGTCGGCGAACTTACCGCGACCACCTGATTGTTTCTTATAGGTTTCACGGAGTTCAACCGGTGCGCTGATAGCCTCCCGGTAAGCGACTTGCGGACGTCCCTGGTTGCACTCTACCTTAAACTCGCGTTTGAGACGGTCAATAATAATCTCGAGGTGTAATTCGCCCATACCAGAGATGACTGTTTGTCCAGTCTGTTCGTCTGTTTTAACGGTAAAGGTTGGGTCTTCCTCCGCGAGTTTAGCGAGTCCGACGCCGAGTTTGTCGAGGTCAGCCTGGCTTTTCGGTTCTACAGAGATACCGATTACAGGTGCCGGGAATTCGATGGACTCGAGTACGATAGGTTTTTCCTCATCGCAGAGTGTATCGCCCGTGCGTATATCCTTAAAACCTACGCCCGCGCCTATGTCGCCCGCGGCGATGAAGTCAACGGGGTTCTGGTGGTTCGAGTGCATCTGGAATATACGGCTGATACGTTCTTTTTTTCCTGAACGCGGGTTATAGACGTACGAGCCTGCTTCGAGTTTACCCGAGTAAACTCTGAAATAGCAGAGTCGTCCGACATATGGGTCCGTAGCGATTTTGAATGCCAGTGCGCAGAGCGGTTCATCGTCCGCAGGTTTGCGTGAGATAGCCTTCTCGTTACGCGGGTCCACGCCGTCTATTTCCGGAGTATCGAGCGGGCTTGGCAGATAAGCGCAAACGGCATCCAGCATTGTCTGTACTCCTTTGTTTTTGAAGGAGCTACCACAGATAACGGGGAAGATGCGCATGCTGATACATCCTTTACGGATAGCGGCACGTATTTCGTCCTCTGTGATAGTGGATGGGTCGGAGAAGTATTTCTCCATAAGCGCGTCGTCGAACTCGGCGACAGTCTCCAGCATCTTATCACGCCATTCCTCGGCTTCGGCCACGAGGTTAGCGGGTATGTCAGTTACTTCGTATTCAGCTCCCATTGTCTCGTCGTGCCACAGGATAGCTTTCATGCGGACGAGGTCAACGACACCTTTGAAGGTTTCTTCGGCTCCGACAGGGATTTGGATGGGGCACGGTGTTGCGCCGAGCACTTCCCGGATTTGTCGTACGACGTCGAAGAAGTTAGCGCCGCTACGGTCCATTTTATTGACATAGCACAGGCGCGGTACGTTATATTTGTCCGCTTGTCTCCAGACTGTTTCCGACTGGGGCTGAACGCCTCCCACAGCGCAGAGCGCCATCACGGCGCCGTCGAGGATACGGAGTGAGCGCTCCACTTCCACGGTAAAGTCCACGTGCCCCGGAGTGTCAATGAGGTTGATTTTATATTTATCACCTGCATAGTTCCAGAAGGTTGTAGTAGCGGCGGAAGTGATAGTGATACCGCGCTCTTGTTCCTGCTCCATCCAGTCCATTGTAGCAGCACCGTCGTGTACCTCACCGATTTTGTGAGTCAGTCCGGTGTAGAACAGGATACGCTCGGAAGTCGTTGTTTTTCCGGCATCGATGTGTGCCATGATGCCGATGTTTCTGTTATATTTCAGATCGTGTTTAGCCATTCAATCTTGAAATTTATTAGAAACGGAAGTGTGCGAATGCACGGTTAGCTTCAGCCATACGGTGCATATCCTCTTTACGTTTGAAGGCACCGCCCTGGTTGTTAATAGCGTCCATGATTTCAGCAGCGAGTTTTTCAGCCATGGAATGGCCTCCACGTTTGCGTGCGAAAGAAATCATGTTTTTCATTGCGATGGACTCTTTACGGTCAGCGCGGATTTCGGTAGGAACCTGGAAGGTAGCACCACCGATACGTTTGGACTTAACCTCTACGAGCGGGGTGATATTGTCCAGAGCGGCTTTCCAAATGTCAAGAGCCGATTTCTCTGCTTCTTTGTTTTTTTGTTCAACCAAGTCGAGAGCGGTATAGAAGACGCCATATGCGATACTTTTTTTACCGTCGAGCATGAGGTGGTTGACAAATTTTGCGACCATCACTTCTCCGAATTTAGGATCCGGAAGGATGACACGTTTCTTTGGTTTTGCTTTTCTCATTTTAGTAATTTTTTTTGGCTGTCCAATTTCTTCAGTTTCTAACCCGTAGAAACTTACTCAACCGATCAACCCATTAAAATCTGTCCCATCGTATGGAACTTTTAGTTAGTTAAATAGAGCTTACTTTTTAGCTTTCGGTCTTTTAGCGCCGTACTTAGAGCGACGTTGCAAGCGGTTAGCCACTCCGGCGGTATCGAGTGTACCACGAACGATGTGGTAGCGAACACCCGGCAGGTCTTTTACACGTCCGCCGCGCACCATAACGATGCTGTGCTCTTGCAGGTTGTGACCTTCACCCGGGATGTAAGCGTTAACTTCCTTCTGGTTGGTGAGACGAACACGTGCCACTTTACGCATTGCGGAATTAGGCTTTTTAGGAGTGGTTGTGTAAACACGTACACAAACGCCACGACGTTGCGGGCAGCTGTCCAATGCAGGGCTCTTGCTCTTGTCGATAAGTTCTGCTCTTCCTTTTCTAACTAATTGTTGAATTGTAGGCATTGTAACTTGTTTTGGTTAATAATTATTGTTTTTGTTGTTAATTAAGTATGTTTTCCTGCGCTTCGCGTACTTATATATAACAGCGTTTTCGAGTATATACATTCACGTGCGCGCCGAAAAAGCGTGCAAAGGTACTGCTTTTTTTTCATTCCCACAAATATTTTCGCACTTTTTTCTCAAAAAAATGTATTTTTATGTAATTTTCGTGAAATATGTCAAGTCGGAGTGGCAAAATTGCAGTCCAAACGGCGAGGAGCGGAAGAATAAGCCGAGGGTGAAACGGGGAGACGGGCGGGGGAGTAAAATGCGGTCACAATAGTTTTCCGTTAGTAACTCGCTGGTATCTCGAATGGTTTTCGTGTTTTTTTCGTCCTTTTTTCGAGTTCTTTTCGTCTTTTTTTCGAGTTTTTTTCGAGTTGTTTTCGTCTTTTTTTCGAGTTTGTCGGGAAAGGAGGGGAGTAAAGAGTAAAGAGTAAAAAGTAAAAAGTAAAGGATGAAAGGATGCAACCGGAAAGTCCGGATAATCCTGACCGCTGACACTCATCCGGGGGGCGGAGATGCTAAAGGACAAGTAGATGTACAAAGTGAATAGAAAGACCGCGGGGGCTAAAGAAGAAAGAAATGCGGCGCATAAACGCGATATAATGTACAAGGTTCGGATGTATGATGCACAAGGAGAGTAACAAAGAACGCGGGGCTAAAGACCCGCAAAGCTAACGAAGTCGAAAGGTGCTTACGGGCACTCCGATAAGAGTCGGAAGCGATATTTTGTTGTAACTTCGACCTGCTCCCTAAGTGACCCTTCGAAATTACGGTCGCGTACTACGGGATATACGCAGGAACGCATTTGTTGTACTTTCGGACGACGCCTGCCTTATTTGTTCTATGTGTCGCACTGTTCCTCCGAGTGGGGACCCGTCGGGTTCAACACTCGGAGTGCCATCCGAGGCACTCCTTCACCTGCCCGAATATACGTTCTTAGCCACAAGGGCTCGATTATTTCCGTCCTGCGGGACATACGAAAATGAGCATTTGTATTGTAGTATTTCGACCTCCTCCCCAATAAATGGGATCCCCTTCGAAATTACGGTCGCGTACTACGGGATATACACCAGTAAAAAGGTTTCTTTAGACAAAATGTGGACTTACGCCCACTACGTAAGGAGGTCTCTTAGCGCTACTTGTGCAAGTACAGATAACGCTAAAATACCTCCTTACGAGCGAAATATCGCTACTTTTGTCTAAAAAAACCTTTTTTATTTGTGTATATGCATTTTTTGTTGTAACTTTGTGGGCGCAAAGGCTGGGAACTCCATCGTTGTGCAAACGAACTTAACCGTATTCTGTAATGGAATCTTTGGGAGAGTCGCGGGGAAATAGGAGTGCTTTTAGTTAACCATAGCAAATATTAGACAACAGCATGCGACAGGCGCGCAACTGCAAGAAGCCGGACGGATTAATTGAAGAGAAAACATACATATAAACAGCGAATGAACCGCTTTCAAAAAGACATAGTATTCTTCAAAGAAGAAAAGTACCGCAAATCAGACTATGGGACAGTCTTCTATGTAGCGGGGACGAACAGTTCCGCGCTTAATGAGTTTGTGCGGCAGAATGCAAGTCGGATTGAGTCTGATTTGAATGCAGACGATAAGAACTGGGTGACCTGCAGATTCGTGTATTTAGGAGAAGGCAACCGTCTGTTTGGCAGCGGGCAAGAGGCTTCATTATACAGTGCGATGCTTCCGACAGCCGACGAATCGAGCGAGCGTTACGGCTTTGTCCGCGAGTCGCTTGCCCAGTGCATGCAGGAAGAGGCGGAAGATGCGATAGCGTCGTATTTCGCATTATTGCAGGAGCTCTTTGACGAGATTTTAGACACGGGTTACTATCGTCCCGATCATTTTCGTCCGGCCTCAGAGAAGTGCGTCATGAAATCGTGTTTATCGGCAGGAGGGAGTGTCTTGCGCCGGTCAAAAGCCGTCCAACCTGCATCGGACGAATGTATGTGTGTGCCGTGCTACAGTGCTGATTTGGAGGAGTCTGTTCATTACGATTCGCCGAGCCGGTTAGAGATTACGCCCAACACCTATCATGTACTATTGCCGGACTATGAGCGAGAGATTCATTTTACGGCGCAAGTGAAAGCATTATACGTGCTGTTTCTCAATCACCCTGAGGGGATTCGCATGAAAGAGATATCCGATTATAAAGAGGAATACAAGCAGTTGTATTTCCAGTTGACGAACCGTTCTGACGCTGACAAGCTGCGCGTTTCCGTAGAGCGTCTTCTGGATGTGTGCAATCCCAACGCGCTGAACGTCAAGAAGTCCCAGTGTAACTCGGCTATATACCGTGCGATACCGGAAAGTGGACTGAGGCATTACTATGAAATAGAAGTCAATCGCAGTCAGCCACATAAGATTAACTTAGACCGGGCATTAGTGAGCATGCCGTCCGATTTACAGAAACAGAGTTTGTAACGTTACAAACTTTTTGCCAGGTTGTTAATAAGCAGTACTTTTGCAGCGGATTTAGAGAAGTCCGCTGTAATTTATTTAGTAACAATTTAACTGTAACGACTATGGAAACAAAGACAAAGACTCAGGTTTACAACCTTGTTATTTTGGACAAATCAGGTTCAATGGAAAGCATTCGCAAGGAAGCGATTGACGGTTACAATGAGACGCTCGGCACTATCTGTGCCGCCCAAAGCAAACACGGTGATACTCAAGAACAGTTTGTGTCCTTAGCGGCATTCTGCGGTTGCGGAATAGAGATGATTTACGACAAGACCCCCATTGAGGAAGCGGAGCAGCTGACACGTGACAAGTACGAGCCCTGTTGCGTGACTCCCCTATTCGACGCCATCGGTTCGTCTATAAAAAAGCTCAAGAACGATATCAAAGATATCGAAGATGCTGCGGTATTAGTAACAATTATCACGGACGGTTATGAGAACGCTTCGAAGGAATGGACAGCCGCAGCCATCAAGAAGCTTATTGACGAATGCAAGAAAGACGGTTGGATGTTTGCGTTTATCGGTGCGGGAGACGACATCACCCGAGTAGCTTCGACCATATCCATCACCAACACGGTAGTATGGGAGAAGACGACGAAAGGCACTGAGAAGATGTTCTCTTTATCCAATAAGGCAAGCGACCGGTTCTACGACAAGTTGGCGGCTCCGTGCTGCGTCGGAGCGTCGGTAGCGGAACGGAAGCAAATGCGTAAGCAATTTGCGGAGGAGTACTTCGAGGGATAGACAAAAAGAGCATTTTTTTGTTTGAAAATAGACACAAAAGAACAAAAAATTTGTGTATATGCAATATTTGTTGTACTTTTGCAGGCGGAATCAAATAAAGTTATACAGACAGATGAAGAAAGGTTTATTTATTTTATGTTTAGCGGCATTATTGTTACCGTCATGTATGAGTACTCGAACCAGTCTTGGTGACTACAAAGCAGTTCAAGGCGAAGAATACCGCTATGCGCGAGGCAAACAATGTTATTTATTTTGGGGTCTTCTTCCATTAGGCAGGACGAGTGTAGCGACGCCAACCAACGGTGTATGCCAAGTCCGTACCTCGTTCCGTTTTATTGACGCATTGGTGACGACTTTGACCGCCGGAATTTTCAGTATGCAGACGATTCGTGTTTATGCCAAACGCGGGACATCTCCCGAACCCGCTTATGCTCCGCCTGCGGCACCCGTTGCGGCACCCGTTGCAACACCTCAACAGACGCCTCAACAGGCACCTCCACAGCAAGAAGCAGCACCGGCTCCGGCTGTTCAGCAGCAGGAAGTAAAAGTTGCTCCGAAAGAGGAGGTTGCTCCTGCACCGAAAGAGGAAGTAAAACAGGTTGTTGAGGAGCCCAAGGAAGAAGTGAAAGCTGCTCCGAAAGAGGAGGTAAAACCAGCTGCAGAGCAGCCAGTTACGAGTGCTCCTCAGCCTCAAGACAATTCAGTTGATCCGGAAGCGTACCAAGTGATTTTCAAGCAAGCCGACATGAATCATAACGGAGTGATTGATGATGACGAGCGTGCCAGTTTCGAGCGCATGCTAAAATACGTCAAGAAATAAGTTTCAGGTTGCATCATACATCAATTAAAGCCGGCATAATCGTCGGCTTTTTTTATGCGGTTATTAGTGTATCATTACAGTCATTCGTCCCTTTTTTGATTATTTTCGTCACTTTTTACCAAAAAAATTTGTGTGTTTCAAAAAAAAGGAGTATCTTTGCGGGCTTAATTTCAACATAGGCACGTACGTGCATGCGTTTTTGTAAAACATGAACAAGAGTTTGAGACATATCCTGTTGTTAGCATTTTTGTTGTCGGTCATTATGCCCGCTCATGCTCGTTATTTCCGTCGTGCAGGTAACACTACCGGTTTGAACGGCGACAATTATCACTTCGGGTATATCTCGGGCGGATTAGGTTACACGTCGTTGCAGGAAGAGGTTCCCGATTTTACTCCGTCAGGTGATTTAGGCGGTTTAGTAGGTTTCGGATATGAGTTTCGGAATAACAGTCTGTGGGTGAGTGCCGGTTTGCAGTTAGGTTTTCATCGTTCTAAAGCGCAACTGGAAGCGTATAAGTACGATTGCAACGGTTATGACACTCAGGGCAAGGAAGTGACTCTTCATTATACCATCAACGAGCAGGACCGTCAGAAGTGGCAGTTCATAGAGATACCGATCATGGTTGGCTGGTATTTCCACGGTTTTTATGTGGGGGCAGGTCCGAAAGTCGGTTATTCTCTCAACTCGCGTATTGTGTCTCATGGTCAGTATGAACTTAGTGCCACGAACGAGTTGTATAATATCGAGTTCAAGAACATGCCGGAGCATGGCTACACGACGTATGATTTTGAGGGTGAGCACGTAGCTTCTTTGAAGCCGATGATCAGTCTGATTGGTGAGATTGGTTATGATGTATTATCAGAGGTACCGACCCGCAGTCAGATTTGCCATGTGTTGAAGATCGGTTTTTATTTTGAGTATGGTTTGAACAGCATGGTAGAGCCCGTGTCGAGCAACAAGCGTCTGGGTATAGACACCAAAGATGCGACGAGAGTGCAAGTGAACCCGTATTTGGCATCCGGCATGACAGAGAAATACCGCGTTGTACCATTTTATACGGGTGTTAAAATAACTTACCTTGTAGGCGGCAGCCGGACGGCCCGTGCGAGTGGTTATCACAAAGGCTGCAATTGCTACAACTAAGACCATCGAGAGACATGAAGACGAAAAGAATCTATAGTTTACTCATTGCGTTGATATGCGGTTTGCTGTCCCTACAGGCGGCAGGTGACGGCATTATCAAGACAGAACGCATTGAGCGTTGTGCAGGAGATACGGTGACCCTTAATCTGATCAGCGGTCAGCAAAAGATATACACCAACACGACGGTACGGGATACTGTTTTCGGTTTGGGTGAGGGGAATGACAGTATCAGTATCTACATCATCACTTTCCATCCGTCGATTGAGACTCGCGAGGAGCGTCAGTTATTAGAAGGCACGTCTTTCGAGTGGCACGGCCAAACGATTTCCAAGCCGGGTGTATATCGCGATTCAAAGCCTACGACATACGGTTGCGACAGTGTCCATATTTTGAATGTGACGGCGCTGAACACAATAGTCACTTTCCTTGATACGACGGTTACAGTCTGCCAAGGCAGTTCGTTCACATGGCATAACATCACCGCCAACACGACGGGTTCTTATTCGCGGCAGGAGACGACCCCCCAGGGAGGTACCATTACCTACACGCTTCATCTGATTTCCAAATCGGTTGATGTAACGAAGATAACCGCCACCATCTGTTATGGAAGCAACTATAACTTAGGCAAGCGGACTCTGACGGAGGCCGGTTTGTACCGGGACACCTTAGTGGCGGTAGACGGTTGCGATTCGATTGTGGAACTCACGTTGAATGTAGCCTATCCTGATACGGTCATTGTGCATTTGGAAGCGGATGAGAACGAGCGTGCGGTATGGAAAGGCAAGACTTATACCGGATTAGGGGAACACACCATCAGCGAGCAAAATGATGAGGGGTGTTTATCGGTTACCCGTATTATTCTTTACGAACATCGAATAGAGAAGATTGACACCACGGCTGTCATTTGTATGGGTGATTCCATCATGTGGAACGGAATCAAGGGATTCAGTTCCGGCACTTACACGCGTA
Organism: uncultured Bacteroidales bacterium; assembly: GCA_946617165.1. Lineage (GTDB taxonomy): Bacteria > Bacteroidota > Bacteroidia > Bacteroidales > Paludibacteraceae > Colicola. The sequence goes on from CAMOJP010000010.1 coordinate 18,473, forward strand.
CCGTCATAGACGAAGGCATCACCAAAGAATATACGCTTCACCTCACCGCCAAGCGCACGCCGGTTACACGCATCAGCAAGAAGATATGCAAAGGCGACGAAGAGTATTTCAAAGGCAAGCTTATCACCCAATCGGGTATATACCGTGACACTCTTCAGGCTTCATCAGCATGCGACTCCATTGTAGAATGGACGTATAATATCGTCGAGCCGGACTTGGTGATAGTGACGCACGAGTTGGAAGACGGTGAGACTTACCGTTGGAACGGTGTAAGCTACAACCGTGCCGGTGTTTATACTTATCAGACGAAGAACAGCGACGGTTGCGATTCGATTGTCCGTCTTGTGCTGTCCTCTCACAGCGTAGATCGCATCACCAAGCGCGACACTATCTGTTCAGGCGACTCGGTGGTATGGAATGGTATTGTCGGTCGCGATACGCACACCTATTCCCGTATTGACACTTTCCCTTCGGGCGATGTTGTCATTTACACCCTTGAGTTGGTTGTCAGACAACCTGTTACGGTTATCAAAGAGTTGTCTATCTGCACAGGCAACTCGGAGTTCTTCAATGGCAAGTATTACAGCGTTCCCGGGACGTACTATGACACGTTGAGTTGCGACACGCTTTACAAGATTCTCGTCAGCCGCCAGCCTGTTCATGAGTATGTAACGAGAGGTGTGTTCGACGGAGTCAATCCATATATCTGGCGTTATGCCGGCAAGACTGTTTCTGTTTCCCGCGAAGGAGTCCGCGACGATAATGTCTATAACGAAGAGACCGGTTGTACTGACCATTATCACTTGGAGTTACATCGGCAAGTGATGGCCAAGCAACGCACTATCTACTTCTGCGATCCGATTACGTTCAAGGGAATTGTTTACAATGCGACGACGACTGTTTATGACACGATATATATGCCTAATTACGTTGATTCAATCGTAATTGTGCAATTAGTCAAAGGCGAGCCGTTCCGTTCTGTAGAGTCGATGACAATCCGTGAAGGCGAGACGCTTTATTGGCATGGTCAGTTAGTATCCAATGCCAACACGTACTACGATGTCAACCAGTCCATAGCGGGTTGTGACAGCACGTATGAGTTACATGTGACACTTCTACCTGTTGTGCAACCGAAGCCTATCTTCACAGATATAGCCACCATCTGTTCGGGTGAGAGTTATACATGGTCACGTGATGGTCGAGAATATAGCAGGACGGATATCTATAAACATATTGTTCCAGCCGTACTTCCTGATACGATGGATACGGTTTACATGCTGAATCTGACTGTGCGTCCTTCCTATGACACAATGTATGTTCATCTATACAGTTGCGGCGGTGACAAGATTACGTACGAGGGGACCGAATACACGGCGGACGCCACTGTTATCACGACCTATCCTTCTCAATACGGCTGCGACAGTGTCACCAAAGCCTTCCTGCATTTCAACACTTCTGCATATCAGACCTACACATGGAAGTTAGCCGACAACGACACAACACGTATCTGGCACGGACAGCAAGTCAACCACGCAGGCACCTATTATTATGAAGAGAAGCTACCGGGTGGATGCTATCGCCGCGAGGAATTAAAAGTGTTCATGTACCCGACTTTCCTCCAAGTGCGTGACACGGCGATTTGTCAAAACGAGGCGCCGTATGTATGGCCTTATCCTGCTCCGGCAGAATGGTATAACCGGGAGTTCAGTTGTTCACCCGGCGAGACGGTACACAAGGAGTGGCGCAGAACAACTATTTATGGTGTGGATAGTATCTATCGCCTCAACCTGACCGTTTATCCGAGTTACACCAAACGCGAACGCATCACTATCTGCGAGGGCGAGAAAGTAGATATTAACGGTAAGACATATATCAATCTGGTACCGAACAAGATTTACCGTGATACAGTTATTCTGCGCACTACCAATAACTGCGACAGCATCATCTATTATGAGATATCGCAGTACCCGACCAAGCATATCACGGAGACAAAGATACTGCATACTGGCGATACTATTTTCTGGCAAGGTGACACCATTACTACAGCCGGCAGCTATTCCCATTTAGAGCGACAGGCAGTCTGTGGCTGTGACAGCATCAACGAACTCATCGTTATTGCCGAGACGGAGAACACCGCCACCATCTGCGTTTTAGACACCCCTTATATCTGGCAGAGCCATAAGTATTACACTTCCGGCAACTGGGTAGATACGGTGCGTAATGAAGACGGCTCTATTGCCCAATTCCGCACGTTGCATCTGACTGTCAAGCATCCTGTAGATACGACTGTTGAATTACGAGGCTGTCTGCCCGAGGGCGTTACTTTCCACGGGAAGACCTATACAGAATCGCAACGCAATGTATTAGACACACTTGACTGCGACACACTCTATCACCTCAATATCAAGATAGACCCGAAGATAAGTATCACTTATTTCGACACCATCTGCGAAACAGAATTACCTTATATCATCGGCAGGCAGAAGCCAGACACGATCTGGGCAGAAGGTACCTTCACGCACAAGGACACTACCGCCTGCGGTTGTGACAGCACGATGACCGTTCATCTGACCATTACTCCGGACTTCAGTCATAATGACTCCGTATTCCTGTGCGACTGCGATATATCCGAGAGCAAGCCTTACATATTAGGCAATCTCACACACCCGAAATTTGCAGACAAGGAAGGTGGCAGATATGCAACTGCATGGCAGGGTAAATGGCAAGGTATCAAATACACTCATGATACCATTATATGGAACTGTAGCAAGACAAACTTCTTCCATGTTATTGTGCGTCCGAAAGCACAGATTGATTCCACCTATTATTTGTGCGAATTAGACACGCTTCATTTTGGTTATCTGTCCAACGGTCAGCGCCAACTTATCACCAAAGAAGGTATTTATTACGACACGATAAAAGCCCAATCCGGTTGGATAGACACGCAATCGCATGGCGGTTATCACTATTCCGATACGCTGAACTGCGACAGCATTATCAAGCTGACCGTTTTCATGCGTCCCGCCTATCGCGATACCATCGTTAAGCATATCTACAAAGGCGATTCCATTCTGTGGGGCGGCACCTATAAATACTACTCCGGTTACTACTCTGATTCCATCACCGAAATGCCGGATAAGAACTCTAACGGTGAATACTGTAAGGCCGTTCATACGTTGCACTTATTTGTGGACCCGACCTACTATAAGCGTGATACAATAGATGTGTGCAACATTGTCAACAAGACACTCACGCACAAATGGCAGGACGGTTACAAGCAGACTTTCACCACCAAGTTGACGGAAGGTACATATCACTATGTAGATTCTTTGGAGACGGTACACTATCACTTCGACAGTATCTATGACCTCGTTGTGAACTTCCATATCACACCTATCACGTATTTAGACAGTGCTATCTGCGAGGGAGAAACCATTCAGTTTGGTCTTAGCACGTACAGTCAGATACGGATGCTCAACAAGACCGGTGTCTATTATGACACATTGAAAGCAGTGAATGGTTGTGACTCTATTATCCGTCTTACGTTGAATGTCTATCCGACCTTCACGAAGACTTATCGCGCGGATATTGCCGACCGAGATACTCCTTATGTATGGCAGCATTGGAAGAATGGCACTCTTATAGGTAAAGACTCTCTTTACGCATCCGGCAAATACTTCTATCGTAACGAGTCTGTTTTCGGCTGCGACAGTATTGATGAGCTCACGCTTCAGATACATAACACATACAACTTCCATGATACGGTTATTCTCTGTCAATCCGAGTTGCCTTACACCTGGCGCGACCGGTCGGGACGTATTATGCAGGAGAATATTGAATTGGCAGGCACCTATCAGAAGTTCTTGCAGACAAAAGACCACTACGACAGCATCTATAACCTCACCGTATTGGTCAATCCTGTTTACATGAACGATATTTACATGGAGACTTGTGCCGGTGATTCCATTCAGTATAACCACAAGAAATATAAAAAGCCGGGTATCTATACCGATACGCTTGAGACCATCAACGGTTGCGACTCTATAATAAGGATACATTACAAGTGGCATGAGACTTATTACACACGCATCACAGCCCGGACAGACGACAAGACCCCATACCTATGGTTACTCGGGGACGGTTCCACCCGCACGTTGACGGCATCGGGTGTTTACTTCGATTCGCTACAGACTAAAGACAATAACTGCGACTCTATTATCGAGCTCACCTTATCCGTTTATCCGACCTATCGTTTTGAGGAATATCAAACTATTTGCGAATCGGAGACTCCGTACCTCTGGCGCGGCAAACAATATTGGACATCAGGTGTCTATTCCGACAGCATGCAGACCAAGATGCATTACGACTCTATCTACGTACTCAAGTTGAATGTACGCGATACGTCCTATGTCAATCTTCATTACACGATTTGCCGCGGCGAGAGTTTCACCTATAACGGTAAGACCTATACACACGGCGGTGTATGGACAGACACACTCACTACGACTAACGGCTGCGACTCCATCATCGTACTCCGTGTACAAGAACTGCCGGATTACTTCTTCTCCGACACGGCAGCTGTGGCTAATCGTCAGCCCTATTCATGGAGAGGCAAGACCTTCACGCATACCGGTATCTATGGCGACACGCTATCCTCATCAACCGGCTGCGACTCTATCTACCAATTAGTTCTTACCGTGTACGACAAAGAGCAGTTCCGCGATACCACTATACGGGTTTGCGAGAAGGAATTACCCGTTCAATGGAGGACACACTGGCTCTCCAAGACGACTACCTTCTATGACACGATTACAACCGGCGATGTGGATACGATTTGGCAAGTCAATTTCCAAGTCATTCCTATGCAGTATCAGACTATTGAACAAACACTCTGCGCAGGCGACCGATATACTTTCAACGGCAAGTCCTTCACCACGGATACGCTCTTGCACGAAACCGTTTATTCAGGTTATGGCTGCGGCACGGAATATACACTTTATCTCCGGTTCCGCAAACCGCATGTCATCCAACTTGAGGCAAAGACAAGTAGTGACAAACCATATAAGTGGAATGTAGAAGATACGACTTACGTCTTTGGTTTCAGCGGCAACTACGAGCACGTTGTACGCACTAAGGACACCAAGTGCGACTCCATCATATACCGTCTCCATTTGACGGTCGGACAAGTATATCACTTCAAAGACTCGGTTGTCCTATGTCAGTCCGAACTGCCGTATCATTGGCACAACCAACTCATCTATACTACCAATACGTACTACGACTCACTTCAGACCAAGTTAGGTTATGACTCCGTCTATTCGCTCAAGGTGCTGAAGATTATGCCATCCTATTACGGCGAGCAGACCATCAACCTGTGCGAAGGAGCAAGTGCCTTCTACTACAGAGGTCGCTCATACAGCAAGCCCGGAATCTTCTACGACACCATACCGTCGGTCAGCGGATGCGACTCTATCTTCCGTATCACCGTGCGCGTCATGCCTACCTACGAGATATATGATACAGTACATATATCTGACCGCCAGACCCATAACTTCCATGGACGAGAGTTATCCGTCCCCGGTCCCTACGTACACTACGGCAAGACGAAAGCCGGATGTGACTCCATTGAGCATCTGCAACTATACGTACACCCATCCTACCTCTTCGTGGAAGAGAACGAGCTCTGTAACAAAGATACGCTCTTGTGGCACGGACGGGTATTGTATGAGGAAGGGGTTTATTACGACTCTTTGCTGTCCAAACAAGGATACGACTCCGTATACAAACTGACGCTCAAGGTTTATCCTACTTATTATAAGGAGGAGTCAATAGAGATTTGTCCGAACACTTCCACATGGTTGCATGAGATGAATATCTCCGCGCCGGGTGTATACTACGACACACTCTATTCCGTTCATGGCTGCGACTCTATATTTAAGATTACAGTCAACCTCAAGCGCTCCTTCAGACAGGAATACAGCGTTGAGATATGCCAAGGTGACGAATATACCTTCTTCGGCGTTCCGTACAGCCGTAGCGGTACATATAAATATGAAATAGGCTGCGACTCTATCATCACCATGCACCTCATTGTGCATCCAAGAGACATCACTGAGAAACGGGTGGTTATCTCCGATGAAGACTTGCCGTATCGATATAATGGTAACGAATATTGGGATACGGATATCTATACCGACACCTTTAAAAATGTACACGGGTGCGATAGCATCTTCAAACTCAATCTTGTTGTATCACAACACTGCTCCGAATGGGATCAGATGCCTCTCTGTCCCGGTGGCGAGATACGTATTGACGGTCAGGTTATCACACAAGCCGGTCAATATACGTTCCTCAAACGTTCTAAGGTTTCAGGCTTATTGGACAGCTTATACCGCGTTGAGGTGTACGATGCACCGGACTATGAGTCCAAGTGGGACACCCTCGTCGTTTGTCAGGGAGATACCGTCTTCTTTGCAGGAAAACAACTCAACAGAGCCGGAGCATATACGGAGAATCTCAAGACAAGACTCGGATGTGACAGTATTCTCCACCTCTTCCTGGTTATCAACCCGACCTATGAGTTCACAACGGATGCCGTTATCACAGATTATCAGCGCTATACATGGAGAGGAAGCGAATATAGCAAACAGGACACATACTACCAGTCCTTCCCGTCCATCCATGACTGCGACAGCACCTACGTGCTCAACTTACAAGTGATTCCGACCCGACGTTATTCTGACAGTACCGCCATCTGCCTCAACAGTTCCACGATTTGGCGCGGACGCGAACTGAGTGAGCCGGGTATCTATAATGACACCGTATGTAACTTGGCAAGCTTCACATCCGTCATATACACCCTCAAACTAACCGTTGTCACACCGACTCTTATCACCAAAGCCAGTGTAACCGATGTCGAGGCTGACGCGGAGTCCTTTGCTATTAACTTCACCTATTCCGGCTTACGCCCAGAGCGTTATAGCATCACCTTTGACGACTTAGCACACCAACAAGGATTTACCGATATTATTGACGAACCGTTCGGACCGGACGTGGTTGCTATCGTACCGATGCCGCACAAGGATAAGATTATATATCAGGATCACACCGTATATGTACGTCCCAATAACTACACCATGCGACTGGCATTGGATAACGGAGTATGCGGTATCTCACGCTCCGACAGCCTGTCGCTGCTCATTCGCTACCCAAGTTGGATACTTGAGCAGAACTGGGATAATGTCGTAGTACCGCTACGTAAAGAGTATAACGGAGGGTATGAGTTCGGTAATTACGCCTGGTATATCAATGATGTGCCGTTCGATAACAACGGAAGCCCGTATCTCTATACCAGCACACTCAAACGAGGGGATAAAGTTATCCTCTATGCTACACGCGTGGGAGAGAGTTATGCTATCCCCACTGCACCGCTGGAGATTACAGCACCGCAACCGAACGTATTCGATAAACCGGTTCTGGTTTATCCTACTTCGGCACCTAAAGCCAAAGCACGCGTAAACATCAAAGCAGAAACAGACGGAGAATATAAGGTCTATAGTCCTACCGGGCAGTTGTTCACAACGGGACAATTCACACAAGGGGAACAAATTGTGGAACTACCTGCCACATCCGGATGCTGCTTCGTTCAGACAATTACCGATAACGGAGAAATAACTACAACTAAAATCATTGTATATTAACATATTAACAACTAATTAAAATCAAACTATTATGTCAAAAGTAACTGTAGTAGGCGCAGGTAACGTAGGTGCTACCGCTGCTAATGTGCTGGCTGTAAAAAACATCGCTAGCGAAGTCGTATTAATTGATATCAAAGAAGGCGTTGCTGAAGGCAAGGCTATGGATATCATGCAAACTGCTCAACTCTTAGGATTCAATACCGTTGTCAAAGGTGTAACCAATGATTACACGCAAACTGCTAATTCAGACGTATGCGTTATCACAAGCGGTATTCCACGCAAACCCGGTATGACTCGTGAAGAACTCATCGGCGTCAACGCAGGTATTGTCAAGAGCGTGGCTGAGCAACTGCTTAAGTACTCACCAAACGCAATCATCATCGTGGTATCTAACCCGATGGATACCATGGCTTACCTCACACTCAAAGCAACAGGTCTGCCAAAGAACCGCGTTATCGGTATGGGAGGACAGCTCGACAGCAGCCGCTTCAAGTATTTCCTGAGCCAGAAGCTCAAATGTAACGCAAACGAGGTAGATGGTTTCGTTATCGGTGGTCACGGTGACACAACCATGATTCCTATGGCTCGTTTTGCTTCTTACAAAGGTATTCCTGTTAACACTCTCCTGGAAGAGGGCGAGATGGACGAAATCGTTCACAACACCATGGTCGGAGGTGCTACGCTTACCGGTCTGCTGGGAACCAGTGCTTGGATGGCTCCGGGCGCAAGTGTTGCTACTCTCGTTGACAGCATCATCAACAACCAGATGCGCATGATTCCGTGCTCTGCTTATCTGGAAGGCGAATATGGCTGCAACGATATCTTTATCGGCGTACCATGTCTCATTGGTAAAAACGGTATCGAAGGTATTCTTGAACTTGAACTCAACGACAAAGAGAAAGAGTTGTTCGCAGCAAGTTATGCAGCTGTCGCTAAAACAACCAGTATCCTCAAAGAAATTAACGCCATTTAATTACTATGGATCTCTTTCAAAAATGTATATCTGACCCCAACGCGGAGAGACTTCACATGGCACGGGAACTGAACGTGTACCCATATTTCCATGTCTTGGAGTCTCGTCAGGCGCCGGTCGTACAGATGGAAGGACACCGTGTTATCATGTTAGGTAGCAATAACTATCTGGGCTTCACAGAAGACCCTGAAGTTATTGCCGCCGGACATGCGGCACTCGACAAATATGGTACAGGCGTCAGTGGAAGCCGGTTCCTTAACGGTACACTCGACCTGCACCTCCAACTGGAAAAAGAACTCGCCGCCTTCACCGGCTATGAGGACTGTATGACCTGCTCTACAGGCTTCCAAACCAACTTGGCCATTATCTCTGCCATCTGCGGTAAGGATGATTATATCCTCAATGACCGCGAGAACCACGCATCTATCTATGATGCTTGCCGACTCAGTTTCGCGAAAGTCATGCGTTATCGCCACTCGAATATGGAAGACCTTGAACGTATCCTACAGTCTATCCCTAAGACCGCAGGCAAACTCATCGTCACTGACGGAGTCTTCTCTATGCGAGGTGATATCTGCAAACTGCCCGAAATAGTCGCTCTCGCACAGAAATACGGAGCACGTGTCATGGTTGATGATGCGCACGGCTTCGGAGTTCTCGGACCCGGAGGACGGGGAACAGCTGCCTATTTCGGACTCACGGACAAAGTGGATATCACTATGCTCACTTTCTCCAAGTCCCTCGCAAGTATCGGAGGATGTATGCTCACTTCTCATAAAGTAGCAGACTGGCTGCGGCACGTCTCGCGTCCATTCATCTTCTCCGCAAGTCTTACACCGTCAAGTGCTGCCACAGCACTCGCCGCACTACACAGACTGATTCAGGACCCCGAGCGACCGACTCGCTTGATGAATATCGCTAAGTACTTCCAAAAAGGACTCATCAATGCCGGCATTCGTATTATCGAAGCACCTACACCTATCGTGCCTATCTTCACCTATGAGACGATGGACACACTTTGGTATGGTAAAAAGATGTTCGAAGAGGGCGTTTACGTCAACCCCGTTATCACACCGGCTTGCGTAGAAGGTGAGTGCTTGCTCCGTACAACACTCATGGCTACTCATACAGAACCCGTCATCGACGAAGCTGTCGGAATCATAGCAAGAGTGCTGCGCGAAAAACCAGACCATAAATGAATAAAACATTACTCATTTCCGGAGGCTCTTCAGGCATAGGGTTGGCTACCGTCCAACTCTTTGCCGAGAGAGGATGGAACGTTATAGAACTCAGCCGACACGGAGAGGACAGAGAACATGTCCGACACATTGATTGTGACGTCACGGATGAACAGGACGTACGGCAAGCCGTGCAAAAAGCACTGACTTATACAGACTATGTCGATGTCGTCATTGCCAATGCCGGATACGGCATCTCAGGGACAGTGGAATTCACACCTACCGAGGACGTACGCCATCAGTTCGACGTCAATTTCTTTGGGGCACTGCACCTGGCGAAAGCCGTTCTGCCACAACTGCGCAAGCAGAAAGGGGGAACACTCATCTTCACCAGTAGCGTTGCTGCTACACTCAGCGTACCATATCAGGCTTTCTACTCCGCTACTAAAGCGGCTATCAATGCCATGGCTCTTGCCCTGCAGAACGAGGTCAGACATTTTAACATTCATGTCTCGGTCCTCATGCCGGGAGATGTAGCTACCGGATTCACTGCCGCACGGACCAAAGACGAGTCCGGCATTGACGTCTATCCTCTTGTGCACAAAGCAGTCGCTACTATGGAGAATGACGAACAGAATGGTATGTCGCCCGCGCAAATGGCAAAAGACTATTGGCGTATCGCTAACAAAAGAAACCCTGCGCCTCAGTATATAGGAGGAAACTCCTATAAACTGCTCTGTTTCCTCGACAGAATACTGCCTAAACGGCTCGTCAACTGGATTGAATACAAAGTATATTCCTAATCATCAACACACCGATTAAAAATATTACCATTATCTCCCCTTCCGGAGCTATCAATCCCGACTATATCGAAGGCGCTGCGCAGCGTCTTCGTTCGTGGGGATGTAACATTACCATTGCACCTCATGCCAATGGCGAATACGGACGCTTTAGCGCTACGGATGACGAAAGACTGGAGGACTTGCAGACTGCTCTGAAAGACACATCTGCCGATGCCATCCTCTGTGCACGGGGAGGATACGGACTGCAGCGCATCATCAGCCGAGTGAACCTGGCGTTATTAAACAAGGCACCGCTAATCATAGGATTCTCCGACATCACGGCATTGCACCAATTATACGCCTTGCATAATTCGCCTTACACAATACACGGCCTCATGTGCAAGCATATTGCCACCTTGCCGGAAGAAAACTATGCCCTGCAACTGTTCCGCAAAGCCCTCGCGCGCGAACCTTTAATATATAAACTGCCTGACAACACATGCAATCGGACTGGCGAAGCCAATGGCACACTCGTCGGAGGAAACCTCAGTGTCCTGTACGGCTTGCAAGGAACACCATTTGACCTCAACCACGTCATAGACGCACATCCCGAAGGGGTCATTCTATTCATTGAGGATATCGGTGAACGCCACTACCATATTGACCGCATGATGAATAACCTCCGCATGTCGGGCGTACTGGCGCGCATCAAGGGACTCGTCGTCGGACAATTCACAGACTGCGACAACGACCCTTCCATGAACTGCGAAACGGTCTATTCTACCATTAGGGAAGCTGTGGACCAGTACGACTACCCTATCCTCTTTGACTTTCCAGCAGGACATGTGCTGGACAACAGACCATTATACCTTAACCGCAATGCACACATAAGCTGCTCACAACGCGAAGCTACACTACAACAATCATGACCAGAAAAGAAAAGATTATATTCGCCGCCCTACTCACATTCCTACTCTTACCTAATATCATCGGCACATTTGTTGCTACCGATCTACTCACTATTGGACAGCGATTCCTATACTGCATCACTTCGGTGTGCATCTATGCGCTCGGACTGTGTATCTTCAAAAAACGCACTTTCTTTTACGTCTTCTCCGCATGGTTCCTGCTCAGCGCAATTGAGATCGTGCATCTTATTATCAATCAGGCTACTACATCCATGCTCTTTATCTTCACTTGTATCAAGTCGGAGAAAGGCGAATTCCTTGAACTGCTATCCACCTATTGGCCTGTCGTCATTCTGTTCTTCACGCTTTGGGGCATCTATTACTTCCTCAATCACCGTTTTATCAAAAACGAATATATCGCACCGAGAGGTATACGCCTTGCCGTCTTGGGACTTATCATCGCTTTCTTTACCATCGCTATCATCATGCTTGGGCTCAGACCCAAGTTCCGCAATATCTTTAACTTCCGCGAACGCGACGAACGAACAGCGGCATGGGTCGGATGCGAAAAAGCATGCCCCGTGAACATGATACTCGGTACATACCATATCGTCGCTCTCGCACTCGAAATCAAACACAACGAAGAAGCCTTGTCCGACTTCCGGTTCGGCGTCACAAAAACTTCTCCAAAAACCGGTTCTACTGACTACAAACAGGACAATCTCGTCGTACTGCTCATCGGAGAAACGTCACGCTACGACCATTGGCAAATCAACGGATACGAACGGGAAACATCACCTTGCCTTATGGCGAGACAAAATGAAATAATCTCCTTCGACTCCGTCTTTACTGTCGGTAACCTCACTACGGTCTGCGTTCCATATATACTCTCAAGGGCAACTCCCGAGAACCCAAGACTCTATTACCACGAGACTTCCGTCGTGGACGCCTTTCACGAAGCCGGATACAAAACCGCATGGATTGCAGACCAAAGCTTCAATAATGAGTTCCTCATGCGTATCGCTAACGGATGCGACTATGCGAAATATGTCACCGACAACGGAAACGGTGACTTCATCGACTCGGTCCTCCTCCAGCCACTACGACACGTACTGAACAACAACACCGATTTGAACAGGAGCGACATGATCGTCTTACACTCACTCGGGTGCCACTTCAAGTACTCCGAACGATATCCCGATAACTTCCAAATCTATACTCCCGACATGAAGGGCATCAACGTGCGCGAAATGTTCCATTCTATTGACGAAAACGTGGAGGGGATCGCACGGCTCAAACCCGAAAATATGGCGGTCTATAGAAACCTCAAAACCATTCTCGTCAACTCATACGATAACGCCATCGCATACACAGATTACTTCATCGACTGCGTCATCCGGGAAATCGAAAACACCGGAAGACCCGCGGTACTGCTTTATCTCGGTGACCACGGAGAAAACTTGCTCGACGACGAACGCAATATGTTCCTGCACGGAACCTTCGCCGGTAGTAAATATGAATACCATATACCACTCTTCGTCTGGACATCCAAACAGTACAGATACTTGCATCCCGATAAGATTGAGGCGATGAAAGCCAATACCGGCAAGTGTATCTCCACTATGACCATCTTCCACTCATTACTGGACCTCGGCGATATAGACTACCCGAATATTGATTCCACACGTATCATATCACAACCGACTCTGCAATCGCACGAGGTCATATACGGTTTCGATGCCAACATGATTCGTATCGAACTGCCTATTCACTAAACGCTACACGACCGCCGTACATTACTTCGGGGTCTCCACCGACCGATGACCGAGAGACGACCGTGAAGGAGTGCGACGGAACGCACTCCGAGTATTGCACCCGAGCTATCACCATAGCGAGGACTAAGTGCAATACACAGAATGGCGCGACCCTTGCGGTCACGCAGCCGTATGGCTAAAAGAGAAGTGGCGTACAGGGGAGCCACGACCGCCATAACATCACTTCGGGCTCTCCACCGACCGAGGACCGAGAGATGACCGAGACACAACCGACAAACCAAACCGGACAAATCAATGCGACAAATAATTGTCAAAATGTCACTTTTCTTTTGAAAAATAACCTTTTTCATACTTTTTTGCAAAAAAAATGCACAAATAGTTGCATATTCAAAAAAAAAGCAGTAATTTTGTCGCCAAATTGCGTTGCTCGAATTATATCGGTTTCTTTACTACCGACTGTATATTTATTAACTAACTAAAAAAAACAAGCTTATGAGAAAGTATTTTCTTTGTCTGTTAATGGCTCTCCTTGGCATGTTTTATGGACTTCAAGCCCAAGAACGAAACGCTGTCTTCGTTGATGGATTTGAAGCCGGTAACTTAGACAAGTGGACGCAGGAAGCTGTCGTCGGAAACACCGCGTGGGACGTGGAAAGTGTGGACGACAACCTCGCATACCCGTCTAACGTGCTACAAGGTAAGTTCCGCGCATTCCTGCGGAATAATACCGGAGAGACCCAAGGGTACGTGACCCGACTCATCAGTCCCGTCATGAAATTGGACACGGTTTATCAGCCTATCCTAAGATTCTGGTACGCTAACCCGAAGTGGACTGCTGACAGAGACACTCTGCGTGTCCTCTACAAAACCGCGCCTAAAGCTAACTGGGAAGTGTTAGCCGTCTATGCTGACGCTAAAGCACAATGGCAAAAAGTCGAACTGCAACTGCCTTACTATACTGAGGCCTACCAAATCGCATTCGAGGGAAAAGATAACCTCGGACGGGGTATCGTGCTCGATAGCGTCGTTGTACGTTCTACTCCGGAATGTACCGTTCCACACGACATCACTGTCGTAAGCCAAGGTGCAGGTAAAGTAAACATCGCATGGAATGCCAGCTACGACGCTAATGAGTATGAACTGATTATCACTACCGTCGCTATCAACCCCGATACCGTCAAAAACGTAGCGGATTCACTCATCGCTGCACACGTATTCGTTAACGGCATGCAGCAGAACTATGAGCTCACACTCACTTCCGGAGAGTACTACAACGCTTACATCCGATCTATATGCGAAGCAGAAACCTCAGCATGGAACAGCGAAGACCCCAATCAAGGACAATACAGATTCCGTGTCAAAGCTACAAAACAAATCCCATATTACTACGGATTTAACATGAACTACAATCCGGGACATGTGAGCCGAGACTTGGAGTGGACATGGGGAGGAAACACCGGAAGTTATAACCCGTTTATCAACACCCACCAAGGGGAAACAGATCGTGCACACTATTCTAAAGATGCATCCATGTGCGTTGTCTTTACGGGCGCTAACAACACCTCTACACCTATTCCGGCTGGGAAGTACGCTTATACGGCTACACCCGCACTCGAAGACTCGACCAATGCTAACTTCGCTCTTAACCAGTGCCAAGTACGATTCTGGTCTACCGTATATACCTACACAGGACGTACATATGCCCACAGCATTATCGTCGGGGTAATGACAGACCCGGAAGACATCACTACTTTTGTACCTGTCGATACCGTTTCCGTTTGGGGAACATCTGAGTTCGTTGAAAATATCGTGGACCTCTCATCCTATCAAGGAGAGGGCGTCTATCTCGGATTCTTAAGCGCTTTCGATACACGCAACATCTTCTTCTTGGATGATGTCACTATCGAATACAAATCCAATGTGAACACACCTACGGGCATCAAAGTCAACCCGCGCGATACCTAC
Source organism: uncultured Bacteroidales bacterium (assembly GCA_946617165.1). Taxonomy (GTDB): domain Bacteria; phylum Bacteroidota; class Bacteroidia; order Bacteroidales; family Paludibacteraceae; genus Colicola. The sequence continues at coordinate 33,754 of CAMOJP010000010.1, forward strand.
GCAGATATCACTTGGAATGGGAATGCTTCCGCATATAAGGTCATCATTACCAATACTGAAGTAGATCCTGCAAAAGCTATTGCGGAACAAATTGTTGATCAAGCAACTGTTACAACCAATAGCTACAAGACAGAAGCACTTGAGGCCGACCATAGCTGGAATCGCCCGTACTATGTCTACGTTCAAGCAATAAACGGGGAGAACACCTCCGCATGGTCATATCGCTATCCGTTCGTTACTATTGCATCAAAACAAGAGGTGCCATATTCGTTCGATTTCGAACAAAAAGACGGAGCTATCTATAACGTGATGCAAGGAACAACCAATACCTTCTATCCGACTAAAATGGGTGTCTTTAGTAATGACCCGGAGTCTCCGCACCTCTATACAACCAATTACTACAAGGGAGCTTCATGCCTCTACTTGAGCAAAGATCCGGGTAATGACTCTTGGATCACACTGCCTATGGTGGAAGACTTGACGAACACCCAAATCACCTTCTACCTCAGCGGTAACACTACACCGGCACAGGCACATGCCACAGTCGGTATCATGACCAACCCCATGGATATCAACTCCTTCATTCCGGTCACAGACTTTACAATCGCTGCAACGGGATATTCAATCTGCTATACCAACTTCGCTAAATACAACGGACCTGATGGCGTTATTGCTATCACATGGACTGACGTGGACGGATTGACTAAGAATACCAACAACTACATTGACGAACTCAAAGTAGAAGAGATAGCTCAATGTCTGCCTCCGGTGAATATGCAAGTGGTTGCTCAAACTGACTCTGCCACCATTAGTTGGGATAAGGGCTCTGCTACTACATGGGAGGTTATCTTTGCTAAAAATGCCGTTTCAGAGACACAACGCAATCAACCCCTCTCGGATATTGCACTCTTAAACCAAGTTATCTTTGTTGATACACTCACTTGGACAGATCCGCTTAACAATCCGACCTTCGGATTCGACAGCCTTACGTACAACACTACATATTACTTCTATATCCGCACACTTTGCGAAGAAGAAGTTACATGGTGGACTGACTTGTCCTTCAAAACTCCTTGTCTTGAGAAATTCCCTGTGCCGTTCTTCGAGGATTTCAACTCTTATGAGAGCGTGAATCTGCAAGCCGGGTGCTGGGATTTGAGGAATCTGACATCTACCTCTTCTTATCCGAAAGTAATGACACAGACACCGACAGGACAACCTTCGCAGATAATTCTGGAACTCTATTCTGCAAGTACTGCGACGCGTTCGTATGCGATTCTGCCGCCTGTCGATGGAGTGTTGTCGGATATGATACTCTCCTTTGACGCGCGTACCTATAATAATACAGCTTCTGCTAAAGCTGTACTGTATGTAGGCTCGATGGCGGACTTCAGCGACCTCTCTACATTCGTACCTCTGGATACTTTCTATTTGACCGGTACCACAACGGGAAAGATGAATACGTTCCGGATGAATTTAGGAGACTACAATCTGCCATATGAAAACATTGTCTTCACATCGGGATGGCTGGAAACGATGGAGTTGGTGACCAGTGATGTAGCACTTGACAATATCTCTGTCAAACCAAACACCTGTATTGAGGCGTATGACATCGAAGCCACGGATATCCAAACTAATTCTATTGATATCAAGTGGAATGGTAAATCCGATAACGACCAATGGGTTATTAGCATCGTTGGTCCTACCGATACCATCGTTGCTGACTCCAGCTTCGTAGGAAAAACGTTCCACAGTGAAGGACTGGAACCGGTTAAAGCATACACGTTCTACATTCGTCCTATATGCGATACAGCGTGGACAAGTGTTACATACAAAACAGCTTGCCTTAAACTGGATCCTACTAAACCGAACAAAGAGACCTTCGAGAACTATCCAAGCGGTACATCGTATAATGTAGAGTATCAGCCTAACTGCTGGACTGGAGGTAACGGTAACCCCTCGGCTTCTACATCCTATCTCCCGTACGTATATAAGAGTACCACCTATGCTATATCCGGAGAGAACACCTATCGTCTCTATGGCTATACTACAACGACTACAACGAGTAGCCCGGCATATGCTGCTTCTCCCGAGATAGATTGTACCTCAATGACCGAGCTGGCAGTAACATTCTCATACTACCTCTCATCTTCATATAGCGCTATCTGGGGCGTAATGAGTGATCCCGAAGATCTTAGTACATTTGTAGTGTTGGATTCTATCAAGGGAACTTCTACTACAAAGAATACTATTACGCTGGACTTGAGCGAACCGCGATACGCAGAACTTATCCCTGCTACCGCTAAATATTTCGCTTGGCGTACACCGTATGGTGCAACCGGATATCTCTATCTGGACGATGTTTCCATTACTAAAATTACTTGCCCGCTGCCTAAACCAAGCTATTCAGGTCTGACAGCATCATACGTACGTATTAGTAGTGGACTGCGTACCGACAATGAATGGATTGCACTCGTAACAACTAAGTACATGGATCCGGATTCATTGGCTAAAGAGGATTATGTGGTTCCTGATTCCATTATCGCATTCATTGATACGATTGATACACGTTCAACACTGGTAACAGGGCTGAAGGAACAAACAAACTACTATGTTGCCGTAGCTACCATGTGCGACGAAGGAATCTCAACATGGGCAACTACTTCCTTTATGACACCGTGTAACCCCGTAACACCGGAGGCTTTAGGTACAATTACTTTCTCTAAGAAAGATGACTATGTATCCGGTTCCACTGCTGCACGTTATCTGCCTTGCTGGACCATAGGAAACATGTCGGGGAATGCATCCGCTACATCGAACTATATCCCGTATATCTATAATTCCGGTACCTATCTACATAATAAGGATAGCGTATTACGTCTCTATTCATACGTGCCGACTTCGGCTACATCTACGGCTTATAATGGAGCATATGCTATTATGCCGGAATTGGACGTACAGGACATCACGAAATACCAAGTGAACTTCTATGCACGTGCGGCTACAACCGCTACATATGGAACCGATCTCATTGTAGGTGTCATTACCGACCCGTCGGATCTGAATACCTTCACGGTTGTAGATACCCTGACCACCAGTCACACCGCTTACGAGCCGTTCTCGGTATCGCTGGAGAACTACGAAGGAGACTACCTGGGCAACAAGGGTAGATACATTATGTTCCTCTCCTTATGTACGAATGTTACCTATAACGATATTTACGTTGCTTCCATCTCTGTTACTGCTATCCCGACTTGCCGTCCGGTGAAAGAATTCACCGTGGACAGCATCGCTGAGGATGCTGCGGTCATCAGCTGGAAGGGCTATACCGAGAAATATCGTCTCTTGGTAGCAAAAGGAGCAGTAGCTGATGACGAGAAACCTACCTATAACAAATGGATAGTGGACAGCATACTCTCTACCTCCGACTCCGTTCTGATTGAAGACCTGACTCCGAACGTAATATACTATGCCTATGCACAAGGTATTTGCGGCGATGGTGATAGCACGGATATATCAATGGCATATGCGATGATACATACCGATTGTCCTTTCGAAAAAGGATTCAAGACTCCGTACAACACCGACTTTGACAACAACTCCGCTTCCGGTACCGGCAAACGTCCGGATTGCTGGAATTGTGTACAGCTGACATTCGATACCGTTGGTACTACGCAGAACTATCCGTATGTATATAGCGTTCCGGCTTCGTCGGTATCTTCACCGTACGTACTCTATATGTATTCGTATGGCTATTGGAACAATACCAGCAAAAAATTCACTACCAATACCAAGTCCATTGCTGTAGCACCGAAGGTACAGGGCAATCTGAACGATTATATGGTCAGCTTCTATGCGAAACGAACCAATACCACCAATACGAATACATCCAAGTACGGCGACAAACTCTTGATCGGTTATGTA
>CAMOJP010000011.1 GCA_946617165.1 uncultured Bacteroidales bacterium
GAAGTAGGTAGGGAAATAGATATGGAAGTAGGTAGGGAAATAGATATGGAAGCAGATAGGCTAATAGACAGGAAAATAGATTGGAAAAGAGACAGGGAAATAGATTGGAAAAGAGACAGGAAAATAGATTGGGAAAAATAGACAGGGAAATAGGCATGCAGACAGAGATGGAAAGAGATGCAGACAGAGATGGAAAGAGATGCAGAAAGAGAGATGGAAGGAGATATGGAAGTATGGAAGGAGAGATAGCGGAAGAGATGGAAGGAGGATAGCGGAAGATATGTAGATAGATAAGGAAATATTATAGAATTTATCTGAGAAGATAAATAAAAGATATATAAAACACACTTTTTTTTGTATATATCAGAAAATTATCATATCTTTGCCACCAAAATCAACTAATACGAACTCAAACTTCATTTCATGTTATGAAAAGACACCTTCTTTATGCTACATGTTTTATTCTGTCAGCCTTATTACTCTCTGTGACCGGTTGCAAATCCGAAAACGAGCCTGAAGAGCCCGAAAGTACCCTCAATAAGGAGAGCGCTTTGGAAGTGGATTATACGGTAGCTATCAGCGACAACAACCACGTCATCTACGAGCTCAATCTGTATAATTTCACTGCTGCCGGCACGCTCAATGCAGCTCAAGAACGTTTGGCAGACTTACGTAAATTAGGTGTTGATATTGTATGGCTCATGCCAATCCAACCACGTAGTACAGATGGTAAAATTGGTGCCCTCGGGAGTCCGTATGCCTTACATGATTATACCGAAGTCAATCCCGATCACGGCACATTATCCGACTTCAAGGCTTTTGTTGCGAAAGCCCATTCGTTGGGGATGCAAGTATGGCTCGATTGGGTTCCCAACCATACCGGCTTAGACCATATCTGGGTAAGCGGGCATCCGGAGTACTACAAGCACTCCGGCGGAGAAATCGTACATCCCAATAACTATGGTGATGTCTATCAACTTGATTATTCCAACGCTGACATGTGTAACGCCATGCAGCAAGCGATGATATACTGGATAGTGGAAACGAATATCGACGGTTTCCGGTGCGATTACATATCTTCACCTGAAATACCCGCTGACTTCTGGTCAGCAACTATACCCAAGCTCCAACAAGCAGCAGGCAGAAAGATATGGATGTTAGGAGAATCGGACTTCCAACCGGAGAAACCCGCCCTCCTCTCTGCCGGTTTTGATTACGACTACACCGTCGGCTTCCACTGGCAGTTGGAAAACAAAATCGGCAAAGCCCAGACCACCGGGACGCTGAGGTCACAATGTCGGTCGTTAGTCAACAACAACAGCTACGCCAATATGGATCGCATGATATATCTGACTAATCATGACGATATAGGAAATAATTTTGACGGCAACTACTTTACCTTACTGGGCAATAACGTAGCTCCGCTCACCGTTGTGGAGTTCACTCTCTACGGTATGCCGCTTATTTATAACGGTCAAGAGATCGGTTGGCGCAAGGTACAGAACTATTTCAACCGTGATGTAATCAATTGGTCCACGGTGGACGCGAGACTACAACCGACCATCCGTACCCTTGTCGCCCTGCGTCACACCCAACCTGCATTAGGAAGCGGGAAGAAGGCAGACAGACCCACGACAACCTTTTTAGAGTGCTCCAATAGCGCATTCATGGCTTATACGAAGAAAAAAGGCGATAACACAGTCTTAGTTGTTATCAGCCTTGCAACCGATTCTGCGACTTGCACGGTTAAGGGTATTGAAGAAGGGGTTTATACCCAGTGGCTCAACAGCGAGACAATCACCGACCGTATAGTTAAAAAAGATGTGCAACTTGCCTCGACTCAGCCTATTTATCTGCCAAAGAAAGGGTACTCAGTGTACGTCAAGAAGTGACGTTATCGTTTGACTTGCAGGCTATCGGATGTCACGTGTCCCGGTAGGCGTCGTAAGTTATACTGCGAAGCCATGATTTCTCCGTATGCCCCCGCACTCCTCATGGCAAGCAGGTCTCCACGCCGTACTTGCGCGATACGGTATCCTTCCACAAACACATCGCTTGACTCACATATAGGGCCTACTATATCATATAGTTGCTCCTCTGCATCAGGATGTGTTAGGTTCTCCACGCGATGGAAGGCTCCGTACAACGCAGGACGAATAAGGTCATTCATTCCAGCATCTACAATAGCGAACTGCTTATTCTCCCCCTTCTTAACGTAAAGAACGCGCGTCATCAGATTTCCGCATTGGGCTACGAGAGAACGCCCAAGTTCAAAGTGCAGATGCTGGTCTTCTCTTAAGCAAATATGAGCACGCCAGATGTCAAAGTAAGCCTTGAAGTTCGGTATCGGAAAATGATTAGGATGCTCATACAGGATACCTAATCCTCCACCCACGTTGATATGTTTCACTTGCGCTTGTACAGTTTGTCCCTGCGCGTTTTCGCACAGCAGTTGCTCGACTTGCGAGACTAACTCATTCACACGCGCACTCAATTCCACAAAAGGTTCCATATCTGTTATTTGAGAACCTATATGGAAGTGAAGTCCCATAAAGTCAATATTCGAAGAACGGTAACAGAGACGCACTGCCCGGCTGAGCATACTCATCGGAATACCGAACTTATTCTCTTTCAAGCCAGTCGTTATCTTAGCGTGAGTATGCGCATCTACGTTTGGATTAACCCTTAAGCACACACGCGCCACTATTCCCATGGAATGAGCGATTTGACTGATAACCTCTAACTCTTCAACGGACTCTACGTTAAAGCACAATATACCTTGTTCCAAAGCAAATCGAATCTCTGCGTCAGTCTTAGCCACCCCCGCAAAAACGATTTGTTCAGGTGGAAAGCCTGCAGACAGTGCGGCTTTCACTTCACCGCCACTTACGCAGTCTGCGCCTACGCCACTCGCAGCTATTGCACGTAATATTTCATCCGTTGCACAGGCCTTAAGAGCATAGTGTACATTCCAGCGACTATCACTCGCCTCATGTAAAAGCACATGCAGCGTATCGCGAAGCACATCCATATCGTAGTAGTAAAAAGGAGTCTCTATCGCCCTCAATTGTTCCACAGGGAATTGACCGGTCATCATAAGTTTTAACGTTAACAGAACAGATTAGTACTAAGTGCCTGCAAAGCACGGACTTTATTCTCAGACGATATTAACAACGATATATTATGGTCAGATCCGCCATAACTAATCATACGGATCGGAATATCCTTGAGCGCCGATACCACAACGGACTCCAACCCTTTATTATCCGGTTGGAGATCTCCAACAACAGAGATAATCGTCATGTTATTCTCAACCGATACGGTACCTAATGTGCGCAGCTCGGACAAGATAGCCTCTAACTGACTCCCGTTATCCACGGACATGGAAACAGCGACCTCCGAGGTTGTAATAAGGTCAATAGCGGTACGGTATTTCTCGAATATTTTAAACACATTGCTCAGGAAGCCATAAGCCATCAACATGCGGTCTGACTGAACACGCACCGCGTAGATACCATCTTTAGCGGCTACGGCTTTGACCGTACCGGGAGTGGCGACATTATCAATATATGTTCCGGGGGCTTTGGGGTCCATCGTATTGAGTAGTCTTACCGGCACATTGTGCATCTTTGCGGGAAGGATGCAAGTCGGGTGAAGAATCTTAGCGCCAAAATAAGCCAACTCCGCTGCTTCATCAAAACTCAGATGGCGAACGGGTGTTGTACCTTCAACATAACGCGGGTCGTTATTATGCATTCCGTCTATATCCGTCCATATCTGAATCTCTTGTGCATCCAATAAGGCGCCAACGACCGAAGCGGTATAATCACTACCTCCCCGTTTAAGATTATCCACCTCCCCAGAAGCATTCCGACAGATAAAACCTTGGGTAATTATATACAAATGACTGCCGTATTTATCCAGTTGCTCACGCAGAAGCGTCTCGGTTGTATAGAGGTCCGGCTCCCCATCCTCGTTAATGCGCATGTAGTCCAAGGCAGGCATCAACACAGCGTCATAGCCAGACTGAACCATAAAAGCTGTCATCATCGTTGTCGAAATCAACTCACCATAACTCACCACATCTTTTTCCGTCTGAGCCGTATAAGGACGAAGGCACAAACGGCGTAATGATTTAAACATCGCCTGAAGAACCGAGAAGTCAATATCCAACCCGACGCACTCTTTCCGATATTTAGTTTCTAACGACTTGAACATATCGGCTGCACCGCTAGTATTACCTACGCGAATATATTCCGACATCTGCAATAAGTGATTGGTCGTCCCAGACATAGCTGACAGCACTACAATTTTCTGCTCACCGTCTGCTATTAACTCTGATACTGCCCGCATTCGTTCAGAAGATCCAACGCTTGTACCTCCAAATTTCAATACTTTCAACATGTTAGTCATAAGCTTTTTCCTTTCATCCGGCAAAAGTACTACAAAAAAATAAAATAAACAAGATATTTAATCAAAAGATGCAAATAAAATTGAAAACTTATTCAAAGCAGACCAATTCAGCCGCAAAACCACCTCCCTGTGCCATTTTTATGTGTAATGTATCACTTGCCGAGACAGTTTTCTCTTCAACAGGTCCTGCCAAAAAACGCGTATACGGCAAAACCGTCACATGCTCACACGGATTGCCGCCATCAACGCTCCAAGGGTTCCACTCCTGTCCTCTGACTCCTTCCTGACTCATCAGATTTGTAATGGATTTTGCCTGCAAAAGTATAAATTAAATTTGAATAATACAAATAAAAATGCATTACTGATTCAATAAGGAGCAAATGCAGTATGCATATTAGCACTTCTTCACCATTTTTCACCACTTTGTTAAAAACCTCCGTAATATACTTATACGCAAACAATTAACACTATATTTAAATTGTTGAAAACCTGTAAAAATACATGTTTATAAAAAAAATGTGGGGAAAAGTGGTGATATATCATTTTTTTTTTGTACCTTTGCGGCGATTTTTGAAAATTATGACTACATTTATAGGAAATATTGCGGGTCGTGTAGATGAAAAAGGTCGCATATTTGTGCCTTCTTCTTACCGCAAGTTATTGGCCAATCAAGAGTCAAAGCGTATTGTAATGCGCCGCGACACGGATAACGGGTGTATCATTTTTTATCCGGAACAAGTGTGGGACAAGAAAGTGACTACGCTTCGCAACGCGTTAGACGATTGGGATGCAGAAGATCAAATGCTGTTGATGCAGTTCATGTCAGACGCCGAGTTATTGGAGCCAGACAACCAGGGGCGTATCCTGCTTCAGAAAAAAGACTTGGAAGCTATAGGTGCCGGACAAGACATCATTTTTGTAGGACTATTTGACCGTTTTGCTTTATGGAGCCCGGATAAATTCAATGAGAAACGCCTTGATCCGCATGAGTTAAGCGAACGCATCTCGGCCAGGTTAGCAGAAAGTAGAAAGAGAGCTGCGCTCAAAACAGAAAGTTGAAATAAAATTAGAAAGCGATATGTCCAACGTGTACCATATTCCAGCTATGCTCCAAGAGACGATTGACGGTCTGTGCATCCGACCGAATGGAATTTATGTAGATGTGACGTTAGGGGGAGGCGGGCATAGTCGCGCCATTTTGAACGAGTTAGATCGTAACGGCATATTGTACTCGTTTGACCAAGACGAGGAGGCAATATTAGTAGAAAGCGGCGAAAGCAGTGAGGGGAGATGGAGATTGGTGCACAGTAACTTCCGCTACTTAGGTAACTGGATGGATTACTACAGAGTGGAAGCGATTGACGGTTTATTGGCAGATTTAGGTGTTAGTTTTCATCATTTCGATGAGGCAGAACGCGGATTCAGTTTCCGTTTTGACGGTCCGCTTGACATGCGTATGAATCAGCAGAGTTCACTAACCGCCGCAGATATTGTTAATAATTATAGCGAAGAGGAGTTGAGTCGTGTACTATATTTATACGGGGAATTGAAGAACGCCAAACTTTTAGCCCGTAAGATTCTATCAGCCCGTCCTATCATCACGACGTGGGGTCTCATGCAAGCCATCACAGGTTCAACCTCTTTAGAGATGGATATTCATAAAAAGAAAGAGCTAACGTGCGTATTTCAGGCCTTGCGTATAGAGGTTAACGACGAGTTAGGCGCGTTGCAAGAAATGTTAATATCGGCAAAGGACTTACTTCGTCCAGGCGGACGAATAGCGATACTGACCTATCACTCGCTCGAAGACCGTATTGTTAAGAATTTCCTGCGAAGCGGCAACCTTGAAGGAACTATTGAGAAAGATTTCTACGGTAATATACTTGCTCCATTCCGTTTGATTGAAAAAGGTCGAACAGCGAGCGATGAAGAAATAGCGCGAAACCCTCGTGCACGGAGTGCTAAATTAAGAGTTGCGGAAAAGATATGAATATAGCGGATTTACAAGGTTGGTTGAATGGAGAGAAACTGCGCAGCGAGTTCTTCCGTAAACAATATAAACTAATCGCCCTCATCTGCGGGTGCGTGTTTGTATATATTCTTGCGGGATATCATGCAATGCAGCAACAGCATCGTTTGTCCGATCTTCGTAAAGAAGTAAGAGACAAGAAATTCGAGTACCTGACCATCTCATCGGAATTAGTAAGAGAAACCAAACAATCCCAAATTGTTAAATCGCTCAAGGAGCAAGGGAGTTCTCTTCAAGAGAGCACCATTCCGGCTATACGAGTAACAAATGAGTGATAACCAACGACATACGATTTTGCGCTTTGCGATTATTTTCCTACTCATAGGAGCAGGATTCGTATCTGTTATCGTTAAAATTGCTATTATTCAGACGCGCGAACGCGAACAGTGGTTATCTATTGCCAAGGGGCAGATACAGACCAACCAGATTGTGACTGCAACACGCGGTAATATTTTAGACTGTGAAGGTCGCTTACTAGCTTCCAGCATGCCTCAATACTACGTATCAATGGACACTAGGGTGGAAGCATTACATCAGGGTAAAGATACGCTTTTTTATCATAATGTAGATACGATTGCGCGTGGTTTGGCACGTATTGTAGGTGACCGTAGCGCAGAAGAATACAAACAGATTATGGTGAATGCCTTCCGCGCTGACAAAGGTAAGGGTAAGATTATCCACAAACTGACAAAACGACGCATCACCTACATGGAGATGAAAGAGATAAAGCAACTCCCTCTCGTCAAACGCGGAGTATATAAGTCCGGGATATCATTCGACAACCAGCACCGCCGTGTAAAACCCTTCGGAAGTTTAGCATCCCGCACAATAGGCAGTATATATGGCGATGGCGGTTACGGTAACGCCGGATTAGAGAAAGCATTTGACAAAGAACTAGCAGGACATAACGGTATCAGCACAAGGCAACGTGTTGGCGGACGATGGGAGAATATCACTGTTAAGGAAGAAGAAGACGGAATAGACGTGGTAACCACGATAAACACCGACCTTCAAGATATCGTTGAAACAGCTTTGCATGAACGATTGGAGATGGTTCAGGGTGATTGGGGATGCTGTATATTGATGGAGAGTGAGAGCGGTCACATTAAAGCGATTGCTAATCTTGATCACAACAGCGATGGTTCATACTCCGAGATGATGAATCACGCTGTAACACGTGTAGAACCCGGTTCGACATTTAAGACGATAGCCCTTATGGCAGCACTTGATGACCATAAGTTCAAACTCTATGACACCGTATCCGTAACGCGTGAGCCATGGATTTATATGGGCAAGTCCAAGCATACTGACTCCCACCCTAAAGATACGGTTTATACCGTGCGCTCCGCTTTAGCTATCAGTTCAAACCAAGCATTAGCTAAAATCATCACACGCAGTTATGAAGGCAGTGCGCATAAATTCATTCGCCGATTAAGTAAGATGGGCTTGCTTGACAGTGTATATTGCGAGATTCCCGGCGCACAGAACGCCCGCATTGAAGTTCCCAAAGACACCGTAACCCTCAGCAAGATGGCCTATGGTTACTCGGTGGAACTGACTCCGATGCAAATCATCACATTCTATAACGCCATTGCCAATAACGGGCGTATGATCAGACCGGTGTTAGTAAGCGCATTACAGAAAGACGGCATAGTGCTCAAGCAATTTGAAACAGAGGTCATTCGTTCCTCAATATGCAAGAAATCGACTTTAGAAGATATCCGTTCCTGTTTACACGACGTAGTATGGGATAATAAACTTGGAACGGCTTCCGTACGCAAATGGGGCAATACGATTGTAGCCTATAAAGCGCAATCAGAACTAGTACATATAGCAGGTAAGACCGGTACTGCCCAGATGATTATGCCGCACCGCGGCTACTCAGGGCGGAATCACCGTATGACCTTCGTCGGTTACTTTCCTGAAGAGAATCCACAATACACCTGTTTGTGCATGATTGAGAACCCTAAGAACTACCCTCTTTATGATGCCGGTTACGACTGCGGTGGTGTGGTAAGACAGATTGCGGAAAAGACAATTGCCTACAGCGACTGCTACGACATTGTAGAAGGACAACTGATATTAGAAAAACGATAAGACTATGATACTTAACGAACTACTCTCGCTTATTCAGCCTATCAAAATCATCGGTTCAACCGATATCGACATCACAGGCATTCAATTCGACTCCCGTAAAGTGGTTGAAGGTAACCTATTTGTAGCTCAAGTGGGAACTGCCGTAGACGGACACGAATATATCCACTCCTGCATAGAGAAAGGTGCTAAAGCTGTCGTACTAAGTAAAACCGAATATATAGCATCGGCTCCGAAGGCGACATATATCCTTGTGGAAAACACAGACAAAGCATTAGGATTGATTGCCAGCAAGTGGTTCGGAGAACCGAGTAAGAGGCTGACGCTTGTAGGTGTGACAGGTACAAACGGTAAGACAACCATCGCCACCTTATTATATAAATTAACGCGCGCGATGGGTCACAAAGCCGGATTGCTATCGACTGTTGTCAATTATGTAGATGAAGAGGCCGTACCTGCTACCCACACGACACCTGATGCGATTGAACTCAACTGTTTACTGCGTCGGATGGCGGATGCGGGATGCAGTTACGCATTTATGGAAGTAAGTAGCCATTCTATTGCGCAAGAACGCATTGCAGGACTGGATTTTGACGGTGCATTATTCACCAATCTCACACGCGATCACATTGACTACCATAAGACCTTTGACAACTATCGTGATACGAAGAAACGTTTATTCGACGGACTGAAGAAGAGTGCTTTTGCAGTGACCAATAAAGATGATAAGAACGGACTTGTTATGACTCAGAACACAAAAGCGGCCGTATACACCTACTCTGTTCGAAGTATGGCGGATTATCGTGCACAAATATTAGAGGAAGGTTTTGAAGGAATGCTGTTGCAGTTAGACGGACAAGAAGTCTTTGTACCGCTCGTCGGTCGTTTTAATGTAAGCAATCTGCTTTGTATCTACGGTGCAGCCGTTAATTTAGGTTTTGAGAAAATGGAAATTCTGCGCGTATTATCGACACTAAAACCAGTTAACGGACGCTTTGAGACTATCCACTCCTCCAAAGGATGGACAGCTATTGTTGATTATGCACACACGCCAGATGCTGTAGATAATGTAATACAGACAATACGAGAGATTTTGGACAGTAAGCCGACGAAAGACGGGGACCGTAAGCCGATACTCATAACAGTAATAGGTTGTGGAGGCAACCGCGACAAAGGCAAACGCCCGATGATGGCACAAATAGCAAAGCACGGAAGTGAACAGTTGATACTGACTTCCGATAATCCTCGCGATGAGGAGCCCGCTGATATTCTGCGCGATATGGCAGCCGGACTAACTGCAGAAGAGTTACGCACGACTTTGATTATTGAAGAGCGTGCTTCTGCCATCCAAACGGCCTGCACGCTTGCTCAAAAAGGAGACGTTATTTTAGTTGCCGGAAAGGGACACGAAGACTACCAGATTATAAAAGGTGTCAAACACCATTTTGATGACCACGAAATTGTTCGTAAGTTTAGTTAATAGTTATGTTATACCATTTATTTGATTATTTGCAGAGCGCATATGGTCATGTAGCCGGTGCGCGATTATTCACTTACATCTCATTCCGCGCCATCACTGCAGGTGTGCTTGGCTTGCTTGTCAGTATATGGTTCGGAAATTGGTTTATCCATTTCATGAAGCGTCACAATATCAGCGAGACTCAACGTGACGAGAAGACCGACCCATTCAATGTAGCCAAAAAAGGTGTACCAACGATGGGGGGACTGATTGTTATAACAGCGATACTTATTCCATGTCTGTTTTTAGGCAAACTGAACAACGTATATATGTTATTGATGCTCATCACGACACTACTGATGGGAGCATTAGGTTTTGCGGATGACTATATTAAGACTTTCCGCAAGAACAAAGAGGGACTTAATGGCTGGGTAAAAATAGCCGGTCAAGTGTTATTAGGTCTGATAGTCGGTCTAACACTGCGTTTCTGCCCTGCTATATCTATGAACGAAGTTGTGACGAGTCATATTGAAGAAAACGTAGTAGTGGTAGAGAAGACACCGGAGATCAAGTCCACTCAAACGACGATTCCATTCGTTAAGCATCATAACTTCAACTACGCGGATTTATTCAGTTGGTTAGGTGAAGAGAACAAATACCGGGCAGGATGGATATTCTTTGTACTACTGACAATATTTGTAGTAGCAGCCGTAAGTAACGGAGCAAATCTCAATGACGGGATGGACGGGATGTGTGCCGGTAACTCGGCAATAATAGGTATAGCATTACTGATTTTAGCCTACACAAGCGGTAGTGTCATATGGGCGGAGTATTTTGATGTAATGTATATTCCGGGCAGTGAAGAGATTGTCGTATTTTTGGCAGCATTTGTAGGCGCATTAGTAGGTTACCTGTGGTTTAACGGTTTCCCCGCACAAGTATTCCTCGGTGATACAGGAAGTCTGACCGTAGGTGGGATTATCGGTGTATGTGCGATGATTATTCATAAGGAGTTGATGGTTCCTGTACTGTGTGGTGTTTTTCTCATGGAAAGCGTATCGGTTATTCTACAGACGCAAGTATATAAGTTCTATAAGAAACGCGGTCAGCATGTACGTATATGGAAACGCACTCCATTACATGACCATTTCCGCACGTCAGTAGAACAAGTACTGAAAAATGACCCTACCTGTTCTATACTTTTCAAAGGTAGTGGCAATCTACAGCATGAAACAAAGATTGTACTACGCTTCTGCATCGTAACTCTGATATTAGCTGCGGTAACTATTTTAACACTCAAGATAAGATAATATGGTACAAGAAAAAGCAATAAATAAACGGTTGGTTGTTTTAGGCGCCGGTGAGAGCGGAACGGGCGCAGCTATTCTTGCCAAGGAGAAGGGCTATGATGTATTCGTAAGCGATTGCGGTACGATTAGTGCTCCCTATCGTGCATTATTAAACCAGAATGGAATTACATGGGAAGACGGCCAACATACTGAATCGCGCATATTGGATGCAAACGAAGTGGTCAAGTCGCCCGGTATTCCATTGACAGCTCCGCTTGTTAAAAAATTACAAGCACAAGGCACCCCTATCATTTCGGAAATTGAGTTTGCAGCCCGCTACACGAATGCCAAGATGATTTGCATCACCGGTTCTAACGGTAAGACGACAACCACATCACTTATTTTTGATATTCTTCGTCGCGCCGGATTGGATGTCGGTTTGGCCGGTAACATAGGCGCATCATTGGCTCTGCAAGTTGCGCACGAAGACCATGATTACTACGTCATTGAGTTGTCATCGTTCCAATTGGATAACATGTACGATTTCAGGGCTAATATAGCCATCTTACTCAATATAACGCCAGACCATCTGGATCGTTACAACTATGAGTTCCAGAATTATGTAAAAGCTAAATTCCGCATTACACAGAACCAGACGAAGGATGACGCATTCATTTACTGGTCAGGCGATCCTGTTATTGACAATGAGATACAAAAGATGTCCTTAGGAGCAACGCTATACCCATTCGGTAAAGAAGGCAACGCAGCCTATATTCGTGGGAATGACCTGATTGTAGAAGCAGGTGAGAAATTTAAGATGCCTTATACCGACATCGCCATTCAAGGCAAGCATAACCAACTCAACTCTATGGCAGCATCGATTGCGGCACAGGTTTTGCATATCAAGAACGATGTGATTCGCGAGTCACTTCAGCGTTTTACCGGAGTGGAACACCGGTTACAATACGTAGCGACAGTAAAGGGGGTACGTTATATCAATGATAGCAAAGCCACCAACGTAAATTCTTGTTGGTACGCTTTAGAAGCGATGACAACTCCTACGGTACTTATTCTCGGTGGTAAAGATAAAGGTAACGACTACTCGGAGATTGATGATTTAGTTCGAGAAAAATGCCACACTTTAGTATTTATGGGTCTGCATAATGAGAAATTACGCGAGCACTTCAGTAACTTCGGACTGAATATTATAGATACGGATAATCTACATGACGCGATACAAGGAGCTTACCACGCAGCACATGAAGGTGATACGGTATTATTGTCTCCCTGCTGCGCAAGTTTTGATTTATTCACTTCCTACGAAGACCGCGGGCAACAGTTTATGGATGCAGTAAGAAATCTATGAAACGATTTGACCTAAAATATATTGACAAGACCTATTGGGTGTTATATATTGCTTTAGCGATAGTAGCAGTTATTGCCCTATTTTCAGCTGGTAGCACATTAGTTTATGAACGCCATTCTATTTTAGGTCCGGTTACGTCACAGATGTTATTTCTATGCTTAGGTATTATTGTAGCATTCTTTTTGCAGTTTGTTCCAAGCAAATATATTCGTTTAGGCGGTTACTTTTTTTTAGGGCTATCGCTGTTGTGCTTGTGGAGTATGCTAATACCCGGTAACCCCTTGGTTGCGACCATTAACGGTGCCAGTCGATGGATTAAGATTGGAGGTTTCACATTCCAGCCTTCAGAGTTAGCCAAGTTATCGCTTATTATTGTTGTTACAGACCTGTTATCGCGTATTAAGACAGAAGAAGACAAGCGTCGTTATTTCTTTTGGACACTGGGTCTGACAGCTGCTACGGCGTTACCTATCATGACAGGAAACTTATCAACGGCAGTATTGCTCGGAGGTATCGTACTTATTTTGTGGTTCTTAGCACGCATTCCGTGGAAGTATATATTATCTGTTATTGGTATTGCGATAGTGCTTTTAGTTGCAGGTTATGCGATTGTTGAGTTTGGTTTTGTTCGTCGAGGTCAAGCGATTACCCATGGTCCGTTTAAGCGTGCAACGACATGGGTAGGACGTATTGACGACATTTTCTCTGAGCACCAAGAGAGTGCTGAATTCAAACTGACAGATGACAACTACCAGCGTTCTATAGCTAAAGTTGCAGTAGCACGCGGCGGGAAGTCTCCGATTGGTGTACTGCCTGGTAATAGTCAGGAGCGTGATTTTCTACCTCAGGCTTTTGCGGATTATATCTTTGCCATTATTGTAGAAGAGACCGGTATGTTTGGTGCGATAGTGCTCATATTCTTATACATGGCTGTTCTATTCCGAGCCTGTCAGACATCGAGCCGGTTTGGTGATTATGCAGCCTTATTGATGGTGATGGGTTTGGCACTGATGTTGACCTGTCAAGCGCTGGTATCAATGATGGTAGCTGTAGGATTAGGACCTGTTACAGGTCAGCCACTCCCCCTTATATCTCGTGGAGGAACGAGTGCGCTTATTACGTCTGCATATTTCGGAATCATCATGTCTGTTAGTCGCGAGCAAAGTGAATTGTCGGAACGCCAAAATAAGACGACGCAGGAATCATTGAACGATGTGCCTGATATTGAATTAGAATAAAAAAATTGATAATGTCTTACCATATATGAAGTATTTAATCTCCGGCGGCGGAACAGGTGGTCACATCTTCCCCGCAGTAAGTATTGCAAACGCTTTGCGCGAATTAGACCCTGAAGCAGACATTTTATTCGTAGGAGCTTTAGGTCGTATGGAAATGGAACGTGTACCGCAAGCCGGTTATAAGATTATCGGTTTGCCAGTACGAGGTTTCAACCGCAGTCAGCCGTGGAAGAATATAACTGTGTTGATAGACTTGTTGCGCTCGATGCGTCAAGCGAGACGAATCATTAAGGATTTTCGTCCGGATGTAGGCGTAGGCGTTGGAGGTTATGCTTCCGGAGCCGCTATGAAAGTGGCGGCAAAGATGGGAGTACCAATTTTACTGCAAGAGCAGAATGGTTTTGCCGGAGTAACGAACAAGTTGCTCAAAGACGATGCCCAAAAGATATGCGTAGCTTATGAGGGTATGGAGCGTTTCTTCCCCAAAGAAAAAATTATACTGACAGGTAATCCCGTTCGGCAGAATCTGACGGAGGGAAAATCACTCAATACAAACGGCAAGAAGACATTGCTTATTATCGGCGGCTCATTAGGTGCGCGAACGATTAATGAAGCCATTGCAGCCGGCTTGGAGAAACTAGCAAAAGCGGATATTAATGTGGTATGGCAAACAGGTAAGATTTACTACGAGAAGATATCTGCACAAGTAGCTGAGTTGGGTATTCCGACGGAAGGTTGGTTAGAGGTCCTTCCTTTCTTAGCTGACATGCCGGATCGTTATGCAACAGCCGACCTTGTTATCTCCCGCGCGGGAGCATCTTCTATTTCAGAGTTATGTCTATTAGGCAAGCCATGCATTTTAGTGCCGTCGCCCAATGTAGCGGAAGACCACCAGACGCATAATGCGATGGCATTAGTCAATAAGGAAGCGGCAGTCTTAGTGCGCGACAAGGACGCAACAGAGCAGTTAGTAGATACAGCACTGCAATTAATTACAGATAACGAGAAGCTCAAGAGTCTTCACACCAATATTTTAACTTTGGCGCAGACAGACTCAGCACGTCGCATTGCTGAAGAGGTTATCCAATTAGCGAAGCACAAAGCCTAACAATAAATATCAAGTCCTATGACAAACAAAGAATTGTACACCGAGTGGTCAAAGTCTCAAACGAGTCTGCCAATATTTATGCAGCCATGGTGGTTAGACGCCGTGTGCGCAGGTCGAGAATGGGATGTCATCCTCATTAAAGGAGAGAAGGAAGACGAAGTGCTTGCGGCGCTGGCTTATATGCTTTGTCATAAATGGTGGATGCGGTGGATAGACATGCCACAAGAGACCCAAATCGGGGGATTATGGTTAGACGAGAATCGCGAGTTTGAAGCCGAGAGACTAACCACCATATGCCAAGAAGCTTCCACCCAATTAGCCTCCAAGAAGTTGCATTATTACTACCAACAGTTCCCCGTAGGCAGTCCTTGTCCGGAGCAATTCAGTGCATTAGGATTCAAGACGAAAGAACGTATTACTTATCGTCTAAACGACATTTCTGATTTAGACAAGACTATAGACGGTTTTTCAAAGAACAAGAAGCGTCAGTTACAAAAAGCCTTATCGCTCCACATGGAGACGGAGATGACAGCGGAAGAATTTTTCCATTTCCACCTGCAATGTATGCAAAAGCAGAAGAAACATTTATCATACTCCCGAGAGTTTTTATTGGTATTAGAGCAAAAACTGCGCAAGCATCACCAGTCACAGATTATATCCATATGTAATGCAGACCATACTCCTTATGCAGCCGCCCTTTTGGTATGGGACAAATGCCGAATGTACTACCTAATACCCTGTTATGACCCGGAATATAAGGAATCGGGGGCGAGTGCATTATTGGTATTGGAGGCCATCAAACAGGCTCGTGAATTAGGTGTAGCCTTTGATTTTGAAGGCAGTATGATAAGCGGTGTAGCTAAGCACTACAAACAATTCGGCCCAACACCCGCAACGTACTACAGCGTTGAGAAATACTATAAATGGTGGTTTAGATTAGCTATCTTCTGGAGTTGGCTAAGGAACAGGAAGAAACGTTAGGAGAGCTTCTTCTCATAACGGAAGACAATCCACAAGAACCATATTAGTTCCAACAGCATAAAGACAAATCCTGCTGCAACGTAAAGCGTGACAGCAAGGATGAAATCGTTATAGGCTATACCGATATACAGTCCTACTATTCGTGCCACAAGATAGCCTATTTCAAAGACTAACAATCCATGTTGTTTACCAAAGATATCGGGAATAAAATTGATAGTTGTAGTAACGAGTACCATTGCCAACCAAAAGAGCATAAGTCGGATAATGGTAGCCGTCATCTCCCACCCTTCGCCCAGCAAGAGTTGTGTCAACCAAGGTAGGATAAAATATAGTCCCACAAAGCATGGTATAGTAACCAACATTGTTTTTGAAATAAATTCTGAGAGCAAGTGCTTGATTGATTGGTGCTGATTAACAAGATATGCGACACGCTGATAGAGCACTTGGTAAACAGAGCCACAAATCATATTGACTGGCCTGTAAGCAAGAGTAATAGCCATTGCGAAAAATCCCAATTCCGATAAGCCGAAGAAAGGAGTAAGCAGGAATGCCGGCATATTACCGCTCAGCACATTGACTAATGATTTAGGCAGCGAGAACGCTGGGAACTTTATATATTGTTTGGCAACCGATTTTCGCTCTGAATGCGAAGAAAGAGTAAAGATAGACGTTATACCGTTTTTCCAACTGACAGCGAATGAAGTAATGCATCCAACAAATGGTCCGATAACGGAAGAAACAATCAGTCCTCCGCTAAGGAAGCCGGCATAACCGAATCCTACTTTAGTTGCAGCATTGGTGAGAGAAGAAGAAACTTGATAGGCACTGATATAGTTAAATTGTTTATAGCGAGTATAATAGTAGTTGAGCAAAGTCCACAGTCCTATTACGAGGACATAGAGCGGCAACAGCCAAAGCCATTGTCCAAGTTGCGGAGCATTAAAGAGCGAGGCTATTTGTGAACCAAACGGCAGAGAAATGAGTGTAAGGATTGTAACGAGTGTAAGTATTATTAGCCCCACATGAAAGACAGCCCGTGCGTCGGCATCTTTTTCAGGCAAAACGATAGCATATTGATACTCAGCCGTACCTAACAAAGTCAATACTCCCCCAATACTCAGGAAGAGATTAAGGAGTCCGAAATCATCAGGAGAATAGACACGTGTAAGGATAGGATAAACGAGCAAACCGACAGTCTGTGCGATGACATTAGCGGAAAGCAATTTAACACTATCTCGAACTATTCTATTCATTTTCGGGCACAAAAGTACTGCTTTTTATGCAAAAAAACAACTAATCTGTGAATTTTTACATAAAAAATTTGCGTATTTCACATAAAAGTAGTAAATTTGCGGGCTGAAAAAAATATACACACGTACTATGCAAGTCAAAAAATCACAAAAAGCGAGTCTTGAGGACAAGAAGTTGACCTATGTATTATTAGGTTTTGTTTTTGTGCTCAGTCTATGCTATGTTGCTTTGGAGTGGACCGAGCAAGAGGTCACCAAGTATGAAGTAGCTGACATGGATTTCCAATTTGAAGAGGAGATTGAGATTCAGCAAACGAGTCAAGAGACTACTCCTCCCCCTCCACCACCTCCAGTACAGGAAGTAGAGGTATTGAACGTCGTTGAGGATGATGTAGAGACCCAAGAGATTGAGATTAACACGGAGGATGACAAGAACACCGAGGTGATAATCCAAGCTCCTGTAGAAGTACAGGAAGAGGAAGAGGAAGAAGAGGTTGTCTTTGTAGTAGTAGAGAAGATGCCAGAGTTCCCCGGTGGTCAACAAGCATTGTTCAAGTACTTAAGTGAGAATGTAAAGTATCCGGTTATTGCTCAAGAGAACGGAATCCAAGGTCGTGTAATCTGCCAGTTCGTAGTAAACAAGGACGGTAAGATTGTTGACGTTGAGGTTGTTCGTTCTGGCGGTGATCCATCATTGGACAAAGAGGCAGTACGTGTCATTAAGTCCATGCCAAACTGGAAACCGGGTCAACAGCGTGGTAAAGCTGTTCGCGTAAAGTACACGGTTCCTGTTAACTTCCGTTTACAATAAGTGGAATTAGCCCATCAGGACATAGGTTATTGCAAGGGTGTCGGTATCAAACGTGCCGACACTCTTCGTAAAGAATTGAATGTAGTCACAGCTTTAGACATGCTGACTACCGTATTGCCGTATAAATATACGGACCGCAGTCGTTTTTACAAGATTCACGAGATAGAGGATGAAGATACCGCGGTTCAGATTATTGGTGAAGTGACGGAGTGGCATACGATAGGAATAGGTAAGAGCCAACGTCTAAGTGCGACCTTTACGGATGGGCAACATGTGGTAGAGTTAGTATGGTTTAAGGGGATACAATATGTAAAGTTAGAGAGAGGAATGCAGTATCTTCTTTTTGGTAAGCCGAGTCGTTTCAACCACCAGTATAATTTTGTTCATCCGGAGCTAACACCGATGAGTAAGGTAAAGCCGCAGATGCTTCAAGGTTTAGAGCCGGATTATACGACTACAGAAGGCATGAAGCGTATCGGTCTCAATTCCAAAGGCATCCGTACTATCATGGGCTCCCTTATGCCAGAGGTTCAACGCGGCGTGAGCGAAACAATAGGACAAGACATATTAGACAAATACCACCTTATGGGGCGCAGAGATGCTATCATGAATGTGCATTTTCCTCCCAACACATCAGCTATGCAGAAGGCTCGTGAGCGCATGAAGTTTGAGGAGTTGTTCTATATTCAGTTGCATATTCTTCGCCAGATGAAGCGTCGCGAGAAGAACGAGGGTTTTATGATGCCTATTGTCGGTCAGCATTTCAATCGTTTCTATCATGAGCAGTTACCGTTTGAATTAACGAATGCGCAGAAGCGTGTTATTCGGGAGATACAATCCGACATGAAGTCCGGTCGTCAAATGAACCGTTTGCTTCAAGGAGATGTAGGTAGTGGTAAGACGTTAGTAGCTCTATTGTGCGCATTATTGGCAGTAGACAACGGTTATCAGGCATGTATTATGGCTCCGACGGAGATATTAGCCAACCAGCATTATGCGACGTTGCACGAGTTTTTACAGCCTAAAAATGGCGGTGAGCCGATTACTCGGATAGCCTTATTAACCGGTTCGACGTCACAGAAACAGCGTACGGTTCTGCATGATGCTTTGCGTAACGGTTCGTTGAATATACTGATAGGTACGCACGCGTTGATAGAAGATGAGGTACAGTTTGCGAATTTAGGGTTAGTGATAGTAGATGAGCAGCATCGTTTTGGTGTTGCCCAACGTGCTAAATTATGGACGAAGAATATCCGTCCTCCGCATGTATTAGTCATGACGGCGACACCTATTCCCCGTACGTTAGCGATGACGGTCTATGGTGATTTAAGGACGAGTATATTAGACGAGTTGCCCCCCGGTCGTAAGCCCGTGACAACAGTTCACTACTCTATTCAGCACAAAGCGAGTGTTAACCAGTTTATCCGCAAGCAGATTGAGGAGGGTCGTCAAGTCTATGTTGTATTCCCGCTGATTAAAGAGAACCCGAAATTAGAGTTAGAGGACTTACAGAACGGTTATAATGACTTATGTGAGACATTTCCGGGTTATCGTATTTCGATGGTACACGGACAGATGAAAGCGAAGGACAAGGATGCTCAGATGCAACGTTTTGTCAGTGGAGAGACGCAGATATTAGTAGCAACGACGGTGATAGAAGTAGGTGTAAATGTACCAAATGCGACGGTGATGATTATTGAGAATGCGGAGCGATTTGGTTTGAGTCAGTTACACCAGTTGCGGGGTCGTGTAGGTCGTGGAGCGGACCAGAGTTATTGTGTACTGATGACCAAGTTAGAGCTTAGTAAGGATACTCGCAAGCGGATGGATATTATGGTATCGACGAATGACGGTTTCCGTATTGCAGAAGCGGACTTACAGTTACGGGGTCCCGGTGATTTAGAAGGCACGCAGCAGTCCGGATTGCCATTTGAGCTACATATCGCCAGTTTAGTGACGGACGGTCAGCTATTAGATATAGCGCGTGAAGCAGCCAAAGCGATATTGGATTCCGATCCTCAGTTAGAGGACCAATTCAATCAAATATACAAGCGTCGTTTAGATGTATTGCGTCAAACGACGACTTACTTCGGAGAGATCTCATAACTCCCGTAGCAAAGGGGGACTTCACCGGGACTTCTCGGGGACTTATCAAAGATTCATCAACGGGTTTATTCAACCGCTATTCCGACTTCAATCCAGTCGGCAATGACGAGTTTGGCATCCTCAAGGGCGAGGGTGCGTGTAACGTCGTACTCGTCGCAGAGCCAGTCAGCCATCATTTCAGGGGTGATATTTTTTCCTCCATATTCATGACATTTCTGCCAAAGGAACGCCGCTGTTTCGTTCATGGTAATCATTCTATCGAAGTTTACCTGTTCAGCGCCAACGGCAAGAAGCATCCATTCGTCTCCAATAGAGCTAAGTTTGAAACCTTTCTTAATATTCATAGTGTGTTATGTTGAGTTATAGCAGTTTGCGATATATTTTGAGTAATATTCTGCGGCACGGACGAAGGTAGAACCAAAGTCTCCCCCTCGTAAGTCGTTTAGGTTTTCCGTCCGCGTTATAGATTTGGATAACCGTACCGATGATATCAGCAGTACGGCATTGCTCGGTAACGGAGAGATTTCCATCTCCCTGGAGCGTAATATGTTCCCCGTTAATAGCAATAATGCGATGAAGGAGGTATTGGTTATTTGCCGAAGCGAGAACTATATCCCCAACGCGGAAGGTACTCGGTCGTCTTAGGACAACAGCATCTTTTTCTCCTTCAATAAACGGTCTCATGCTGAATCCCGTTGGAGTAAAACGGACATCCTTCCCCTCACGGAGCAGGATGTCCATTTCAGGAATCAATATTTCGTTATGCACTTTATGCGGCATCGGTTATTGATTATTTGAGTCGTCCGCCTGTTTTTCTTTGTCTTTATCGCGCAGGTCTTCCCGTGCCTTGAGAGAGCCTCGTATAATAATGATTAGTAATCCGGCAACGAGTACATAATTAGCATACTCTTTAAGCGGAGTGAAGGTCAGAACAGCTCCTACGAGCAGGACAGCGAGACCAATAATCATAAGTATTTGCGAGCGTTTCATACTTTTTGGTGTTTACGACGGATAAGGATAATAGCAGCATAAGACAAGGCAGCTGCCATAAGCACCCACAAGCCGTCTCCGATAGGATCCATAAGCGGGTCAAATGCCCAATCTCCAACACGCCTTCTATTAATTGTACCGGACTGCTCAGTAGCCGTATTAGCCGCGATCAAAGACTCTTCCGCCCGAACAGTATTCTGCATAGATAATGCGCGTGAGGAAGTCCAAATAGCCGTAGGCATAACGATATTGGAGGTTGACATACTGAACGGCACGGAAGAAGAGACGTCGGATGTAAAAGTTTTAGCAGCTGTACTTCCGCTAACCCCCGAGCCTACATTATGCACGGTAGCTGAAGATGTTGTATGTACTTTAACCGCCTGTGAAGTCATCGTTTGTTTTGGAGATGACATTACAGGATTAACCGGTTTCACATCATGATGTATCAGTCCAGCCGGGCGATAATTGGAGTGATAGGTAACTATCGTTTTGGGTGCTGTAACGCTTGGCAAGCCGCTAGTTGAAGCATCGAGATGCACAACGCTTTCTTCGAATTTATTAACCATCACTTGGTCAGAAGCATCACCTCCGTTACGCTTGAGTACAAAAGTTGATGTAAGGATACAGAGATAGCAGATGCCAAATATTCCTCCGAAGAAGATGACCCATCGGCGAGTCGTTCTCCGTTTCTCCTGTCTAATAATATCCTTCATGTTTTTCATAATGTCGATACGCATAGCTGTAGATAGATTAGAAGGTTAATAAACTAAGGTTTGCAGCGTTTGTAAATCAGAATCTGTCTTAACTCTTACGAAGTACAGTCCGGGATTATCAACAACGGTGCGGAATACTCCATTCATATTAGCGGAGTATTGTCCTCTATTGAGGAGTTTACCACTCACATCGTAGACGAATATATCAGCATTGTTCGACAAGCCACTGAGAATGAGCGTGTGGTCAATCGTGGTAAGTGCCAATCGGCTATTAGTATTGTTAAGTGCTGTTGTTATTTCGGGTTGTTTCCGTTCTACTTTGACAGCAAGCAGGAAGCGCGTAGTATTATCTCCCCGTTTGGAAGTAAAGATATAATCCTCTTCCAAAAGGTTATGCCATTTAGCCTCTGCATTCTCGTTGTCATAGAGGTATGCTTCTTTTATTTCGTCTAAAGGATAATTAGCGCTAACGGCGAAGCGATATTGTCCATCTTGAGCGGCGAAGAAGTTAAGCGGCACTCCAGCTGCAGCGGAAGCGTCCGGCAGCGCATTAAATGCCATTTCTCCTTTGCTATTGCGTGAAGCGAGAACAGGCTTGGTTGTAATCTGCGCATATTGGTAATATGCTCCGCGCATTTTAACGAGGTCATCCATGATATCGTAGTCATCAGTAAACTTATCAGAGATGAGTAGCGTTGTTGCATCTTGTTCATTTTTGTCATTGACGAGGTTGATACCGAACCAAACCTCGTGGTTATCCTCTTCGTACTCATGCGGAGCGCGTCGTGCGACGTTGAATTTACCTGCTTGAGCGCCGTTATAGGTTATCTTTTGGTTCGCAGCAGGATCTGCTCCTCCTATTTGGACGAAGTAAGAAGTGAACGGAGCCATATGGTAGTTAGCGATATCAACTTGGTCATATTCGCTCATGCCGTTATCGACAGGAACTACGATATAGCGTAGTGAGGAGCTATTACGTACCCAGTGTCCTTTCCACGGGTCTTCGCCCGGATCCGGAATTAGTTGTCCTGTAGGCAGCGGTTCTTGGAGCGTGGTATAATAATAGGAGAGATAAGGAGCACCGATGAGGTTCCATCCTTTGTGGTTCGGTCGTAGCTCTTCGTCAGTCTTATCCCCTCCCCAAGCGTGGAGTCCTTCCACGTCTTTGTTTGTTTGCTCCTCAGCGACAACAGAGTTAGCCATAGGGAAGCGTAATTCGCGTTGCACTTTACCTGAACCAGGAAGTCCGATGATATAACCGATACCGGCTTTGACCACATCGTCAGCAGTCAGATTTACCCATGATTGTGACTGTGTAGCTGCACGATGTTCGCCATCGTATCTACCGATACGGAAATCTGTGCCGATAGCAGCAGGTGTTCCGTCCACGAACGTGATGTCACTGACGTTGACGTCATATGGGAGAGTGAAGTAGTGCCAGTTAGACGGGTCAATACGGATGTCGAGGTAGGTAGCATTCGGTTGTTTGATATTCAATGTACCTTGTATATCTGCCAATGGGAGTGCATCTTCTTGACGGCGTAGCGCGAGTGAGTTGATTTCATAAGTTGTACCAGTAGGCACGACGATTTTACCTCCTGGGTAAACTTTAAGGTTGCCTATTTTCGGTGCATCATGGGGTGTACCATCTGTAGCTTTGGTCAAAACGCCTGTACCAAGTACCACCACATCACAAGTCTTACAACGATTAATACTTTCATCGTATAGTGGGTCTCCTCCATCATTTTTAACAATCGAATTAAAGATGGCATCAACAGTTTGGTGTCCACCTTTGACGAGGATAGGAACTTGCACCTGCTGCTCTGTATAGACCTCAGTAACATCATCTTTGTTCGTCAATTGGAACTTAAGGTTCAAGCATGAGTATTGAGCCAAATTATCAATCTCTATTTCGTACGTTTTTGCAGCCGCATCAAGTACATTCCCTTCCAGTTCTTCTCCGGGCAGAACAGTAGTCCATTCTTTATAGTATTTACTATAATCGAATTTACCAACTTCTTGGAATCCTTCACACGTATGTATATAGTCTTTCTCGCTACCAGAAGCATCGGGGATTTGCAAGCCCGCCCATTCTCCTTTATGCTGTTTAGAGTCAACTCCTGTATAAACACCTAATGTCTTAAACTCTCCAAAGTTATTAAGTACTGCAGAGTCTCCACTTGTTACAAAGGATTTACGGATTAACAGGCAGCGACACGATGAAAGTCCATAGTCAGACTCCTCCACGTCTTTTGTCAGGTAGTTGTCACCATACGCAGTAACGAATCCTTTTTCGCTGTTTCTTACAGGTGCCCAACTCGGGCTATCGGCTCCTTCAACTGTAGCCTGCTTATTATCATCTATGTCATTTCCCTCTACCATTGCACCTATAATATCAATACATGTATTTCCTCGGAAAAGACGAATAGTACCTTTACCGCCGAAATTAAAATTGGATGCCCCCTCTTTACCATCTACATTATTCCAGTTAGAGAATGTAGGGTCAGTTTTCGCACATTCCATCACTTCATCACGACTATCTTGTGTATAGAATAATATTTCCTCACCGGCTTTGATATATCCCGCTCGCTGTGCGCCATAAGAGGCTAATGAGAAGGCTTTAGCATCACCAGTGAGATTACGTTGTACGATAGTAATATCTGCTAACGGAATATCATTTGTTGTTCCGTTAAAGACACCTAACATTTTAGCAGTTCCTTCTGCCTCAAAGTATTTGGAGAAGAATATATCGGTAGCAGTAGCACCTGATCCGGCACCATGCTCCACCTCACCGTCAATGACTATTCTCGGGTGTAATTCTTCGTCTTTATCGACAAAGATGATAGCTTTATTTTCTTCCCATTCAACGACATCAATGACGGGTCCTGTTGTTTTGAACTTACCCGTTACGGCACAATCTTCAGAGCCATCGGGTGTGAGTTTGAACCAATATTCTGTTGTTTCATTTAATCCCAGCATCATGTACGGTGAAGAAGTAGCTGTTTCGGATTTAGCGAGCGCCGTCATTGCTTCATCGGTATAAATATCGATAGTAAGTGAAGATGCATTGCTAACCCAAGAGAAGGTAGCGTCGGTACGGCGTGCACTGACATTGACTTCTTGCGGTTGTGATGTACACCCCGCCGGAACGAGGAAGAAGGTTGTTGCTGTTTTATATAATCCATAAAACAGACCACTTGTTCCACCAAGTGCGAGTTGTCTTCCTGCCGCTGCATCGGGGTGAGCGGGGTTAGAGATAGTATAGTGAACACCATCGGTAGTAGCGAGTTCCCATTCGTAATGTCCATCATTCGAGTCAGCTATAGGAGCATTATTATAGATGGTAGTTGTACTTGTGCTACCATTTGCCCACAAGCCTTTGTTACCCAAACCAGCGAGACGGACATATTGTCCGGTAGTTGCATAACGGCTGTTAGCGACAGATTTGAGTGAGTAAATGACTGTTGAGGGTGCCACAGCGACCTTATCTGGTTCTGTACCATCGTTAGGCACTACATTGACACCGCTATACGCGCCTGCTCCATCGTTCATGTTAGCGGGAACGGCATACCAGAGTGTTTTCTTAGCAATCATGAGGAACTCGTCCGGCAGAGAGCGTCCGTTAACGGTTATTGTTTTAGTAACGTCTCCTGCGGAGAGGGTGATGGTAGTAGCATTTAATACGTCTGAAGCATCAGGCAAGTATTCTACAGTAAGTGTGGTTGTTAAGCCAGTTGAGCCAGCAGGTATAGCCGTTTCAGCAAGAGTAGCTGTAAAGTGCGAGTCTGATATATTTGATACAGACAAGGTAGAAGATGCATCAAAGTTCTTTGCTACAACCGGAATAATTGCTTTTACTTTTTGCCCATTAGCTGCCGTAATCCAAGCTCCGTCTGCTTTAATCATTGCGCCACTTGAGCAGTGCTCATTATTAACGAAATATGACACACCGGAACTACTGCTGATTGTTACCGTATTGCCTTTATTTTTGTATAGGGAAGCAAACGCACAACTTTCTTCAGCATAACCTTTAAAACGAGGACTACCTGCATTGTATTTAAGATACGGGTTACTTGTAGCCGCATTGTTGTAGATATAAGCATCTGAGCCTGAAGGCGTAATAGTAATAGTAAAGGTAGCGGCATCACCTTCTGTATCTGTCCAACTAATCTTTCCTGCCTCAGTCATAGCAAGCCATTGGCTTGTAGCAGCGCTATAGAATTTCCATGCACCTGTACTACCTTTCAATGTAAATACCTGAACCCCCGTAGTAGAGGATGGATAAGCCACATAAGTTTTATCGGCATCTTGATCCACATCAATTTTAGCAGCCCAACCATCAGCAATTGCAGAGCCCATGGCCTTGTCGTTATATGATAGCACGAAGGTTGCATTTGCTACGAGGTCAGATGTTGTACTAACTTTCTCCCATTTGGTCACAGTCTCAGTATCACCACTTGAACTTTGCCAAACAGCCCACCAAGTAGTAGTAGCGGAGGCGGTGATGACGCTTCCAGCTGTTTTCTCTACAGCGGTAGCGGATTCGGATGTAGCCCATCCGGCAAAGGCGTATCCATCTTCGCAAGTATAGTCTTCGCTTAGATCAGGCAAGGTATATGTTTCACCATCCGTTACTGTTTGCGTGTCGTAAGTGCTTGCGGTGCCATCATCTTTCGTTTTGAGGGTGATAGTCCACTGCGCTTTGACAGTGATATTAGTAGTAACAGTAGCTCCGCAAATGACATTATCGGGGTCTGTTTCATCGTCCGGTTGTGTAGCGGTAACGGTATAAGTGCCAGGAGTAGAAAGCGTGAGAGTAGCACCAGTATTGGATTGACCAGAAAGTGTTCCACCTGTGGTATACCAAGTGATATTTTTGTTGTTACCGCCTTCGAGTGCGATTGTAGTAACTCCGCTACCGATTAAGGTAGTTGGTTCTGCGCTTATAGCGAGCGGTGTTGCGGGTTCGTGGCAGCAGTTCGGATGAGAAGTGTAGCTTGCATTATCAGCAAGTTGTTTGTATAAATATAAATCACTTCCAGTAGTATATGCATTAAACTGATGATAGGTTGAATAGAAAGCCAATTTATAGTCTGTATTAGTAGTAGAAGTAAATACCCAAGTAGCAGCATCACCAGATTCGTCAACAGTATATGTAAACGCAAATGGTTCGTCATCAAAGCATAATGCATTATCACCATTAATAGAAAGATACTTATTTATATCTGCATTATAGAATGTAACCGTTTTAGTTGCTGCATTGAGGACATTAATTCTCCAAACAAGTTTAGCATCTGTTATTTCATTTCCGGAATCAGCAAGAGTGAGAGATGTCTGATAGGAGTCAATTCTATCATTAGAAGTAGTTGCTTTCACGATATAGTCTTTACTAGAATAATACGCAGCAACAACATAGTTAGCATTAGATGTTAACTCAGCCTCTGCCTTTAAAGCGGCATAGTTGTCACCTAACTCTACATTGCCATAAACCGCGACGAATGTGGTAGGTTGGGTGATATTTACCTCTTCTCCTCCAGCGGTGTATCCGGGATTAGTACTTGTTCCTGTATAGTGGTTCGTATATTCGCCAGTAGCCCAACCGAGGAAAGTAGCATCGGGACAAGTAGATTTATGTTCTTCGGGCAAGGCATAAGGTGTTCCTTCGTATGCTGTTTCCGTCCATGTTTTGCCATTATCAATGAGAGTGACGGTATATTCGGTAGCCTCACGGAAGTTAATTTGTACCGTACAATCAGAAGAAGGATGAACGGTGTAGATATTTCCGTTTTGCGTTACGGTAGCGTTAGCTGCCGGAGAAACAGTACAGCCATCAGCGACATATCCGGTTGCAGGTGTGGCAGTAATGGTATAGTGATCAACAGAGACAGAACCAAATGACGGGTTATTAGTCGTTGCAGTTACAGTATAAGTAGTGCAAGAAACCGCATAGTCAGAGTAAGAGGCTGAAGAAGTTTTTTTATAGAGAGCAAGTTCTCCACCAGTTCCAGTTCCATAGCAAGCAAAGCCATAGTCTCCGTTTCTACGCAGAGTAGCATTTACAACATTATCAGTATTTTTTTTGTTTACAAAATCATAAGTTTCTGAACTGGATGTTGAAGAACAACTCCATAAGGCTTTGTCATCAGTACCATCATCTAACAGTTGTGCTTTATTTTTAGCACCTGTACTTGCTGCATACTGACTTTCTCCCGCATTATAAATCGTCCAATACTCTCCACTTGCAGCAATATGCCAAATAATGGTTGCATCAGTTGTAGTAATAGTATTTGAGGAGGGTGAAACTGTAGTATACTGCAAACGATCTGATGTGACAGTTGTATTCATAGCGCCATTATCATACACCAAAAGATAATCACCAGCAGTTAATTCACCAGTATATAAAGTAAATTTGTTAGAAGAACCACTACCACTCGAAGTAGCGAATACGGCGTAGTACGTTGTACCGCCAATAGGAATAGTTTTTCCGCTGACGCTTGTGAATAAATCATCCGGAGCATCAGTAGGATCTGCGTAAGTACCATCTTCCGTCCATCCCACAAAGACTTTAGAGCCATCACAGACACTCGAAGCGGGTGTTCCAGGGTTTGTAAGAGCCGTCCCCGCCACATCTGTTTGTGCGGAGCCGAAAGGTGTGCCATTAGCCATCCAAGTTACGGTGTAGGTTAGAGCAGCACTAACAGTAATGTTCTGTGTAGTAGTCTTACCTCCGTAAGTAATGGTGATGGAAGTATTACTTATCGTTAAGGCAGTAGAGGTTGATGGCGAGAAAGAGAAATCACTTGTATGCCCCTCATAAGCATAAGTATCAGGATCTCCACTATCATAAGTACGAGTAATCACTAATCCAGTTGGGTCAAAGGTTTCTCCTGCATAATAAGTTGTTTTCGTTGGTGGCGTTTGCACTGCGATAGATTCCAAGGTTTTGGTGCTACCGCCAGAGGTTGAGTAAGACACGGCTACGGATTTGCAGTATAACGCTTTAGAAGCAGAAGAGGGTTTGGTTATAGTTACTACAATTTCTCCAGAAGCAGAACCATCAAAAGTATAATCAGTGGCCGTTGCAGAAAGGGATTGAGCATCCCCTCCAAAAGCGGATCCGCCTACTGTAACTGATACTGTTGCTGACACGCCAGATGCAGTGCTTGCGTTGACCACAACTTTTGTAATAGTTCCACTAATACCAGATGTTGAGAGTGTGATATATTGTACGGCGGCAGAACCAGTGCCATAGTGGATACCTTTTGAACTATCAAAAGTGGATTCAGTACCATCTGAGCCTACCGTCCACGACACGCCATCGTCAGCTGTTCCTGATCCACTACATGCTGCGGTAAAAGTCAAAGTAGAAACTTTATCTTCGGCCCAGAGGGAGGTAGCGAAGGATAGAGATAGTAAAACCAAAGAGGTTTTAAGGACGAATGAGGTTTTGTGAAGGGAAGAGTTAATGAAAGACATAAGACCTTCAACGATAGAAAAATGTTTATTCATGGTTGTAATTATTTATTCAAGGTTACTATTGGTGTCAAGACACACCATAAAAAAGTGTGCAAAAATACAACTTTTTTGGCAAATACGCAAATTAAAACGGCAAAAAAATGCAAAACTATGTTGTAAAACATAGCAATTTAACAAGTATTAAGAAGAATAGACTATCAGAGAGAATTTTTAGTAAAAAGTAAAAAAAACGTTGTAAGCGGCTACGGAAATTATAAGGGAAGTATAGCAGAAGTATTTCGTTAGCATGTTAGTATTCCGATGAAATCAGGCTTCTAACATACTAAGGTTATAGTAATATCATGGTAATGTCATAGTAATAACATACTAATCACATACTAATATCATACTAATCACATACTAATCACATACTAAATTCTCGAATTGACGGGGGATTGGAGGGGGAAAGAGTGAAAGGGATTAGGGGAGGTAGTAGTGGCGGAGTGTGGCGGAGTGTGTCGCAGACGCCGGGAAGGGATTAGGGGAGGTAGTAGTGGCGGAGTGTGTCGCAGACGCCGAGGGGATTGCGGAGGAGAGGCTTAACGGAATAGAAGCACTCACCCTCTATGAGCGGAATAGAACGGTTAATCTTCATCTGTCGGTCAATCTCATTACCAGTTCGCCATGCAGCCGCTTCTTTCTCACTACCAAGGCGATAAGGTGCCATGCCGATATAGAGTTTGCAGAACTTAGCCGGTATAGGCGAAGGATGAATAATATCGTCCTTAGAGGCAGGAGGTGCCATTTCATCGGAAGTAAGCCGTCGGAAGGCTTTTTTAGCATAGTCCAAGTTTGCTCTGTCCACGCTCTGCGCCCACCAATGCGCCAAGGTGTAGAAGTCTGCCGCCCGGTTACCTATATGCCAATAGAGCTGCGGGCAGACATAATCAATCCATCCCTCTCTAATCCAATAAAGGACATCGGCATAGAGGTTGTCGTAATTAGTGAGTCCTGCAGTAGTAGCACTGCCAAGCGAGTCTCTGGTGTTATTGCGCCAGACGCCAAAAGGCGAGATCCCAAACTCGACATTAGGGTTGGTCCGGCGAATAGTACGGGAGATGTCCCTGATAGCCATATTGACATTATTGCGTCGCCAATCGCGTATATCGGTAAATCCCCTGGGATTCGCCTCGAAGCAAGCTTTATCGGGCAGCGGCTGACGCGGTTTGGGATAGGGATAGAAATAGTCGTCCATATGGATGGCATCAATATCATACCGTGAGACGATATCCTCGACGACATGACAAATCCACTGTCTTGTTTCGTCCAGTCCTGGTTCGAAATACCACTGTTCTCCGTACTGCCAGAACCAGTCAGGGTGCATACGCATGACATGATTAGGCACGAGCATGGAAGTATCCATGGAACTGATTGTGACGCGGTAGGGATTGAGCCAAGCATGTACTTCCATATTTCTGTCATGCGCCTCCGCCGTGACGAACTCCAAGGGGTCGTACTGTTCGTCTATTCCCGCCAAGATTCCTCCATTATCCTGCCAGAATCCCTGCACCCCGGTGAGCCAATGCGACCAAGGTTCGAGTTCTGACCAATAAAGCGCATCGGCTGTAGGTCTGACCTGGAAGATGACGGCATTGATACCCAACGCCTGAAGGCTATCCAAGATAGCGATCATTTCCTGCTGCTGTGTTGCGGGATAGCCTACAGCTTCAGGCGAAGGCCAGTCGATATTAGCGACCGTAGCAATCCACGCTCCGCGGAAGCGGATATTATCTGCTTTAGCGGAAATCAAGAACAAGGAGTCAAGAATAAGGACTATCGTGATTATTTTACGAAGAAATGCAGCCATCAGATACGTGGAATATTTTAGCAGAGTCGTCCGGCTGCAGGATAGCAGTCAGATGCTGTCTGTCGGTGTCAGTTATAAAAATCTGTCCGAATCGTTCGGAGCGGACGAGTTGGACTATACGCTCCACCCTCTCAGAATCCAGTTTGTCGAAGATATCATCGAGGAGGAGAATGGGTTGTTGTTTGTCAGAGAGGTAAAGCGCCTGTGCAAGCTTCATAGCGATGATATATGTTTTCTGCTGTCCCTGGCTGCCCACGCGTTTCAAGGGGTAGTCGGTATCACCGTCGGTGATGAGCATCTCCAGCTCATCCTTATGTACGCCCTGCGAAGTCCAACCGAGAATCATATCACGCTGTCTTGTAGTGCGGAAAGCGTTCTCCAAGTTTCTGTTCTGCAACTGACTGATATAGCGCAGTTTGACCTGTTCATTACCACCGCTGACGGCGGCATAGACTTCCTGGAAGATAGGCATAAACGCGTCAATGAACGCCGTTCGCGCTTCGTAGATATACTGCGCGGGTTCAAGCAGCTGCATATCGAAAACCGCCAAGAGGTCGTCCCGGGTCGTTTGGGCATTTTCGT
This sequence comes from uncultured Bacteroidales bacterium, assembly GCA_946617165.1. Taxonomy (GTDB): domain Bacteria; phylum Bacteroidota; class Bacteroidia; order Bacteroidales; family Paludibacteraceae; genus Colicola. The sequence continues at coordinate 31,752 of CAMOJP010000011.1, forward strand.
TTTCGGAGAGTTGTTTGAGCAGTGCGTTCCGCTGTTTGAGGATAGCGTTATATCGGGTGAGATATTCGAGATAGCGTTTGTCCTGCTGGGAGATAACCGCATCCATAAACCTGCGCCTCTCCTCGCTCCCCTCTTCGACGAGTTGGTTGTCCTGCGGGCAAACCAAGACCAAGGGAATCAGTCCGATATGGTCGATGAGGCGTTTGTAGTCTTTCTTTCCCCGTCGGAAGGACTTTTTCACCCCCCGTTTGAGTCCGCATGTGAAGACCTCCTCTCCGTAGGTACCCTGTACCATCGCCATCTCCTGACCGTGCGTAATGTTCTGGCTATCAGTGGATGAGAAAGCAGACTTAGTGAATGACAAGAGATAAATGGCGTCCAAGAGGTTGGTTTTGCCCTGTCCGTTCAAGCCGATAAAACAGTTGAGTTTATCCGAGAAGTCCAAAGAAGCCTCCCTGATATTGCGATAGTTTAATATTTGTAAGCGGTTCAGCACTTTTTCACAAAAAATCGTGCAAAGGTACAACTTTTTTTGGATATATACAAAATTATTTGTATCTTTGCAGCAAATTTAGGAAAGAGATGTCAAAAATCCTGATTATAGACGATGAGCGTGCTATTCGTAACACGCTGAAAGAGATATTAGAGACCGAAGGTTATAGTGTAGATATAGCCGAGAGCGGTGTATCCGGTCTTCAGTTAGCCCAAGAGAATGAATACGATTTGATATTCTCCGACGTCAAGATGCCGGAGATGGACGGTATTGAGTTTTTAGAGAAAGTACCTCCACGCTGCCCTGTTATCATGATATCCGGTCACGGCAATATCGAGACAGCGGTAGAAGCGATAAAGAAAGGTGCGTGGGATTTTATGGAGAAGCCATTGGACCTGAATCACTTGCTTCAGATGACGAAGAACGCTATCGCCCACGGTGATTTGAGCAGCCAGTTGCAGAAGAAGACAGAAGAGCTCAAGGCCATCCGCAAGCAAGTAGGGGAACGCAACCAGATGATAGGCGAGTCATCAGCCATCACGCATGTGCGCGATATAATAGATAAGGTAGCGGGCACCGAAGCCCGCGTACTCATCACTGGTGAAAACGGCACCGGAAAAGAGGTAGTAGCCCATTTGCTGCATGAACAATCCAATCGTGCAAACGGTCCGATGGTTGAAGTGAACTGCGCAGCTATTCCGTCCGAGTTGATAGAATCGGAGTTATTCGGTCATATGAAGGGTTCTTTTACGGGAGCAGTCAAAGACCGCGCCGGTAAATTTGAGCAAGCTGACGGTGGCACCCTGTTCTTAGACGAGATAGGCGACTTAAGTCTTGCGGCTCAAGCCAAAGTGCTTCGTGCCTTACAGGAGAATGAGATAACCCGTGTAGGTTCTGACAAGACGACCAAAGTGAATGTCCGCGTATTAGCAGCCACGAACAAAAACCTGAGTGAAGAGATTGAGAAAGGGAACTTCCGGGAGGACCTGTTCCACCGTCTCAATGTAATCCCAATCCGCGTTCCGGCACTTCGTGACCGCTTAGAAGATATCCCCGCCCTGACGGAGTACTTCACCAAACAAATATGCGCAGAGCAAGGTTGGAAAGAGAAGAGTTTTAGTGCAGCAGCCATCAAAGCCCTTCAACAACACGACTGGCCGGGTAATATCCGTGAACTTCGCAATGTCATCGAACGTCTTATCATATTAGCAGGTGACGAAATAAGCGAAGAGGACGTAAAAACATTTGCATAAAAGAAAAAACTATATACTATGTTCGTTATTGGTATCGCCGGCGGAACCGGCTCAGGAAAAACAACTGTTGTAAGAAAACTGATTGAACGCCTTCCGAAAGGCGAAGTTGCGGTTCTTCACCAAGACTCGTATTACAAGGACTCAAGTAATGTTCCGGTAGAGGACCGTCAAAAGATTAATTTCGACCATCCGGATGCCTTCGACTGGCCATTGTTAGAGCAACATCTTCACACGTTGCGCGACGGCAAGAGTATCGAGGAGCCGATATATAGTTATATCACCTGTACCCGTTCCAATGAGACGGTACATATTGAGCCGAAGGAAGTAGTGATATTAGAGGGTATTATGGCCTTGCGTGACGAGAAGCTCCGCGAAGAGATGGACCTCAAAGTGTTTGTTGATGCCGATGCCGACGACCGTTTAATTCGCGTTATCAGACGCGATATTGTAGAGCGTGGCCGTACTGCTGAAGCTGTTATGGAGCGTTACGGCCGTGTGCTCAAGCCGATGCACGAACAGTTTATCGAGCCCTGTAAGCGCTATGCCGACGTGATTATTCCACAAGGCGGTCACAATAACGCCGCAATCAACGTGATGGCCAAATTTATCAAGCAACAACTGCGTGAACAACAACAAGTAGCTAACGGAGAGTACCGAGTTATATAGTTGTTGGTTGTTAGCCGTGGATGATTTAAAGAAGATTTTAGAGTTGTTTTGGGTGTACCTGAAGATAGGTACATTTACTATAGGAGGCGGGTATGTCATGCTCGCCCTTGTTCAACGTGAGATAGTAGATAAACACAAGTGGGTTGAAGAGAAAGAGTTTCTCAATATGCTTGCATTAGCTCAAGCCGCTCCGGGACTGATTGCAGTTAATACCGCCATATTTGTGGGTTGGTGCGTAAGCAAAGGACATCACCGCTGGGCATATATCACCGCCGCCGTTTTAGGCGCCACGATTCCCTCTATCGTGTGTATTTTAGCGATAGCGATGTTCTTCACGCAATATAAGGACCTGCCGGAGATAGAACGTGTGTTCAAGGGAGTCAGACCCGCTGTAGTAGCCCTCATAGCAGCCACTGTAGTGAGGATGGCCAGCAAGATATAGCGAATGATTTATCTTGAGTTATTCATATCATTTCTGAAGATAGGTCTTCTCGGTTTCGGAGGAGGCATGTCCATTATAGCTCTGATACAGATTGAAGTGACCAATCATGGTTGGATGAGCAATACGGAGTTCGTAGATATAGTAGGTATCAGCCAAGTGACTCCGGGTCCTATCGGTTTGAACTGCGCGACCTATGTAGGCTATACCGCAACCGGAAGTGTCTGGGGCAGTCTGGTAGCCTCCGCCGCGATTATAATACCGAGTCTTATCATTATGCTAACCATCTGTTCTGTGTACATGAAGATACGCGATAAATGGGCAGACAATCGCATCTATCAGGCAGTGATGCGTATAATCCGCATAGCCGTTGTGTGCCTCATCGCATTTGCAGCATACAGACTATGTAACAAGGAGAGTTTTATCGATGCGACAAGTTATATCATTTGCGGTGTGGTGGGTGTACTGACACTACTGCCACTTCTCAAGAAGCCGCTGAAGATAACTAATCCGACATTATTGAAAGTGATTGATACGACAAGTCACCCTATTCTGCTGGTGGTATTAGCAGGCGCAGTAGGCGCTCTCGTTTATTAGCCTATTTATACGCATCAACAATATGCTTGACCAACGGGTGGCGAACAATATCCTTTTGATTAAATTCCACCACGGCAATCCCCTTAATATCTGTGAGACGTTCAATTGCATCTTTGAGTCCCGAATGCTGTGTTGCCGGTAAGTCAATCTGCGTCAAGTCCCCTGTAACAATCATCTTGCCGTTAATTCCCAAGCGTGTGAGGAACATCTTGAGCTGTGAGGAGGTAGTGTTTTGCGCTTCATCGAGAATAACGACCGCATCGGAAAGCGTGCGTCCCCTCATAAAAGCCAAAGGCGCTATCTGGATGGTTCCCTTCTCCATATACTCGTTGAGTTTCGTACCGGGAATCATATCCTGCAAGGCATCATACAAAGGCTGCAGATATGGGTCAATCTTTTCCTTCATATCCCCCGGTAGGAAGCCGAGTTTCTCCCCCGCCTCCACCGCCGGACGTGAAAGGATAATACGTTTGACTTCGCGATTTTTCAGTGCACGAACCGCCAGCGCAATCGCCGTGTATGTTTTACCGGATCCGGCGGGACCGATAGCGAAAAGCAAATCGTTGCTGTCATAATCGGTAACCAGTTTCTTCTGATTTGCGGAGCGAGCAAGAATAGGCTTACCGTTGACGCCGTGCAGAATCAGATTATCATGCTCCACAGCCTGGGGATGTTCACCGTGCAGGATTTGCAAAATCTGTTCCTCGTTCAGTGTATTATGCTGGGCACAGAAAGTTTCAACCTTTTTGAGGTTATCCGTAAACTTATTGACCGCAGCCTCAGAACCAGATACTTTAATCTGATATCCCCGCGCAACGATGCGTACGTCGGGATGCTGATTCTTGAGACAAAGGATGTTTTGATTATTCACGCCGTAAAAGGTGGCGGTATCGATATTATCGTTCAGAGCGACGATTGTTTCCATATTATAATCGGTTGTATAGGGGAATGGATTTCAGATAATCAAGAGTTTGGTCCTTAACATGAGCAATAATCGTTTGCGGTCCGTTATGTAGGATAAGATAAGGAACTTGCAGTTTGCGATTATAGGTAACGGCCTGGTCGAGTGTTTTTTGCGTGAGGTGCACCGTTTCCGCTTTACATTCGATGAGTATAACCGGTTTCATGTCCGTGTTATAAACGATAGCATCACAGCGTTTGTGCGCCTCTCCGACTTTGATAGCCGCTTCAACAGCGATGCGCGCTTGCGGATATGCAAATTGCTCCACCAGCCGGTGAAGCAACTGCTGGCGCACCCACTCTTCCGGAGTAAGGCGCACCCAACGATGACGCCACTCACAGAAGATTTGTTCTTTGCCGTTATAAAGCCGAGTACGCATTACTTAAGATAATTGTCCTTAAGCGAGCAAGTACGATTGAGCACAAGATGTTGCGCTGTAGTATCCGGATCGACGACGAAATAGCCTTGTTTAAGCAGTTGGTAGTGGTTCTCCTGCTCCACTCCGTTCACGATAACCGGGTCATGTAACTCGCTACGAAGCGAATTCTCCACTTTAGCGTTAACCACCTTAAGGCTATCAGGATTGAGCAAGTCACGGAAGTCACCTTCTTCCGCCGATGGGTTCTCGCACGCAAACAGGCGGTCATACAGCCGCACTTCAGCATCCAAGCACGAGTTGCACTCTACCCAGTTAATGGTAGCTTTCGTTTTGCGATTACCGCCTTCGGTACCAGACTTAGAAGTCGGGTCGTAGGTTGCATAAACGGTTGTGATATTCCCCTGAGCATCCTTCTCACAGCCGGTAGCCCGGATAATATAAGCGTTTTTGAGGCGCACTTCCCGACCGTTAGGTGAAAGACGGTAGAATTTATTATCCGCCTCTTCCAAGAAGTCTCCTCTTTCAATATATAGTTCTCTTGCGAAAGGCATTTCTCGCGTTCCCAGTTCGGGATGTCCGTCAATATTCTCTCCGACAAGGGTTTCACCATTTTCTTCGTAGTTGGTGATAATGAGTTTAACGGGGTCGAAGATTGCACATACACGCGGCGCCGTCTCTTTGAGGTCTTCCCGAATAGTATGTTCGAGCAATCCTTGGTCAATCATTCCCTCAACCTTTGTATAACCGATACGGTCCATGAAGTTACGCATTGAAGACGGAGTATATCCGCGACGG
>CAMOJP010000012.1 GCA_946617165.1 uncultured Bacteroidales bacterium
AGTTGGTGAAGTCCCGGTGATGTCCCCCTTTGCTACGGGGGTTCGGCATAGTGCGGCTGCCGATAAGGGGCGAGTTAGTCGGCGGGAGCGAAGGTCATCGAACGGGGATTAGCGCAAGCGTCGCTTGCTCAATGGTGAAATGGTGACGCTGCGCTTAATGGTGAAAAGAGCACCGCTGACATGCGGTGCTCTTGGTTTAGAACGCGTAACGGACGGCAAGGACGAGCGACCAGTCCAAAGCGTGCATCTGACCTCCGTCTGCGAACAGTAATGCATAACCCGGGCGGAAGTCAAACGTGACAGCAATAGGAATATTGGCGGTCATCTCAAGACCGGCAATACCGTTAATACCGAACTTACCTGCCGGATTGCCACCTAAATCGGCGTAGCCGAGACTCGTACCGCCACCTCCGTAAAAACTGAGGTCCAAACCTCTGCCGCTGGTCAGCTTCTGCTCAAAAGCAAGGTTCACATTGTCCTGCAAACCCATGTAGCCGAATTGCATGGTACCTGTACCATTGCCGCTTCCTACAGTTCCAGGATTGAGGAACCAAACAAGGTCGTTTAAGAGCGTGAGGTGCTCCGTGAAATTAACTTTTAACGTCGGACCATACTCCAAGCCTGTCGCTAAACCGACTGCAATCTTATACGATCTCGCGGATACGGTAGTAGCTATCAAAGCTACAAAACATAAAGTGAAGACTTTTTTCATAATACACTTTTTTAATAGTTAGATATTATAGTTTGTTAATTAGTTCAAAATCTATTTGACGCTTCTCTATATCTGCACGGAGCAGTTTGACATGCAATCGGTCGCCGATGGTGAATGTTGTGCCCGTACGGTCACCAATAAGACGGAAATTCTTCGTGTCATTGAGCATGTAATCATCCTTCACCAGTTCGGTGATATGAATAAGCCCCTCGCAACAGTTATCGTCCAAACGCACAAACAAACCGAAATCCGTTACGCTCACGATAGTGCCGTCAAACTCCTCGCCTATATGGTCTGCCATCCAAATGGTCTGCATCTCTTTTACGGAAGCGCGTTCCTCCTGTTGCGCCAACTGCTCCATCTCGGAACAGTGCTCACACGCCTCTTCTAACCCATCAGGCGCAACGGCTGAACGAGTCCGCTCGCCTAAGATGAATTTAGCGACCAAACGATGCACCATCACATCCGGATAACGGCGAATAGGCGAAGTGAAATGGGTGTAGTAATCAAAAGCTAATCCGTAGTGCCCGATGTTCTTGGTGGAATAGACCGCTTTCGCCATCGCCCGAATAGTGAGCATCTCAATAACAGACGAAGGAATAGTATCTCCAAATCGCTTGGTAAAAGCACCTACTTGCTCTAATTTCTCAGTATCGGGTTTATCGTGTATGCGGTAAACAAATTCATGTCCGCGTTTCCCCATCTCAGTGGCTATCGTTCTGTTGGCCAGCAACATAAACTCTTCAATCAGATGATTGGCATCAGTCGGTTTATGGAAGATAATCTTGATAGGATGCTTGTTTTCGTCCAATTCAAACTGAACCTCTTCCTGTTCAATGTCCAAAGCACCATTTGCCATCCGCTCACGACGTAAAATATTGGCAAAAGCGTTGAGCTTCTTGAGTGCCGTTTCCAACTTGCAAGAGTGGCGCAAGAGTGGCGCAACCTCTGCTGAATCGTCCAATATGTTTTGAGCATCTTCATACGCCAACCGGAAATCGGAGCGAATAATCGTGCGGCAGATTTTATACTTCAGCACCTTGGCGTTATCGTCCATCGTGAAGATAACCGACATCGTCAGCTTGTCTTCGTCGGGACGGAGTGAGCACAGGTTATTGCACAATTCTTCGGGTAACATAGGTGCGACATGATCGACATAGTAGATGGAAGTCGCTTTCTCATATGCAGATTTGTCAACCTCTGAACCGGACTGCACAAAATAGGTCACATCGGCAATATGTACCCCTATCTGATATGTGCCGTCTTCCTGTTCTGCAAAAGAAAGAGCATCGTCAAAATCCTTGGCGTCCTTGGGGTCTATAGTGAAGGTGAACACCTCTCTCATGTCCCTTCGGCGGACTACCTCTTTTTGAAGGTCGGGCACGAAAAATTGCTGTATGTGAGTATCATTTTGCATAAATCCGCTGCAAAAGTATAAAAATATTTGCGTATGTGCAAATTTAATTGTATCTTTGCGCGCTTTTTTACAGTAAAGGCAATAAGAATAGTATAAAAATATTAATAAAAATACATTATGCAAGTAAAAGTAAGTGAAGTAAATCAACCAGCGTGGCATGAGATGATTATCCATGCCAATCTGCCTGAGAACTTGAAGAAACTGCAGGAAATCGCATACAACCTGTGGTGGGTGTGGAATTCCGATGCGAAGAATTTATTCCGCGACATTGACATCGAAGCCTGGCATCGTGCTCAATCCAATCCTGTACAACTGCTCAATATCATCAGTTTTGAGCGTATGACAGAACTGAGCAACGACAAGACTTTTATGAAGAAACTGGACGATGTCTATGCTGCCTTCCGCGCCTATATGGATGAACCGCGTGACACGAAAAAACCTTCTATTGCTTATTTCTCTATGGAATATGGGTTGACCCATGTCCTTAAAATCTATAGTGGCGGTCTGGGAATCTTGGCAGGCGACTACCTCAAAGAGGCGTCCGACTGCAATGTGGATATGACCGCTATCGGCTTCCTCTATCGTTATGGCTATTTCACACAGACCCTTTCTCCCGAAGGACAGCAGATTGCCAATTACGAGGCTCAAAACTTCCAGAACTTGCCTATGGAGCAAGTGAAGAACGCCGACGGAACACCGATGGTTATTGATGTTCCCTATCCGGATCGTTTCGTACACGCCTATCTGTGGCGCGTAGCTGTTGGACGTATCAGCCTCTATCTGCTTGATACCGATAATGAACTTAACAGCGAATGGGACCGCTCTATCACCCACCAGCTCTATGGCGGTGACTGGGAAAACCGTATCAAACAGGAGATTCTGCTCGGTATCGGAGGTACACTCGCACTTAAGAAACTGGGTATCAAGAAGGACGTGTACCACTGCAACGAGGGGCACGCCGCACTCATGGGACTGCAACGTCTTGTGGATTATGTACAAGAGGAAGGACTGACCTTTGACGAGGCTAAAGAAGTGGTACGCGCAAGCGGCCTGTACACATGCCATACTCCTGTACCTGCAGGCCACGACTACTTCGAGGAAGGCTTGTTCTACAAATATATGAGCGAGTATCCGGCTAAGTTAGGTATCGAATGGGATGACCTGATTGGCTTGGGACGTCAGAACCCGGAAGATAAAAGCGAGAAGTTCTCTATGTCTGTCTTTGCTCTCAATACCTGCCAGGAAGCGAACGGCGTATCGTGGCTACATGGCGAAGTGAGCAAGAAAATGTTCGCGCCTGTATGGCCCGGATACTTCCCGGAAGAACTGCATGTGGATTACGTAACGAACGGCGTTCATATGCCTACATGGGCAGCATCAGAGTGGAAAACCGTGTATAACGCTAAATTCCCGCAAGGTTGGTGGAAAGACCAGTCAAACCTCAATATGTGGAAAGCCTATAACGATATCCCGGACGAGGAGATTTGGGCTACCCGTATGCAACTCAAACAGAAACTTATTGACTATATCAAAGTGCAGTTCCGCGAGGACTGGATGAAGAGCCAGGGGGATCCCGCACGTATCGTTCGCGCACTCAACGAAATGAATGCCAATACCCTCATTATCGGTTTCGGTCGTCGTTTCGCAACCTACAAACGTGCCCATCTGCTCTTTACGGATCTGGAGCGCTTGGATAAACTGGTTAATAACCCGAACTATCCCGTTCAGTTCCTGTTCACCGGTAAAGCTCACCCGGCTGATGGCGCAGGACAAGGACTTATCAAACGTATTATTGAGATTAGCCGTATGCCGCAGTTCTTAGGTAAGATTATCTTCCTTGAGAACTATGATATGCGCTTGGCTAAACGTCTGGTGAGCGGTGTGGATATATGGCTCAATACACCAACCCGTCCGCTTGAGGCTTCCGGTACATCCGGCGAAAAAGCACAGATGAACGGAGTATTGAACTTCTCCGTACTGGACGGTTGGTGGCTGGAAGGTTACGTGGAAGGTGCAGGTTGGGCTTTGACCGACAAACGTACCTACGAGAATCAGGCTCACCAAGACCAATTGGATGCCGCTACAATCTATCAGATGCTCGAGAGCGAAATCATTCCGATGTACTACTCCAAGAACGCTAAAGGCTACTCGCCGCAATGGGTTCAGACAATTAAGAACTCCGTCACCAAAATCACTCCGCGCTTTACCACAAAGCGTATGATGGACGACTATTTTGCCAAATTCTACAACAAACTGGCTAAACGTCACGCTATGCTTGAGGCGGACAACTTCAAGAAAGCAAAAGAACTGGCTGCTTGGAAAGAAGATGTGGCTTCCAAGTGGGACAAGATCGAAGTTATCAAAGCGGGTTATAGCGATGTATATAATCAGCCAAATGTCGGCGACACACTCGGCTTCCAGGCAGAGATTGATATCAAAGACATCCAGGATAAGAACAGTATCGGAGTTGAGTTGGTTGCTATCCGCACCTCTCTCCACAACAACGACAAACTCTATGCGACCAAACCGCTTAAACTCGTTAAAGTGGAAGGAAGTCACCTGTTCTTTGAATTGCCGTATCAGCTCAACTATGCCGGCGGTATGAAATTCGCTATGCGTATGTATCCGCAGCATGAACTGCTGCCGCATCGGATGGACTTCGCATACGTTCGTTGGATGTAAGAAGAATAGGATTAATAACACAATATGAACAAGAGATTAACATTAGTAATAGCAACCGCTATTTGTGCGTGCAACCTCTTCGCTCAGACGCTTTACGACGCTATGGGACCGGTTCCCATAGCGGTATGTAAAGTGGCTCCTCTGCCCAAAGCACAAGCTGAGGCTAAAGCGCAGTTAGAAAAAGAAAAAGCACGCAAACTCATCAAACAAGGGATGTCTATCCCCGCTGTGGATGCCAAAGTGTTAGCCAGTAAAAACAAGTATGTTACGAACGGTAACGGTGTCTATCGCCTCACGCTTGATCCGAAAGGAGTGACCGTCAAACTGCCTGTTTATACCATTAAAAACACCTCTCACGGACAAGAGGGCGTGAAAAGCGGTAACGAGAAGTTTAACGTCAAGAAAGACCGTATCTCAAGTGCTGTCATTTCCGGCGGACAATACATCCAAATCGTTAACCGCAACGATAAGAAATGTAATATGGACGAGTTCATCTTTGAGGCGGATAACAAGGCTGTCAAGATGAATGGCAATAAGATTGAACTCCAAGTCCCCGTACTCCATATCGCTGCCGGAATGTATCCGTCTGACTATAAAATCACATGTATCCATGAACCGTCCGCAGCGAAGTATATCTTCGACTTGCACATGGACTGGCGTGAGGAGATCTCCTGCAGCGGTGCTGATGGCGCGTATAGCTTTGATGTGTTCCCGAGCGACACCTTCCCGGATTTGGCACTCATGTGCAATCTCAATAGTAAAGAACTCGAAGTGGTCAGACTGCCGTTTACGTTTGCTGCAGATGGGTACGCCGGCTCGGATGGACGCCGGGGCGTGAATGGCGCGAACGGAAAGAACGAATCGGAATATACCGATAGTGACGGTAAAAAACACTATATCAAAGGTACTTGCGGCAAGCCCGGAGAGGATGGCCACCCGGGCTCAGACGGTACCGATGGAGGTACGTTCCTTTTCTGCGTGAGTGATGCTCTGCTTAACAGCTTCGGATTGGAAGCCGTCTCAGCCACTGTTGATGGCGGCAAAGGCGGTAAAGGAGGTGCCGGAGGCAAAGGGGGAAGACACGGCGAAGGAAGCGGATGCTCCGGTAAGGCGGCTGACGGGAAAACAGGTGCTAACGGTAAAGACGGTAAAAGAGGAGACTTCCTTTACCTGATAACGGATGTTAACGAATTCTATTACTCAATACCCTAAGATATGAAAAGACTGTTTATTATATCAATAAGTGCTATCTTTGCGGTAGTGAGTTGGGCGCAGACGAATAATATCAATACACCCTATTATCGTAATGCGCTTACCAGTATGATGATTTATCATCCCGAAGACGAATTCGGATATGATGTATATAAGATATTCTCACACCTCCCTGCGTTGGAGAAGTTTGATAATCACGACGTCGACCTGCGTGTAATAAATAACGATGCCGTAACCGGTGTGCAAGGTAAGGACAAAGGCTTCCATCGCCAGCAATATGGTGGCAGTATGGTGCTTACGGCTGCCGAGAAAAACAAAAATGCCGTCGTTATAGAGAAACTGCTCAACGATGCCCAGATGGGTAAGCGTATGGTAGCTAAGTGGTTTAACCTGCAGGGGAACTCCGTTGACTCTGCCACCTTCTCCACCAAAGTGCTCGAGAGCCGCTCGGATTATAACGTAACTATTTCTGAAGCCATTATGGCGCGCTATACGACGGAAGGCATTAACGTGCTGCAGACTGTAAGCAACGACCTGATTGAGCACTCGTTCATTTTGGTGAGCGACATGACCTATATCACGGCTGAGCAGCGCGCTGAGGTGGGTAAGAAAGTGCTTGCAGGGCTCGGAGAGGTCTTCGATGCGGTGTTTACAGGTTCTAACTTAGGAGACCACGCAGCTCGACTTGGGGAGGAGATAGCGGACAGCTTTACAGGATTTAAGGTGATGACGCATAGTTATCTCTTCCAGTTGGAATGGAACGACAGTATATCGAATATCTTCTATACGAAATACTATACCCAGACTCCTAATCCCGAGCGTATAAAGGCATTCCTTGCCGACAAATCGCTCTTTAAAGTGAAATACCTCGGAGCAGAGTCGTCGGTATATGAGAAGACGCAAAAGAAAGGCAAATATACCCGCACGGGCTTGCTCGAACTCATTACACGCCGCTCAATTGATAAGAATATTGCCGAGTTACAAAGCCAGTATGAAGCTTTCCGTATCAAAACACCTATAATGGGAGCGGAGTACAATAATAAAGGTAAACTATTAGGCTATCGGGCCTTGGTGGGACAAAAAGAAGGCGTGAGCGAAGGACGTAAATACGAGGTCATCGAAACCGTTATTGATGCCAAAGGGCGTGTCAGGTACAATCGCGTAGCTACCATCAAACCGGTGACTAACCAAATTTGGGATAACCGATTCAATGCCCTGCTGGAGAATGATGTGGACGGTACAGAGGGAACTCTGTTTACAGTAGTGAGCTCTGTCAAACAGATTCAACCCGGTATGTTAATCAGAGAACAAAAATAACCTATAAAAACAATCAGTTATGAGAAAGATTCTTACTCTACTTGCAGTCGCATTGTGTATATTCGGTGCTTCTGCCCAACAGAAGAAAGCAGACAAACAAACGGCTCAGTGGCGTTACGAAATCCAACCTGTAATAGGTGAAGCCGCGCAAGGGTCTGCATTGGTTCGTGTTTGGACCTATTCCAAAAGCAACAAAGTGGCTGTTTCCCAAGCCGCTAAAAACGCTGTTCACGGTATCATGTTCATGGGCTATCCCGCTTCTAATGACGGAACACGTATTGTAGGACGTGAGCCGATTATTGCTGACCCTGCTATCGAAGAAGCTAACGCCGAGTACTTCGAACAGTTCTTCAAAGAGGGGGGCGCATACCAACGTTATGTGTCCTTCGTGAATAATGGAGTCCCTGACCAAATCCTTAAAGTAAACAAAGAGTACAAGATCGGCATCACTGTTGTTGTCCTTGTTGACCAACTTCGTGAGCGCCTTGAAGCCGACGGCATCATCGCAACAACAGCTACCGTACAAGGTAAAATGCCTACCGTAATGATCGTCCCGAGCAAAGTGTATTGTAATAATCACAAATGCTTGAAAACCTACAATAACCAGGGCGTAACCGAATATATAGCAGATTATGACAAAGCCTTGCTGGATAACGAACTTAATCAGGCTATCACAGCACTCAACGCCCGCCTTACCTCTCGCGGTTTCGAGGTGAAGAACCTTAGTTCGGCTCTCGCAACGCTGAAAACCGAGAAGGCGGAGAACGCTGTCATGATGAGCATTGAAGGTGGGGCTTCCGTTGCCGAGACACCGATTGATGTGTTACGCCGCGTGGCGCAGGCTGATATCTGGATTGAGATTAACTGGACGGAGAACGTAATCAAAGGCGGAAGTGAGAAAACACTCACTTTCTCGATGAGCGCCATCGACGCTTATACCGACTTCGTAGTAGGTGGTATTCCTCCTACCACAAGCCATAACTCCTATAGCAGCAATTTCAACATCCCCCTGATGATTGAGTCCGCTATACAAGGGCAGTTCGATCCGTTCTGCAACACGATGGTTGATTATTTCAAGACCCTCGCTGCCAAAGGACGTGCTATCAAAGTACGTGTACTGTGCTGGGACGATTGGGATGGCAACCTCATGGAAGAATACGACGGCGACGAACTCAATGAAATCATTGAGGATTGGCTCGCTGATAACACTGTCAAAGGTAAGTTCGGCGCACCGAGCATCAGCCCATCAGGAAAAATGATGACTATCGAACAAGTGCGTATGCCGCTTACAGATAATAAGGGTCGCGACAATGACCCGCGTCGTTGGGCTCGTGGACTGAGAACCAAACTTAAAGACGACTATTCTATTCCTGCTAATATCTCTACTAAGGGATTAGGCGAACTGTTAATTGTTGTTGGTAGTAAATAATTGAACCTATGAAAACGAAATCTTTAGTCATCCTTACTCTTTGTTGCTTGCTCCTTGCTCCTTGCATGGCGCAAAATGACAACCAGAAACTCTACGAGATTATTCCGCTGACACCGTATATTTCGGCCGAGACCAATATGGCACCGGACGCTGAAGCTCTCTTACTCAACCGAATGCGGCAGGCTGCACTCAAAAACGGATTGAGCGCAATGGAAAATCAAGTGTATGTGCTTACTTCTTCCGTCAACGTGATTGACAAACAACTCACAGCTTCCGTTCCCCAAAATTGGGTAGTGGAGGTGGAAGTGCATTTCTTTATAGGTAATGGCGTCGATGGAACATTATATGCTTCCACAGCTATCACACGCAAAGGGGTTGCTGCATCCGAACAAAAAGCATATCTGAATGCTATCAAGGCTATTTCGGCGAACGATAAAGCCTTCAAACCTTTCTTCAACAAAGGTAAACAGCGTATTATCGAAGAACTCCTCGCGCAACCGGAACCACAACAGCCCACCGAGGATCAACCGCAACCGGATTATAACGTAAATAATTGGCAATAATATGAAAACTAAGTCTATTATTATTCTTGCTCTTAGCGCCCTCTTCGTACTGCCTGCCTTCGCGGGGGGAGAGAAAGTGGTCGACAAGTCCGGCAAACAACCTAAATGGGTGTACTCAGCCGGCACGGACTTTATCGTCGTTTCCGCTGAGGCTGCTGATATTGAAACGGCTAAGGACAAAGCCATGATCCAGGTCAAAAAGCAAATCCTTGCCGCTATCGCTGAGAACGTTCAATCATCTTCATCTATTGATACAAAAGAAAAGGGCGTGAATGGGAAGTATAATATCCTCGAGGAGTATAATAACCTCGTGGAGACTCAAAGTGCGCTTATCCCCTTCCTTAGCGAAGTCAGTGTGTCAAGGGTGGAGGATTACTATTGGGAGAAACTAAAACGTGGGAAAGACTATTGCTATCGGTACCATATCAAGTATCCCTTCGACCGATTTGACCTCATGCGTCTCTCGGACGATTTTCTCACTCGTGAGCGTGAAATCAATCAGCAGATTGCAGACTTTACTAAGGATAACTTCACGTCCTATACCTCCACGGAGCAAATGGTTCAGCGACTCAAAGAGGTGCGACTGCTCCGAGCTTCACTCATGGAGAAAGATGCTCGACGTGCTACCTGCCAGAATATAGAAAAAGTCTATAACGGCTATCTTAAATCTATAACGATCAGACTGCTCTCTGTTAATAAGCAGCAACTCGTTTATGCGCCTTATTTCGGCGAAAAGCAACTCTCTTCGACTCTGCAACCAAAACTGGAGTCGAATTGTCTGTCTGACTTGCAGTTCGTACCTAACAACGGCAAGTGCGTCGTTACATACGATTACGAAACATCGTGTTATGACGGCGAAGAAAATAACCTCGTTATTACATTGAATATCGAGGGAAACAAAGTAAAAAATACCTTCATGGTAAAATAAAATCATTATTAACTTAAATTATTCCTTTTATGAAAAAAGTACTTTTAATCATGGCAGCTGCATTGGTTATGGTTAGCTGCGGTTCAAAGAAAGTCGCTCCTACTAAAGGTGAAGTAGAAGTAAACGTACCTTGCAAAGAGTTCAAAACTGACAAAAAGACCCTTCGCGCTAACGGTAATGCTATCTCGCCTAACATGCAGAACGCTACTGACAAAGCTTTAGCTGCTGCTCGTCGTGAAATGGCTACATCAGTGGAGTCTCTCGTTAAACGTGTCGTTGAGACATATGCTTCTTCTTACGACCTCGATAACGCTGCTGACTTCCGTAGCAAAATGCAAGACATGGCGCGTATCGTTACTAACCAAACGCTCCGCGGTTCGGTTCCTGTATGCGACAAAGTGACCAAAGTAGAGAACAAAGATGGCGTAATGTATCACGCTTATGTAGCTCTCGAACTCACTTCTAACGAGTACATCGAAGCTCTCACACAAGAGACCAACAAACGTATCTCTAACGACGAGAAACTGCGCACCGATTTCGAACTTGAGAAATTCAAGAAAGTATTCGAAGAGGAAATGGCTTCTTTCGCGGAAGGTAAGTAATTATATCTTACTGTTGTAAGAAAATAATTCCTAACGAGTAAGTGTCGCTCACGTAGCGGCACTTATTTTGTCTGTATCCCACCGACCGATGACCGACCGATGACCGAGAGATGACCGACACAAGAAAATCGCGCAAATCACATAAAATATTTGCACAATTCTAAAAAAAGCAGTACCTTTGCAGCGTAAATGGTAACGATTATGAAAAAACTATCTCAATTTATTACTTTATTAAGCCTTATTCTCCTGCCAATTTACGCACAAGCAGTGGATTATATGCCACAAACCGTTCCTAATCCTAAAACCTACGGACAGGACTTTTATGTCTCTAATCCGGATCGTGTATTATTCAATGTGACGGATACGCTCCTCAATCAAAAGCTGAAAGAGCTGCAACTTAATACTGGTGTCGAAATGGCGGTTGTTGCGATTGACGGATACAATGAAAATAAATATCTCATTGCCCGGGATTTTGCAATAGATTTGTTTAACTATTGGGGGATTGGAGATAAAGATAAAAATACAGGTCTCCTGCTATTCCTTGCCCAGAGAAGTCGTGAAATTGAAATCATTACCGGTAGTGGTATCGAAGGAATTATGACCGATGCTGTCTGTGGGAAAATATTAGATGATGCCATCCCGCTCCTTAGAGTAGACAATTTCGATTCTGCTATCCAGTGGATTACCGGTGATATATATAATTACCTCATGGAGCCCGATAACAGGATGGAACTCTTATCCGGCAAACGACCGGCTAATCCCCAAGATGCGCAAGACACAGCAAATTACTTTATCATTGGCTTTTTATTGATGATTGTATTTGCGTTCATAGCATACAAACGACTTAATGGTAAACCGGGACAACCTAAGGAAGAAATTCAAAAGCTGGCACAGCCCGCGCAAACCAGCCTCGGATGTCTGGCGTTTATTTTCCCTATACCCCTGCTCTTCTTCTATCTCTACTATCGATATGCGAGAAAGCATGTTAAAATGACACCGCCTAAATGTGAAAAATGCGGACATGATATGGACATGTTGCCCGAAGAACAAATGTTGGCTATGATGGACAAAACACAACAGGTGGAGAATGAAATCCAAAGCAGATCCTTTAGTGCATGGAGATGTCCTGATTGCGGAGAAGAACAACTGCTTATCAATAAGGGAGATAAGGGAAAAGTATATGGTATATGCCCAACCTGTGGGGCTAAAGCCTACAAATTGACGGCGCAAAAAGTGCTTATCGCTCCTACTTATACCCATGGCGGAGAAAGAGAAGAAGCTTACTTATGCGCTTGCTGCGGACATGAGGAACTAAAAAAAGTCAACCTTCCCATTAAGCAAAGAAGTAGTTATTCAAGTGGAAGTTCCTCATCTTCAAGCTATAGAGGTGGGGGATATGGACGATCTTCTTCCTCTGGTTCCTGGGGGGGAGGACACTCCTCAGGAGGCGGAGCAGGAAGACGATTCTGAATGTAACTAATATTAACTAACTAAATATTACCTATTATGAACAAATCAGTTTTGACTACTATTGTAGTGATTGCCGTGCTCGGCATCATCGTTGTATGGATGATGGGACGTTACAACGCCATGGTTACCATGCAAGAAAATGTGGAAAATGCTTGGGGACAAGTGGAAAACCAGTATCAACGTCGTATTGATCTCATCCCTAACCTCGTATCTACCGTTAAGGGATACGCTAAGCACGAACAAGAAACCTACACCAGTGTAATGGAAGCTCGGGCTAAAGCAACACAAATCACCATTGACCCTACTAATGCTACTCCCGAACAACTCGCCGCTTACCAGAATGCACAAGGAGAACTCTCACAAGCTCTCGGACGACTCCTCGCAGTCGCTGAAAACTATCCCGAATTGAAGGCTAACGAACACTTCTCACAGTTGATTGACCAACTGGAAGGAACCGAGAACCGTATCACTTTTGCGCGCAACACCTTTAACGATGCGGCTAAAGAGTATAATACCTATATCCGTCAGTTCCCGTCCAATATCATAGCATCTATGTTCGGCTTCGAGCGTAAACCGTACTTCCAAGCGGAAGAAGGTGCCAACAAAGCTCCTAAGGTAGAATTCTAATGGGAAGAATGAAGCAGAGCAAGGTATTCTTGCTCCGACTGACCCGGGGTGGGGTGAAACTCGGCTTTGCTGAGTAATCCTAAGGCCCACAAATCCATAATAGTGCTATACCCGCTACGGGCAATGATATGCTCAGCGCCGTATAGCACTTCTTTTAGTGCTTCATCGTCTAAAGACGGCACTAAGGTGATGTTCTTATGAGTTAGCCGTATATTCGGCTCGCCTGTCTTACCGCGCACAATCAGTACGCGCTTCGCGCTGTCGCTGTAGCGGTTGACAAGATCATGCTCAAAGAGACTGCGCTGAGGCTCCAAACCCGACAGCATTGCCACAATATCATAATCACTCTTCACCCTTTCACACTTTAATCTCTCACCCTTTAACGCAAATCTGGACAACGGACCTATATATTTTACGCGTGCGTCCACGCGCGCAGGATGGCCGAGTGCACCGGATAATAACTCACCCGTCTTGTTATCAGGCACCCATATCTCATCGTAATGGGTATATAAACGGGCATGTACACGGTCGGCTAAGGGCTCTAACCACTGCCAACCGTGGGGAAGGCATATATGTAACTGATGGGTCATGTAAATACTGTGGCATTTGGAACTGTAAACACCGAAACAGTTATCCGATAGAATCACATCTATACACATCGCTTGTACAATCTGCTCCACGCGCTTGCGGTTACCTCCGTAGAAACGAATAAATGCAGGTAGCGAACGCAGCATAGCACCCACCTGACTCGTGCCGTAACTGTATCGCAACTGCAGTGGAGCTAATTCAACCGACGTCAGTTCGGGAAAATGCTTGCGTAGTAACTGTAGGGACGAGCCTGTACCACCCAAAATAACATCAGCACCTTCATTCAGGTACTGACGTATAAGGGGAATACAGCGCGTGGCGTGACCTAATCCCCAATTCAGTGGAGCAATCAGTATTCTCATGCACTTACAATAACATCATAACCCTTCGCACGTAGTGGAGCGGCAATAGACTCCATCTTGTCACGACTGATCTTCTCTAATGTCTCACAGGGCGTCTTGCGGTCGATGATGTATATCATGATTTGCTTGGGGTGCAATATATCTACGGCTTTGTACCATGCCGCTAACTCCTCTGAGGTGGTATTGTCTATTGCTGATTCACCGTCTCCGTCAGGCACTACACCGCGTACAAAACACGTCTGCAAAGTGAAATCCCCCTCAAAGTGTTGCAGCCGTTCTATAATGGTAGATACCGTCAGCGATGCATTAGTCGGACGGTCTATCAGGCGCATGGTGCGGTCTATTGCACTGTCTAATTTCATAATGCGGTTGTCGCATCGCTTGAGGGCACGGAACACATCCTCGCGATACACTTGCGTCGAGTTACTAAGTACACTGACTTTCGCTTGGGGACAATATTGGTCGCGCAGACGGCAAGTATCTTCTATGATGCCCTCAAAATCAGGATGCATCGTCGGCTCGCCGTTGCCGCTGAAGGTCAGCACGTCCGGTAACTGAATAAGTCCTTGTAGGGTGTGCTCTAAAGATTTCCGCACATCCTCTCGGGACGGCAGACGGGGATGACTCACTGGACGGTTCCAGCCTATCTCGCAGTACACACAGTCGAAACTGCATAATTTATGGTCCGTAGGCATCAGATTAATACCTAACGACACCCCTAAGCGCCGAGAATGAATAGGACCATATACAATACTCTCAAATAGCATCTTATAACGTAATAACCCGATTACCTAACTGCTTGCAGATAGTGTTCTTTATCTCTAATAACGCAGGTTGTGTGCTTAATAACTGGCTCAGAAGCTCAAAGTCGTTATCGGCTTCTGCCTGACGTATCATCTTGCCTAATTGCTCAATACGTTGGTTAACAATCGTGAATTTGAGCTCTAACAGAAGCTGAGGTACTAACTCGGCTAACTTATCCTCATCTGTCTGGACCTTTACGGAGCGGGTGATATTCTCCGATACGTTCTGTTTGGTGTAGATACTGCTCAGTTGATATTTGTCTGCAATCAGGTCTATCGCTAACTGCATGACCTCCGGGTCCGGGTGGAACTTAAAGAAACGCTCAGCTGCAAAGCCGGGCTCTTTCTCATGACCGAGAAACTCGGCAATCACTTTCTGATAGAGCGCATTAGGAGCCTCAATGGCGTCCTCTTGCAGCGTCTGTATAATATAGTCGCCTACATTGATATACTGGTCTCCTTCTAATTGATAGAGCGGCCTCTCACCATAGCGGATTATCACCTGCAACAGGTTACGATAATTCTCGTCTAACTTGCTACCGGCTACTCCGTCACTTGTTGCTCTTTCCCCCTTCACCCTGTCGTCCCTGACGCCTTCGTCTTTTACTTCCTCTGCAATCTTGCGGGCGCGCTCATTCTCCTCTTCTTTTTGACGGGACTCGGTGCCTTCAATGGCTTTCTCGCGACGCTTGAAGCCTACCTCACGGGTAAGCAGTTGCTCTTGGATATGAAGTAGGTCCGAGCAGTCTTTGATATATACTTGCCGGGTGATACTGTCCGGTATATGGGAAATCGATTCTACGATATCCTTTATCAAATCTGCACGCTTCTGGGGATCATTGGCGGCTTCCTTTTGAAGCAGTTGTGCCTTAAAGCGGATAAAGTCCACTTGGTGGTCTTTGATATACTGTATGAACTCGTCGGCGTTATGGCTGTTAGCAAAGGAATCAGGGTCCTCACCCTCCGGTAACAGCACAATCTTTACATTAAAGCCTGCTTCGAGAAACATGTCTATGCCTCGTAACGCAGCATGAATACCGGCGGCGTCACCGTCGTACAGTTCTATGATATTGTTCGTGAAACGCTGAATGAGTTTAATCTGAGGCTTGGTCAATGCCGTCCCGCCGTTTGCCACTACGTTCTCTATTCCTGCTTGGTGCATGGATATAACATCCATCTGCCCCTCTACAATATAGCATAAGTTCTCGCGCACAATAGCGGACTTGGCTAAATAGATACCGTATAACTCATTCGTCTTGGAGTAGATAATCGAGTCCGGAGAGTTAACGTACTTGCCTACGTTATCTTTCTTCTTCAATATACGTCCCGCAAAGGCTACAGGTTTACCCGATACCGTATGGATAGGGAACATCACACGGTCGCGGAACCGGTCATAAACACGACCGTCATCCGCTTTGCCGCACAGACCCGTTCCTAACTTGGTGTCCACATCGTTGACTACGTATTTCTCTACAAACCCTTTCTTCTTCAGCGCTGCGGCTAACAGATTACCTTTCTCCGGAGAATAGCCTAACTGGAACTTGTGTATGATATCATCTCTCAGTCCGCGGTGACGGAAATAGCTCAAGCCGATTGCCTTACCTTCCTCCGTCTCCCATAACTGCTCCTGGAACCATTTGTTGGCGAACTCATTGACTACGAACATCGACTCGCGGTCATCCTGACGCTGTTGCTCCTCGGCGGTGAGTTCTTTCTCTTGGACCTCAATATGATATTTCTTGGCGACTTGTTTGACGGCCTCCGCAAATCCGCATTGCTCAATCTCCATCACAAAACCTATTGCGTTGCCCGCTTTACCGCAACCGAAACATTTGTACAGGCTCTTGCTCGGGGACACAGTAAAAGAACCGGTCTTCTCCGTATGGAACGGGCATAGACCGATATAGTTGGCGCCGCGACGCTTCAGCTTCACGTAATCGCCGACGACTTCTTCTATCTTTGCCGCTGCAAAAACCCTATCTATTGTCTCGCGGGGTATCATTTATCGCTTTGCCAGAAGAATATACCTAACTTTATGCTCCATTGGTCAACACGTCCGCGCGTTGCACGGCCGCTGTCGCTGTTCTCTCCATATACAGGACCAAAAACCTCACTGAAGTCACCAATCTTATAGGGATTAATCAGACCGAAGTCATATCCGCCCCGGATATAGTAGCGGTCGTATTGAAAGCCAACACCTACACCCCACGTTACGTTAATACGCTTATAGTCCGTATGAATGTCTGCATCGTTATAGTCATAGCGGTGAATAGTATGACTCGTCTTGTCCTCACCATTGACGGTACGGACAAACTCGGTTTCCGTCAGGGCTAAATGGCATTGAAGCGTCGGACCGGTGTACAGTATAATATAGGTGTCACCTGCTATCTGGAACTTGTACTGCCAATCCACAAACAACTCCAACTGGTGGTACGTATCCTGAGTCTTGATCTTTGGATACTCAAACAGTTCGTTCTTTGATACCCATCCGCTGCTGTGGGTACCGAAGGTGTAGTTCAATCCTATCATCGAACCGAAACCTTTAACGAATGTGGCATCCCACACAAAACCTATTTTGGTACCATTCAGTCCCAAGTTAGACAACTCTTTACCGTCTGCTTTAGGATCCCAACTGTTCGTACGGAAGTCTGTCTGGGCAAAGCCGAACTGAAGACCTAGTGCCGAACTACCTTCTTGCGCCGCGACGCTTACTGCTATTGCGCTTATCATTAGCGCTATTAATACTTTCTTCATTAACTGTTTGTTTATATTTAGTCTTATTACCCATTGTCCGCTTGATAGTAGATGTCGGAGAAGCCTTCTTATTATCCTTATCCAACGCGGTTGCGCTTACCGGCGCACTGGACGGACGCGGAGTGCGCGGCGGATTGTCAAATACATCACCGGGCTTTAACGGACGCTCCTGAGTCGCCCAGAAAAATGCGTGTAACTGGTCCGCACCGATCGGTATCTGGTCTAAAGGATACATCGTACCTATCGTCTCTGTCGTGAACAGAACATGCTCCACCTCCTCGTTGACGAAGAAGATCTGTACGTTACTGGACTGGGTGGTGTTCATGCCGATGAAGTCTCCGTTATCTTCCTTAGGGTAGAAAATAGTCTCGGCGTTACCGCTTACGTCAACCATCTTCAGTTCCCCGTCTCTGATATATGCTTTCATCACCTTGCCGCTCATTTGGTCAAAGTAACGGTCGGTTTCTTGCTTGACCGTCAGGGCGGCACCGGTGCCTTTGGCATAATCCACTTTTCCGTCTTTCATAAATATCTCTATCGAGTCTGCTGAAATCTGGTTCTGCTCGTTCCAGCATACCGGCTCGATATAGAGAGTCATAATAGAGTCCAAACCGTTATAGACAAGCGAGTCGCAAACAGCCTGCATATCAGTCCGGTAAAGCCGTACGCCATGGTGAGCACGTATACGCTTATAGGTGGTGTCTATAACAACCGAGTCTAAACTCAAACTGTCCGTATAATTGTAGTGTACGTCTTCCGTAAAAAGCGTATCAGCATGCATATAACCGTAGTCCTCTTCGTCAGACCAATCAACCATAAGCGCCGAGTCCGTAGCAAAACCACGGCTGTCTTCTTCGTACATCTCACCATAGTTGCCATACAACGTAGCCTTCTGTACGGTATCTCGCATCTCCATATTACCCCATACGCGACCGAATCCTACTTTCTTGTCGTAGAAAATAGTATCACCCGTCATCGTCTTCCCGTCCGTATGTATAACCTTCGAACGGTCGTACAACTCCGATTGCTCTGTCTCCGTGTTGTACTGTCCGTTTGTGGATAGAATGGTCGTTTCTTCCTCATAGACAATGGTGGTAGGACCGACTATATCGGCTATGTGGCTTTCGGTGTTGTACTTAAGCGTGTCGGAGGTCAGCGTAAAATTAGGGTTAACCAAAACCACATCGTGGCGGAACTCCGCCTGTTTGCTCCGGGGATGATATTGCCCCCAGATAGAGGTGAGGGTATTGAGGTTATCCACTATCTTGCCTCCGCTGAAGTAATACGCCAAATCGCTCTTGCGGTTGTAGTTCAGACTGTCCGTCGTCAATACGGTCTCGAAGTGTACTAATCGTACGTTATTGCGGATTCGGGCTATCTTGGTATTGCCGTCGTAGTACAACGCATCGCCGTAGCCGAAAAGCGTATCACCTTGAACGAAACGCACGTTGCTGAAGGCGTGAAGCGAGTTCTGCTTGTCGAAGAAATAGGCGGAGTCGCAGTACATAAGCGCCTCGTCATGGCGGAATACAACATCGCCGCGTAAAATCTGGGCATTGGGCAATCGCTTCTCGTCAAAATTCAGCGAGTTGGAGTGAATAAGATACACCATGTTTTGTCCTTGCACCATCACGGCAAGAACTAACAGCAGCAATATGTTAACAATCCGTTTCAAAATTATTTATCTCTTTTCCGACAAGACGTAGCTTAAGCGTCAATCATGCACCCAACCCGGATACTCAAAATCGCATCCTCTCCATTTATCGTCGATATGGACATATACTTCTTTTTGCTTCTTGAGAACCCAGTCGTGGATAAAGTCGCGTGCCATCTGTGCCTCAAGCATACTTTTTATCGTCTGGAAGTCCTCGACCAGGTTGGCTTTATGAATGTCGGCTTTGCTCTTCACCTTAACGATAGCGCACACTTCTTTGTTCTTCATAGGGTCCATCATAATGAACGGCTTCGACACTTCGCCTTCTTTCATCGTATATACTTGTTTGGCAACGTCGGAAGGCAGGTCTTGGAACTCAAACTGGCTGCTTCCCGTCATCTGATTGGTCATCAGTCCGGCATTCATCACGGTATTCTTGTCCTGAGAGTATTTGATGACCGCCTGTTCAAACGTCAGCTTGGCGCTATCTACAATCAGAGCGCGGATGGAGTCCAATTTCTCTAACGAGTGAATCTTGTCCGTTGCCGATACGCGGGGGCGGAGAAGAATATGCCTGCAGTTGATGCGGTCGCCTTTCTTCTCGATAAGTTGAATGATGTGATAACCATACTCCGTCTGTACAATACGGGATACGCGTTTCGGGTCGCTCATGTTAAACGCCACATCTGCGAACTCGCTGACTAACTGGCCTTTGCCTACAAATCCTAATTCGCCGCCACGCTTGGCGCTCTCCGTATCTTCGGAGTACAGACGAGCTAACATCGAGAAGTCTGCTTTCCCGCTGGTCACACGTTCCGTGAACTCGCGTAGTTGTCCTTTGATTCGGTCTATCTCCTCTTGTGGAACAATTGGCTCGAAACTCAGCACTTGTACTTCAACGTGCGCCGGTACAATAGGTATCGAGTCGGCAGGTAGCGTGTTGTAGTAGCGGCGTATATCGGCGGGAGTCGGCTTGATATGCTCTGTCAGCTTGCTCTGCATCTGCTGTATCGTCATCTGATTGCGGACGGAGGTCATCATCTCTTCGCGTATCTCGCTCGAGGTCTTGCGGAAATACTCCTCCATCTTCTCTTTAGAACCTATCTGGGAGATATAGTAGTCCATACGCATATCTACCTGGTGGCTCACCGTCGATTCGTTAACAACGATAGAGTCTAATTCCGCTTGGTGGAGGAAGAGCTTCTGTATTGCTAACTGTTCCGGAATATAGCAGTACGGATCGCCTTGGATATGGTGACCCTCGTACTGGGCGCGGATACGCTCTTCTTCTACTTCACTGCGCAAAATAGCTTCGTCACCGACAACCCATATCACTTCGTCTATTACATTATCGGCGCATAAAGGTACGCTGATAAACAACAGCGCTGCTATCAATAACTTCTTACTTCTCATAACGGTGTATTTTCTTAAAGCGAACCCCTTCTTCGTAGATTCGGTTACGCTCGTTCTCTAAATAACTTGTGGCGCGCTCGCGCAACAGCACGGGTTCAATCTCGGACTTGGCGTACTCTACCGGCATAACGCTTCCCGCTGCCTGTATGTCATTCACTTGGAGCAGGTAGGTGGATACGGAGTCCGCTAACACCACTAAAGTGTTCGGCTTTAACTGTTTCTGCAACTCCACTTTCTTAAGCGGAATCCATACGGACAACTGGCTTACCGTCACCCACTCGTCGATAAACAGCTCATAGCCCGTCGCATAGCGATAGGCGTACTTCTCTATATATTCGATAGAAGGCTCGTCCGTATTACGCATGGCTTTCTTTACTTTCTCTATTTCCGGCGCACCGTTTGGAACAATCAGCAGCATTCCTTTGGCTAATGCGTCTTTGAGAATATATTGGCTCTGGTGGATGTTGTAGAACGAGTCTATCTCCGCTTGTGCGATGGTCTTAGGCATACGCTGCAACACGTGCTCTGCGTAGGCATGTGCGTATAGACTGCGGCGATAGTCTTCCACTAATGCCTCAATATGCTTGTCCTTCACTTTGCTCTTGGCTTTGTCGTACAGCAGCACTTCGATCGCCCATTGCTTGATATAGTTGTCTGCTACAAGGGCGCTGTCTTCACCGGTCAATCCTGCCGTTAACTTGTCTAAATCTGTGTACTCTAAGTAGTTGCCGTTTACTTCTACAGCAACTCCCGCACGATGTTTCTTCGTGAATACCGAGCATGAGCATAAACCCATACCCACCATCACCATGACTATCAATTGTATTTTCCTCATATATCAATCCTTCATTTGCCCTTCGGGCGCCTTAATTCCTTCACCGATACGCATCTCACCTTGCTCTACATGCACCTCGTCGTATATGCCGCTCTCGATAATATGGTTCAGCACTTGAGCACCGCCCTCTACTAATACCGAGTGTATTCCGCGTTTCGCCAAGTCTGCCAGTACGTATGTCCATTCCGTGTTGTCGCTATATACAATCGTCTCGGCGTCAGCGGAGAAGATATTACTCGCTTTGGGTACGCGCCGCCGCCGGTCTAACAGAACGCGTATCGGATTACGGCCTACCCAGTGCGTTGTCGTCAGCTTGGGGTTGTCTAACAGCGCCGTGTTGGACCCCACCAAAATAGCCATGTTCTCCGCCCGCATCTTGTGTACTTCGCATTTGCTGAGCGGAGTGGAGATGACTAATGGCGTCGTTGTGGACAACTCGCCTGCCGGTGGAATCGGACGTTTACGGTCCATATACCCGTCGGCGGTCTGTGCCCATTTGAGAATGACATACGGGCGGTGCTTTTCATGCAGACACAAGAAACGTTTGTTCAATTCCCTGCACTCCGCCTCCATCACTCCTACAACAACTTCTATGCCATTCGCGCGCAAACGCGATATACCTTGACCTGCTACTTGCGGATTGGGGTCTAATAGCCCTACTACAACGCGTTTGACTCCTTTGCGGATAATCAGGTCGGCGCAGGGAGGGGTCTTACCGAAATGGGAACAGGGCTCCAGACTCACAAACAGAGTACTATCCTTTATTTTCCCTTCGTCTTCCGGTCGTACACTGGCGAAACAGTTCACTTCGGCATGCGGGCCGCCATATTGCTTGTGCCAACCCTCGCCGATAATCCTTTCTTCGCTTAATCCATCAACATCGTCACCGCCGTACACCAGTACCGCACCAACCATCGGGTTTGGCGCTACATAATAGCGTCCTAACTCCGCTAATTGCAGACAACGTGAAATATATTTTGCGTATTCCAACATTTTTTTGTAATTTTGCAGCGTGAATCCGATAATCGACTATATTCAGGCCCAATTAGCGCCGTTCTACTCACCCGAAGAGGCGAAAGAATTGGCGTTTTGGGTGCTCGAAGAGACCACAGGATTGTCACGCGCCGCCATTTCAGCCCGCAAAGATACACAAAATATTTCGAATATCGAAATAATTTTGAAAAGATTGCAAAAAAAAGAGCCGATTCAGTATATTTTCGGGCATACTTTGTGGTTCGGACTGGATTTATTGGTCAATTCCTCGACGCTTATACCTCGTCCCGAGACGGCGGAACTCGTCGAATGGATATTGGCGGAACATACTGACGGTCAGCCCCTGTCCGTACTCGATATCGGTACCGGGTCGGGCTGTATAGCTATCGCACTCAAAAAACGCCGCCCCATGTGGTCCGTTACAGGACTTGATATATCGCCTCAAGCACTGCAAGTGGCGCAGCGGAATGCACAACGAAACGGAGTAGAGGTGGACTGGGTGAAAACGGATATTTTCTCCGATTTCATCGGAACTTTTGACATCATCGTCTCTAATCCGCCCTATATCACCGAAACGGAAAAATATTCGATGGAATCGACGGTTTTGGACTATGAACCACATTCGGCGCTCTTCGTGCCCGACGATGACCCGCTCCGGTTTTATCGGCGTATTTGTTCGATGACGAAATCGTTCATGGGAGATAAGAAATCGGGGCTGATGCTTTACTTCGAAGTGAACGGGCGTTTCGCGCAACAGGTCGCTCGGCTCATGCGCCATAATGGTTATGATAATGTACAAATAAAAAAGGATATTTATGAAAAACAAAGAATGGTCTGCGGAAGAATTAAAAACTAAACTGGAGGCTTATTGTGCAGCTTCCGAGCATTGTGAGACCGAAGCGCGGATGCGTCTTCGACAGTTGAACTGTGACCCGGCTACCGAGGACATCATCATTGACCATCTTATTGCCGATAACTTCATTTCTGACGAACGCTATGCCAAAGCCTTCGTCCATGACAAATTGCTCTATCAGGGTTGGGGGAGAGTGAAGATTGCCTACATGTTGCGTGGCAAAAAAATTGATTATAATATTGTGCAATCCGCGCTTCAAACTATCGATGAAACCGAGTATATCCGCGTGCTTTCCCATCTCATTTCCCAACGTCTCCCGCAAAAAACTGATTCCTCCCAAGCGGTCGACACTCCCTCCCCATCGCTTGACACTTCCTCTCAGCCAATTAGTAAATCTGAATTGGATTCTCTGTATCGTTTCCTGACCCAGCGTGGCTTCACCCTCGACGAAATCAAATCCACCCTCAACGAAATAAATTCCACCCTCACAACTCCCGGCTCCCTACGATAGATACACGATAGATGATTGATTAGCTGACGACTAACAATCAACCACTTTTTTACTTTTTTTTGCCCTTTTGGCATAAAAATTGCTTTTTTATTTGTGTATATCAATTAAAAGCTGTACTTTTGCGCGCTTTTTTGCGTTCTTACGCTCCATATGCGTACACGCATTAAGCGGTATTGGTCGTGTAACTATAAAATAAAAAAATACAATAATGAAACATTCAATTAATCAGTCATTTAAATCTCTTTTTGTTATTCTATTTACTCTCTTTGTGGTAGTGAATGTTGTAAGTGGACAAGATGAAACACCTTCAGGGCAACCGTTTTATTTGGCGGCTTTCAAGGCTGAGAATTCTAATGCCTCTACAGGTTCAGGTTTTGTCAAACTTACATGGATTGATGCGCAGGGAGAGCTTTTTGCAAATCCCTTAGCTGCTTTTTTAAATGATCCCAATCAAATGCCTTATGCCACAGGGAACCCCTCGAATAGTGATAATTTTAGTTCAGAGGCCATGGTTGTAGGTGCAACACTGACAGCAACAGAAAGTGTAGAAGATTCTGATCCTAACAGTCAGGTGAATGGGATATTAAGGAATCTGCTTACAGGTAATAAAAATTCACCCAACATATTCATGACACCTTTTGCATATTTTAAGGCGGATGCTCAGGGTGCTGAAGGCTCGTATTTTGTAGAATGGACGTTTAATGATGCCAAAGTTATTCGTCAAGATACTGCGATGGACAAAGAACACCCGGAAAGCGCATATTATAAAGTATTACCTAATTCGGCTAACGTCTTTTACATGAAATCGCAGACTGAAGTTGCAGGACTAACCGAGGCATATTTCGGCGCCGTCGCTGCCCCCAATACCATCTATGCGGTATTCAAAAAGTATCTGCTCGCTAATCCTGTTGTAGTTAATAATGGCGTAGTTGGCACTTCCGCGAATGCGACAACTACTCTCGATATGTATATTGATGTTGAAGGAGATATGTCGCAACTTAAAGACGATTATGCTGATTTTAATTTTCCGGCATCTACTTTTGCGTTTGATGATGATGTGGAATGGTCTTGGACATTGGCGGATAATCCCTTTGGGAAGTTGAGTGCTGCAAAAGGACGTGTGCACATCATAGTCTCTTTTAAAACCAAAAAAGATATAGAGGAAGGAACCTACCGAACAGTGTTCCCCGTAAGTATGCAGGGCACAAATCCGTCTACATTGGATGTTAAGTTGTCTGTATATGCACGGCCTATGAGTATCAATGTGGCAAGTGTTAAAATAGGAAACTTGGATCCTGTAGAATATGAAACACTAGCCGAAGCAGTGGATGCGGCTAATGGCGCGACAGGAGATGTGACACTTACTTTGCTAAAGAATATAGCAGTATATAGTTCTGTCACGCTATCCAACACCATCAAACTGGATCTCAACGGATATGTTTTGAGTGCCGCTCCTACAGTAGATATGGTTGGTCAACCAGTATTAAAAATCGCTGGTGTAGGAAAAACAGTGACTTTAGTTTACAATAAGCAAGGCGGAGCTATTCAAGCAGCTCCGGCTGTTGGTGCGCTTGGTGTCATGGGAGGTCTCGGCGTTGAGGTTGCTGCAGGAACATTGGTTCTCAATGGTGGTACGATTGCATCCGAAAACGCTTTAACTACTTATGACGAGGCTGCCCAAACGGCAGCAATCAAAGTAAATGCAGGTGCTACGTTAATCCAAAACGGCGCAACGATTACTGCTACGTCCGCTGGACCGAATGCAATCGGTATCTACAATGAAGGTACTGTACAGATTAAGGAAGGTTCTGTTTCCGCGGAGGCAGGTTTCAATAATGCCATGGCTGTGTATGCGTTGAATGGTTCATCAACCACTATAGACGGCGGTTCGCTCTCCGCTTTGGCGAAAGAACAAGATGGAACAACAGATTTTAGTGATGCTATACCTAATGGCATTCCTACTTGGACCAATGCCTATGCCGTCAATGTAGCAGAAGGAAGTACGGTTACCGTTAACGGAGGAGATTTATACGCAGAGGCTACCAATGCTAATCGTGCATATGCTGTTTCTGCCTTGGCGGGGTTTGGAGGAAAACTGATTGTAAATAAAGGTGCAACGGTTCGTGCCAAATCTCCGAATAGCATGTATTCTTTCCCTGTGGCGCTTATGACTGGTGATGTTACTATCAACGGAGGTAAGTTTGACGGAAAATACATGGATAATATCACAGGAGAAACTAATAACCCTGCTGTGTTCGGCGTAAATTATGAAAAATTTTCATTTGTTTCTGGAACGTGCAAGACTGAGAAATTTTTTACTGAAAACGCTAACTTTCCTACTTCTTATAATCATCCAACATATAAAAAATATAGTGTTGTCAAAGCTAGTCAAGACTATATTGACGGCTATCGTTATATTGCAGTAGCGGAAGATGCGGATTTGGCAAGTGTTGTTCCTGCTTGCCGTATAGGTTCGGTGGGTTATAATACTTTAGAGGATGCCATAGCTTATGCTAACAATAATCCGTCAGAGGAAGTTGTTATTTTTATGATGAGAAATTATACACTTCCTGCCGGATATTACACTTTGCCTGCTAAAGCAACTATTGTTGTACCAATGAGTGATGAACAAGCTAAAGAAATCAATCTTGTACCTTTGCACATAACATTCAATGATATCCATAGTGAAAATCCTTATGTTGAGAATGTTCCTCAAGAGTTCCGTCGGTTAACCTTCGCAGAAGGTGTAAACATGGAGGTCTTTGGCGATATAGAAGTAACTTGTACACAATTAGCGAGTAACGAAGCGTATACTTCTCAACCAGTTGGTCCTTATGGACGTTTGGTTCTTGCTCCTGGTAGTCATATTACGCTGCAATCTGGATCAAACCTTCGTGCATGGGGATTCGTTACAGGAGATGGCACTATCGGCAAAGATGGAACTTATCTATCAGGAGAGATTGATGCTCGTCGCGGCGCAAATGTATACGAAATGTTCCAATTAGGCGACTGGAAAGGTGCTACGACATCGGTCGCCATTACTGGTATGATGGGAAATGAAGAAATTGCGAAGAAAAAAATATTCCCGGTAACGCAATACTTTATCCAAAATATAGAGTCTCCTGTTAAATATCACCCCGGAGCCATTCTTTCTACTTCTGCTACTGTGTCAGAAGGTATTCAAGGATTTGGAGGAATTTCAGTTACAATGAACGCTCCTGATATCAAGATAGTTAGTGTTACTCCCGATCAGGCTATTTTCTTGATGGATCAGGAAGCGGATGCAGAAAATACGTGGGTTCGTAAGTGGTATGATGTCAAAAATGATGTCCAAACTTATGAAGTGAATAGTGGTGCTCATATTGGCTCTATGGTCTTAGATATGGGAAGATTGTCATTGGCAGGTTTTGATGTGCCAGTGCAACTCAATTCTGCTAAATATGATTTACCAATCACTTCTAATATGAAAATCCATCTCCTTACAGGAGAAATGGACTTCCTACAGAACACAAGTTTGCTTCCTGGTGCTGAAGTAGAGGTGGACAAAGAGTCTACTGTTAGTGTTTCTATGAGTGAAGAAGAATTAGAGGCGAAAAATAATAACGAAGATAGAGTTTATTATACAGGTGCTCTTTATGTTTATGATAAGCAAGATTGGGATAAATATGCATATTGTAAAGAATATACTGGGAAGAAATTTGTCTCAAGTACTGCGTACACTAAAACCGTACGCTATGCACCTTCTTGGAATGGGCAACCTACTATACGTAATGAGCAAGAGTGCCCAGCATCCGCAGCAATCAATGTTCATGGTACATTCCAAACAGCAACAGGATTTGTTTATACCTCTGAACATGGTGCAAATATTTTTTCTACAAACAAAGATGCAGGTACATTTATTTTCAATAATGCCGCAAGCGAAGCGGCTGACCGAGAAGTGTGGAATGTTTATGGAAGTGGAGATTGGAAATCCCAAATTTTCTATCCTGCTCGTCTTAAAAATGGGAACAATGAATATGTAAATACAGACGAAGCTAAGGCTGGTGATGCATACTGTTATATCAACAATGAATGGACTACTATGTATGCCGATCCAGATAATACATGTTTCATTGTGAAGCGTAATGATGAAACAGGGGATACTTATTATGCTAAACCTGCTGAGTATGTGGCAATACAAGTAGAAAAACGGCTCAATAATGTGAATCCTGATGATCAGTTCTATGAGTATATTGGCAACCCCGACCATACCTACTCTGATGCCGATGGCGCAGGAAGACTCTTTATCCTGACGAGTAATTGCCAATGGTGGGAAGTAGAAAAGAAAGACAACCTATATCATTGTATCCATCCGCAGAACGATACTTATTATCATTGGGTTTCTGCCATTGATGGTGAATCTGGTATTGATTATGGCCACTGGGAAGAAAAACGTTTTAACATCACATGGAAAAACTGGGATGGAACTATAATCCAAACCGGGAATGCGGATGGTGACGATGACGACGAATATTCTGTCACCTATGGCACGATGGCTGAGTTCCTCGGAACCAACCCGACTCGTAAACCGGATATTGACTATACCTACGACTTTACGGGTTGGTCGCCTGAACTCGCTCCTGTCACTTCCAATGTCACATACACGGCTACATACGAGAAGAAAGAGCGCAAATACACCATTACCTTCTTGCAAGAGGGTGGTGTGGAAATCGAACGCCAGTTCTTGCCTCACAATGCCGTTCCTGTCTGCGAGAATACGCCGACTAAGATTGGTCACACGCTCGTTTGGAGTCCGGCTATTGCCGCTGTAACAGGCGATGCAACCTATACCGCTACGTGGAAAGAAGAACCGCCTACTGAGTATGAGGTTACTTTCTACGATTATGACGGAACTACTCTTCTCCAACAAAGTGATGTCAATGTGGGCGATAAGCCTACGCCACCTGTAATTGAGGACGGAAAACCAGTATGCGATGGTGGATGCGAAAGTGGTAAGACATCATCTACTGGAGAATTTACTTATGTCTTCGACCACTGGTCACCAGAACCGGAAGTTGTTTCTGCTACCAGTGTGAAATCCTATGTCGCTGTTTACAGCGAAGTGCCTAAGAAATATACGATATATTACTTCATGGAAGACGGTAAAATTCCAAATCCGACCAAACCATCTGAAGAATTACCATATGGTGCAACTCCTACGCCTCCGGCTGTTAGTAAAGAGAATTCTGAAGCTGGTTATACATATACATTGGTATGGAAAACTTTGGATGAATCCGGGAATATTGAAACTGTTCGCGGGACCGCTTCCTATAAACCTACATATGAAAGGGAAGAAAATCGGTATAATCGCTTCACGGTTACTCTTGCTACCAATATACCTAAAGGATGTATGCTAAGGGGAACGGGTACATATGATTATGGAGACAATGCTACTATTGAGGCAATGCCCGTGGAAGGATATGGATTTGTTCGCTGGGAAGATGGCAGTACCGAAAATCCTCGTACAATAACTGTATCAACCGATGTTTCCTATACTGCTATCGTTCGGGAGGATAAAACGGTGGCAATTGGAGATGTCTTTAATGCTGATGGCGATATCGTTAATGACCTCATCCTTGAGTCTAACGGATCAGCTTCCGGACAAATAACAAATGCTAATGCTTTATCCGTAGAAGGCAATGCTTACTTCGACCTCACGCTTAATGCAAACGCCGAGACATGGTACGCCTTCGGTCTGCCGTGGCAGGTGAACACAAACGGTGGCATCTCCGCGGACGGACGTACTTTAGTCCTACAAAACAACTGCTATCTCCTTGAGTTTGATGGCGAACTTGCTGCTAATGGAGCTCTCGATCCTGAAACGCAAAGCACGTGGCGTTATGTCAAGAGTGGTATACTCCAGCCCGGAAAACTCTATATGATTTATCTCCGTTATGCCGCTTCTACTATTCGCTTCGCTAAAGCCGCCGGCGCTGACTTGGTTAATAACACCATCACGTTAGAGGCCAACCCTTCTGCAGTGGATGCTGCTGCCGGATGGAATGCAATAGCTAACCCGACTACCTACTACGCACAACTCACTACCGATGCTATCCCGACGCATAAGGGACAAGCATACGTTCCCGGTGTGCCTGATTCCAATGGTAATGCAACGGATACCTATATGCCGGTTGACCTCACTTCTGATAAACTCATCGTTGGACAACCGCTCTTCGTACAGATTTCGCCTTCAGATGCAGGAGATATTGTGGCTAAGAACAATGTCTTTGCCGCTCCGCGTCGTGCGCCGCAGACATCAACAGAGTATGAAGTGCGTATCGCTCCGCATAATGGTGCTTATATCGACCGACTCTATATCAGCACTTCCGACGAAAAGGAGGATAAGTATATTATCGGACAAGACCTCGCTAAGATTAGCGTAGCTACCGGCGTCGCTCAGATGTGGGTGAACCGCTATGATGCCAAACTCTGCGCTAATGTGACCGAGATGATGAATAACCAGGCTACTTTCCCGTTAGGTATCTATGCACCTAAGACCGGACAATATACCCTCTCTACCGTCTCGACGACCGCAGACGATGAGGAACTGTATGTGACGATTGACGGAACACCGGTTTGGGACCTCGCAACTGGGGCATATACCATTGACCTCCAACAGGGTAATACTAACGAATACGGACTCCTTATTATCCGTCGTCCGGCACCGGAAGTAACGACCGGATGCCAGAATGTCGAAGCAAGTGAAAACGCTTCCGTTCGTAAAGTGCTCATTAACGGTCAGGTATTTATCCTCCGCGATGGTGCAGTTTATACCATCTTCGGACAAAAGGCTAAATAATGACTGCTGATAACTGATTACTGACTACTAAAAAATTACGATTATGAAACGCAAAAAATATACAGCTCCTCAAACGCAGGAGTACAAAATCGAAACAACAGGAGTCTTAATGGGCTCATTTCCGAACTATATGCCGTTAACTCCTGTAACTAATCCCTAATGGATTATTCTCGCTATAGGGCGTATGTGTCGTCGCTATGACGACTTATAGAAGTGTACGACCTGCCTCGTGGTTTCTCACCCGCGGTAGGTCGTATCTTTCACCCTTCACCCCCTTAAAACTATAACGGTAATAATAAAAAATGCGATTTCTTTTGCATATATCAAAAAATAGCACTACCTTTGCGCTGCATTTATAATATACATCTGTAAAAGGTCAAAGCTACATAAAAAGAGATAATATCATTTATTATGAATGTATTGATATAATGAAGAAGTTGTTATATATCTATATATTGCTTTATGCTAATATCGCATGTTTGTGGGCCAATACAGATTCTCTTTCCGTCGCCGAACGAAACGCTCTCCAAGGTTTCAACGATACCATTGACCGCTCCGCTCCGGATTTTGTTAAAGTGAGTTTGGTCGTATGTGATCCTTGCGATGTCCTTTATTCTACACTCGGACACGCAGCGCTGCACCTACAATGCCCAACCTTTAATCTGGATTATATTTTTTCTTATGAAGGAGAGAACGTACGCAAAAAAATATGGACTTTCCTCAGAGGTGATTTGAAGATGGGTATGTTTGCTATGACTCCCAATGAGTTTCTGGCATCTTACAGCGAATCAGGAAGAGGAGTTCGGGAATATACCATCAACTTGAGCCCTCAACAAAAGCAAAAATTGTGGGAGGTGATGGACAATCATGTGACAGAAGGCGCCAATCTTCCATATGACTATTTTCGTCGTGGTTGTGCAAAGTCCGTCGTGCGAGTGATACACGAGGCGCTTGGCAAAAATGCTATACATTATGCGCCTTGGCCTGACAAATATACCAAACAGACATTGAGGGAAATAGTACGCAATTTCATTACCGATGCACCATGGGAGGAATTTATGTTGTATTTTCTCATTGGAGTTGAAGGTGACAAGTCTTATCCATGTGAGCAGAAATTGATTGTTCCAACAGACCTGGTGGAGGTGTGGTTGCAAGCAACTTTGGATAATGGTGAACCGGTTTTGGATAGCGAAGCACGTATACTTTTGCCGTCAAATCGTCATAATGAGGGCACTTGGTGCACACCCTTGTTAGTGGCGATTGTGCTATTGTTGATGGCTTTGTTTAGTATGGGTACATTATGGATAAAACATAAAAAATACGTAATTGCGGGAGATGTTATGGACTATGTTGTGCTATCCGTTGTAACCTGCTTAGGCGTGCTTATGACCTATTTATTGTGTTTCTCATCTCTCCCATGCACTTCTTGGAACTGGCTAATTATACCCTTTAATATCCTGCCTGCAATTGCTTGGCACTGGCGTAAATATTGGGCGTTGCCTTATGCTGTTATATGTGCTATATGGTTGATAGTTGTGCTTTTATATCCGCATCGTCTCATTGACCCTGCTATAATTCCTCTTACCCTTGCTTGGATACTCATCCTGTTTAAACAGTATCTCCTAAACCGTAAATAACGAAGTTAAATCGCACTAAAATGCGATTTTTCTTCATTTTCTTTCCATAATATTTTGTCATATCTAAAATTATTTGTACTTTTGCAGCGGATTTAAAATATCATAAAATATAGTATAGTCACTTTACTGCTTTATTATAAGATAGATTACGATTATGCCAAAGAGTACAATGGGAAATAATTTGCCGCGAAGAGCGGAGCAAAACCTGCATATAGTGGGAGAACAGATCCGGCTGGCGCGCTTGCGTCGGGATTTGAGTATCGCGCAGATAGCCGAACGGGCGAGTTGTAGCGAGTTGACTGTTATGCGCGTGGAAAAAGGAACTCCAACAGTGGCTATCGGTATATACCTGCGCATCTTATTTGCGCTGGGATTGGATGAGAGTATTCTATTCCTTGCCAAAGATGATGATCTGGGCCGCACGCTGCAGGATCTGGACTTGAAACATCGCCAAAGAGCATCTAAGAAATGAAATATATCCAAATCGATATGGACGCCAAGAGTCTCCCGCAGACAATGCCTGTAGGTGCGCTTGGCTGTGACATGATACGCGGCAATGCGGCGTATCAATGGGAGTACGATGCGCACTGGCTTCATGATCACCGAAATATTCAGTTAAGCGGAGATTTGTTGAATGCAGGTGGTTTGCAGTATGGCTCGGGACGTTTGTTCGGTTTCCTGCAGGACGCCATGCCGGATAGATGGGGCAGGAGACTGATTGACAAGCGCGAGCGACTGTTGGCATCGCAAGAAGGAAGAGTCGTGCGACGCCTGACGGATATTGATTACCTTACGCAGATTGATGATACGACCCGCATGGGAGCTTTGCGCTTACGCGAAGGAGAGCAATTATTAGGAACTCAGTTTGCCGATACGCCTGTTCCGCCTTTGGCTCATCTTCGAGAATTCGTGGACATGGCGCAGATGTATGAGCGACAGGATGAACAAGGCGGCGCAATTCGTGAGGAATGGCTGTTGAATTTGTATAAGCAGGGTTCCTCTTTAGGAGGTGCGCGTCCAAAAGCTAACGTGCGAGATACGGATGGGGCCTTGTGGATTGCTAAAATTCCTTCCGTCAACGACGATTATGATGTGGCGTTATGGGAGTTTTGGGCGCATAAGATGGCGCGTGTAGCAGGGATAGAAGTGCCGGAGATGCGATTGCTAACACTCCCGGGTCAGAAGTACCATACCCTGTTATCCAAGCGCTTCGACAGAGACGGAGAGCAACGCATTCATTTCGCATCTGCAATGACGCTTTGCGGATTGCAAGACGGGGCGGATGCAACAACCGGGAATGGTTATTTGGATATAGTCGATGTGATTGTGGGGAATGCAGGGTTTGCAGATCCGCAGAGCGCGCTGGAGCAGTTATACCGGCGTGTGGCGTTCTCTATATGTATCCGCAACCACGATGACCATTTTCGTAATCACGGCTTTTTGTTAACAGAAAAAGGGTGGATATGGTCTCCTGCTTATGATCTTAATCCGTCCGATTTTAACACACAAAGCCTGCTTGTCTCGCGCGACAGTAACGATTCCTCTTTAGAGGTGCTGTCGGCTGCAGCATCCGATTATTTGCTCAGTGCTACCCAAGCCGAGCGGATTCTTAACGAGGTGCGCGCTGCGATGACCAATGTCCGCCGAATTGCCGGTCAATGTGGCATCTCCGATCAAGAAATGGCGCGGTTCTTCTAACCTCTAACCCTATACACAAATAAATCGCATTTTGCTGCGATTTTTTTGTGTCCAATCCTTGCATAATTCAAAAAAAAGCAGTACTTTTGCAGCGGATTGAATAATATACTATTTATTAGTTGTATAAAACGACGATAAGAGATATAATAATATCTGTAACAAATGTATGAATTTGAGCAAATATCATCTGTAGAATTGATGGCGCAATTGGCACAACGATTACAGAGTCGCCGATTGGAGAAAGGCTTGTCTCGGCGGGCATTGGCGGACTTGTCCGGTGTGCCGGCGCCAACTATCGCGCGATTTGAGCAGCATTATGCGATATCGATGCGTCAGTATGTGGATTTGGCGCTCGCGTTAGGATATACCGACCAGTTAACAATGCTCATGAAGGAGCCGATTTATAAGACGATGGAGGAATTGGAGACCATACGGCAAAATAAGGGTAGAAAACGAGGCAGGAATGAAGGTACTAAGGGATGAGTGAGTTAAGGAACATAAATAAACTAAATGTGAAATACCACGGTCAAATGGTAGGCTCGCTGATGATGTCG
Source organism: uncultured Bacteroidales bacterium (assembly GCA_946617165.1). Taxonomy (GTDB): domain Bacteria; phylum Bacteroidota; class Bacteroidia; order Bacteroidales; family Paludibacteraceae; genus Colicola. The sequence continues at coordinate 34,453 of CAMOJP010000012.1, forward strand.
CCGGATAATGAGACGGCAGTGTTTTGCTATGATGACGAATGGCTGGCAACAGGTTTTTCGATCTCTCCGTTGGAACTTCCATTGGAGAGGAAATTGTTTATTGCGCCCCGCACTCCCTTCTATGGTAATTTCGGTATTTTCGAGGATAGTCTTCCGGATGGATATGGGCGGTATCTCTTAAACCGTATCCTGAAGAAAGAAGGTATAGATGATTTCAACCTTACGCCCTTGCAACGTTTGGCTATAGTCGGTTCTGCCGGTATGGGCGCACTATGTTACGAACCGGCGCAAGGTCTGATTAAGGATGCTATTCTTCCTGAATTGGATGAACTGCAGCAGTTGGCATTGGATGTGCTCTCGGAGAAACAGACGGAAGGGGCAGACGTGCTCTATTTTAACAGTGGTAACTCCGGCGGTTGCCGACCCAAGTGTCTGATGCGCGAGGATGGTAAGGACTGGTTGGTGAAATTCCGCCATACGTATGATCCTATGGATATAGGTAAGCAAGAGTACCGATATATGATGCTGGCGGAGCGATGCGGAATCGAGATTCCCGAGTGTCGGCTGATAAAGGGGAAGTATTTCGCCTCCCGGCGTTTTGATATAGCTGCGAATGGAGAGCGTCTCCATGTTGCTACAGCTGCGGCTATATTGTCAGAATCCATTAATCCTCCTCGAGCGGATTATAAGACCTTGCTGAGTTTGACCGGCTGGTTGACGCAATCCCCCGGGCAAGTGGAGCAGATGTTTCGCAGAATGGTATTCAATGTATTGATACAGAACAAGGATGACCATGCTAAGAACTTCTCCTTCGTCTGGCAGAACGGAACCTGGTGTTTGGCTCCTGCTTACGATCTTCTTCCTTACCCGGAAGGCTATCATGGCCAGCATGCTACGTCCGTGATGGGCAAAGGACTTCCGAACGAGGAAGACATGATTGCAGCCGGCGAAACGATACGTATCCCCGCGCGCCGCGCACGCTTAATAATAGAGGAGATAAAAACAAAGATAACAGATTCATCTAACCCCTTAACCCCTCTAACCCCCTAACCCCCTAACCCCCAACCCATGCTCCTATCTGACCACATATTTACGCCTAATCTGCGCTACGAAGCGCATCAGATGATTTACACCAAGGCGGGAGACGAGCCAATCGTGCTGACCGGTGTTCTTGGAGCAGCCGTGCTGGCGGCGTTGCTCGTTGATACAGATGAGGGCAACGCGCGCGGCATAGCTATCGATACGGATGACGAGCGTCAGGCTTGGATTGTCCAATACGAACGCGAAGTAAGGCGCGACGACTGGGGATATCTTCACGCCGAGGTAGAGCAACTGAGCGACTCCTATGTTCAGTTGGCTTCCGGCGAGGTGCAACTTTCGGATATCTGTCCGAATATTCGGCTGCATGACTTGGCGCTGCAGTTGCTGGATATGTATATGAATCACCTTGTTCGCGAGACTTTTGGTGCGCATATCTGGGAGGCGGTGCCATGGCGCATGCCGTTTGCCCAATGGCTATGGGACGCCTCGCAGGTGGAGGGGCGGCGGCAAACCTTCCTTCATACCGACTGGACGCATGCTCCGCAGGTCTATGCCTTAGCCGAGTCAATAGACGAGGATAGTTCGCGCTCTTGGACGTTTGAGGGCGAACAGGCGGCAGACCTCATGGAGCAGTATGTACAATGGTTAGACGAGCAGTATGCGCTTATGAAGGGCGAACAGCCCGGAACGAAAATCACTCAAGCTGACCGCAATTTCATCTTCGAGCAAGAGAGCAATTGGGCTTTCTTGTCCGAAGCCGTTGCGTCATTAGACTCGTCAGCGCTGAAAGAGTGGCAGCAGTGGAAGGACGCCTGGACTAAGTATATTCAGGTCCGCCTTAAACCGCAGCAAGACATTCGTTTCTGGGAGGACGAAGTGCCTGAGCATGTGCAATCCCGCCTGCTTGATTATCTCCGCGAACAGGAGAGCAAGAAGAACCATTTCTACGCGCTGACCGCTACTATATATGCCTTGCGTCAGACCGGCTATATCCGCCGTAAACTGACTGATAGCGCTATGCGGACATGGCTCAGCGACCATCTAACTATTGATTATACCTTGCGCCCCAACGCCTCGCAGTTCCAGCGTGCCATGAAGGAGCATGGTCGTTACACGCCGGAAGTGCGAAAGGCTGCTTTTTACCTAAAAGCGCTGGGTTTCCCGCCACTGAGAACTTAAGTATTCCTCAAAAGGCAAGTCCGAATAAAGGCGTCTAAACGAAGATAGATTTTGCGTTTGTTCGTTTTAGGATCGAAAGGTGCTTCTTTTTCTGGATGTTTGAGTTGTGCATTGTATCTGTCCGTCCAATATTTTAGAGCCGCTATTTCCTCTTGAGTGGGCGTAGCTCCATTATGTTCTTTGGCGTACGCCTCCGGCTTGGAAGGAAGAAGGATACGTTTTGTCTCGGCGCAGGCCTGTTTGAAAAGAAGTTGGTGTTCCAGTTCTTTGCCTTTAGCCGGTTTTTTCTTCCAGTTTCGAGGATTACAGATTTTGTACGATTCGGGTTTAGACATACCTTTAATTCGACCATTGTCGTCTCGATAGATTTTGCGACGAAAAATTGTCCCGTCATTAGTGAAAGCTCCGTGCAATTCGCGCAC
>CAMOJP010000013.1 GCA_946617165.1 uncultured Bacteroidales bacterium
TAGCTCGTCAGGCTCATAACCTGAAGGTCGGTGGTTCGATCCCATCCTCCGCAACTTGAGAGCGCAACGAGCGCTCTTTTTTTTGTGCATCCTTTCATAGGTCCCGCTCCTGAAACAGATCCCCGTTCAACACTTCAAAGTGATAATGTCTGCAATATTGGTGGTATAGGCAGGACTCTTGCTGCCTATCTCATACAACGGCGTAGAATTAGGGTCGGCTAATTGATGAGCATAAGTGAGGGAATGTTTGCCTGTCCGGTCGTTTATCGTATCGATAGCATGCTGTAAACGATTGTCGCGTGCTCTGTCCCGTGTGTCAAAAAGTGATTGTTGTACACTGCTGTCTGGCTCAATAGCAAGCGCAATAACTCCCGCACGCTTGAATGGTGTGCCCTCCTGCCATTGTACGCGGACGGTTCGTAATAAAGCGTCTGTTAGTTCGCGTGTGTTGGCGGTCGGAACAGTAAACGTTAGCGTCTGCTGAATACTGCGCGTGTCCTCGTTGAAACGGGAGGTGTGGGCAAATACAACCATCTGACGGCATACACTGTGTTGGGATCTTAATTTATGCGCAACATGGTCGCAGAATGTAGATAGAGCTTGCTCTAACTGTGGACGGTTGGTAACTGGATGAGCAAATGTGCGGGAACAGGTAATTGATTGCTTCAGAGGTAAATCGCTGTTTTCAATACAAGCGATTCCGTTTAGTTCTCGCCATGTCATCACACCCGGTTGGTGCAATATATGATGTATATAGGGCTCTGTGCGGTTGGCATAATCAAGAGCCGTATTAATACCCAATCCCTTTAGTTTTGCGGCGGACTGACGACCTATTCCCCATACATCACTAATTGGAATATTGGACAAGGCTTTGATACGTTTCTCCTCTGTATCAATTGTACAAACACCGTGATAACCGGCGTAATGCTTGGCATAGTCGGCCGCTATTTTGCACAATGTCTTGCTCGGGGCAATCCCGAATGAAACAGGCACTCCGATACCCTTCAGAATATCTGTACATAGTTGCAGGCATTGGGAGCGCATCGTGGCACTGTCCGGTAAGTGCGAAAGGTCCATAAATGCCTCGTCAATAGAGTATTGCTGCAACTCGGAGGTGTAGCGTGATAAGGTGCGCATAATGCGTCCCGAGATATCACCGTATAAGGCAAAATTTGACGAGAAATGCGTAATCTTATATTGTGCTACTTCTTTCTGTATCTGGTAAAATGGTACTCCCATTTTGATGCCTAATCGCTTCACCTCGTTGGAACGCGCAACGACACATCCGTCATTGCCTGACAAAACAACAACGGGGCGGTTGTTCAAATCCGGACGAAATATACGTTCGCATGAAACAAAAAAGTTATTGCAGTCGCACAGTGCTAACACGATCTATCGTTTTACAGAATGAATAGTATGTGTAATGACTCCCCATATAATAAACGCATTTTCTTCCGTCACGCGAATAGGCTTAAAACGTTGGTTGTGTGGAATAAGCCAGGCGCAATTATTATCAGAATCTAAACGAAACTCTTTTATGGTGAATTCGCCATCAATATATGCGGCTACATAATTCCCGGATGTGGCCTGAAGTGAGCGGTCTATTACTACAATGTCACCGTTGAAGATTCCTGCATCTTTCATGCTGTCTCCGTCAATCCGCGCATAAAATGTGGTCTCTGGATGATGGACAATCTCGCGGGTGATGTCAATGCAATCCGTGTAATCCGAAGCAGGCGAAGGGAAACCGGCATGCAAATGCTCGGCAAGAGGTAATTCGGGGCTGCCAACCTGCGACAGCGTAAAATGAGTAAGACGGTCGGACATGTTCCTTTTTCTGATTTTTGGTGCAAAGGTACAATATTTTTTGCAAATCAAACAAAATTTTTGTCTCTTTTTTGCCAAAACTGTACTTTTTATTTGGATATGTGCAAAAAAAGTATTACCTTTGCGCCCAAATGCGCAAATAGAGAATTAAACAATACAGCATATGAAAAATATTGCTTTTATCATCAATCCTATCTCCGGAGGACAAACTTCGGCACGACGTAAACTGCCGAAGTTGATTGACAAAGAGTTGGACCGTAGCCAATGGCTTCCTAACATCGTGTTTACAGAATATGCCGGTCATGCAACAGAATTGGCCCTCCAGTTCGCCATGATGGGCTTCGAAGCCGTCGTCGCTGTCGGTGGAGACGGCACTGTGAACGAAGTGGCACAAGGATTGCGCGACACACAGACAGCCCTCGGAGTTATACCCGTCGGAAGCGGAAACGGATTCGCTAGACATCTTCATATTCCGATGAATGCCTCACGCGCTATTCAGATGCTCAACCGTAGTGAACCCATATGCTGTGACTATGGCATGGCTAATGACCATATGTTTGTTACTACTTGCGGAGTCGGGTTTGATGCGCTTATTGCCGACCATTTTGCAGGCTCTTCGAAACGCGGTTTCGCCACCTATTTCCAAAACATCATCAAAGATGTCTTTTCGTATGAACCGGAGACATACCGCATCGTCGGAGAAGGTATCGACTTGTCGCATAAGGCATTCCTTATCACTGTCGCTAATGCCAATCAATGGGGAAATGATGCCTTTATCGCGCCGCATGCAAGCGTACAAGACGGCCTGCTGGATATTTGTATCATGAGTCCGTCAGCTTTGTTAGGGGCACCGGGACTGGCGTTGCGTCTCTTTACTAAAAGCATTGATAATAGTTTCTTTATGGATACGCTAAAAGCCAAAGAAATTACCTTGCAGCGTGAGACTGAAGCTCCTTTTCATATTGATGGCGACCCAGTTAAGATGGGTAAAGATATACACATCCGCATCGTGCCGGATGGATTAAGAGTATTGGTTGAAAAACGTTTCTGATATGATACTGAAGATTATTAATAAAAGCAATAACCCCCTCCCGCGTTATGAAAGCGAACAGGCGGCGGGGATGGATTTGCGGTGTAATATCGCAGAGCCGATCACTCTTCGCCCCTTGGAGCGACGACTTATTCCTACTGGATTGTTTATCCAATTGCCCGTCGGATATGAGGCCCAAATACGTCCGCGCAGCGGATTGGCACTTAAGCGGGGACTGACCGTACTCAATACCCCGGGAACAATTGACTCGGACTATCGGGGCGAGATTGGAGTCATCTTGGTCAATATCTCTAATGAAGAACAAACTATTGAACCCGGCGAACGCATTTGCCAGATGGTTATTGCGCGTCATGAACATGCCGAAGTAGAGTGCGTTGAGGTCTTGGATGAAACAGAACGGGGAACTGGGGGATTCGGACACTCAGGAAGTAAATAAACATGCAGTGTAAGTTTTGGCTTATAGGGTGTGCGTTGATTGCGGCTTTGGCGCTGCAAGCAAAACCGAAAGTGAAACAGGTGATGACGCAGGAGCAGGAACAGCAGTTCCTCTATTATTTCTATGCCGCACGGCATGCTATCGAACAGGAGAATTATGCGAGGGCTTTTATTCTGCTTGATTTCTGCTACCAAATAAATCCGGACGATGCACTCGTAAACGATCATCTCGGAGTTATATATTCAAGCCTTAAGCAGGATCAGAAAGCGGGAGAATACTTCGCCAAAGCCTATAAACTCGCACCTGCTGAATGTAGTGAGCATTATCTGAACTATCTCATCAATGCCCAACAGTGGAAAAAAGCACTCAAAGTACAGAATCATATCGATGAGTTGCAGGGCTTTGACTCAAATAGTGCCCTGAACAGATATCGCATCTATCTTGGGCTCAATAAAGGTAAAAATGCTGTCGCTGCTATAGACCGTTATCTCGAACAAGACCCTAACTCACTCAACTTCCTGCTCTTCCGCGCAGACATTCATATACGACTGCAGGAAGAAAAACCGGTATTCGAACTGGCTCAACGGATATCCAAACTCTTCCCCTTGACGCTCCAAGAACTTGAGATGATTAAGAAAGTCCCCTATTGCGCTTACATCGTTAGCCATATAAAAACCTATCAAGCCGACTCCTTGATGACTATGGACCAACGTGACAGAGCTTACGAGAATTACGAAGTAGCCATCTATCTATGGCCTAAAAACTTGACAGCCCTCAATAACTTTGCCTATAGCTTGGCTACACATAATGGCAATCTCAGCCAGGCTGAACAGATGAGTTCCACAACGATACAAGCCGATGCCAATAACCCCGTATTCCTGGATACCTACGCGTGGATTCTTCATCTCAAAGGGCAAGATGTCTTGGCTGCTTTCTATCTCCGCAAAGCTCTCGAAAATGCGAAAGATGAAGAGGTGAAAAAAGTGGTCTTGGAACATCTCGAACAGATTAAACAATGAAACAACGAATAGGCATATTGATTCTCTTGGTCGCTCTCTTGTGTGGGTGTGCTACTTCGCGTAAACTCACCAAACAACCGGCTTGGCAAACAGCTAATGTATCCAACTGCACGGCTACCGTCACCATGGACTCTATGGCATATACCATAGGTTGCGCAATGCAGGTCATGAGGGATTCCCTTGTCATCATTTCTCTAAGACCTATGATGAATATCGAAATAGGAAGACTCGAGATAACGCCCGGGCAAGCTTTGGCAATTGATAAAATTAATCACCAATATACGGCGGTTGAACTAACGAAAACGCTGCCACTCGTACCTAAAATCAGATGGAACGACTTGCAGGCTTTTGCTGCGGCGGAAAAAGCTCAAAAGGGGGACAGCGTGACCCTTAACTATGCCTACAAAGGGCACTTGCTCAGACTCAACTTGACCTATGGAGATATTGCCTATGATGCACCAATACTCATCCGCCGGTTAAATGTGGATAAATATAAATACGTAGATACTTTCTTGCCTGAATGAAACGAATACTCACATATTGTTTACTCATACTAATTGCTGTGGGGTTGTCTGCTGCTGATAATTCCGTCAAAAACCTGCAAAAACAGCAACGGCAACTCAAGCAGGAGATTGAGCAAACCAATAAAATGCTCAAGCAAACAAAAAAGAACGAAACGGCTACCGTAACGAAGTTGCAGCTCATCAATCAGAATATTGCTACCCAAAAGAAACTCATTAATAGCCTCGGCAAGGAGATCTCTTCGATTGATGACGAAATAGGAGTGCTCAACCGCCGCAGGGATACGCTCGAACAGACACTCGCTTCCCTTAAGGCGGACTATGCCAATATCGTTCGGGAGTCCCACTATGTCAGACTGCAGCAGTCACCACTCCTGTTTATCCTCTCTGCCAAGAGCTTCCAGCAACTCGTCAGACGCGTCCGGTACTTGCAGATGTTTGCCCAATACAGGCATCAGCAAGTGGCACGCATCGAGGGTGTTAAAACAGAAATAAATACACAAAATACTAAACTCGAACAGCACAAAAACGATAAACAACACGCCCTCAAAACACAGAAACGCGAACAGGAGGCCTTGGCAAGAGACGAACGTAAACAGCAACAAATGCTCAAAGACCTGAAGAAAAAAGAAAAAGAACTGACGGCGCAGCTTAAAAAACAGCAGAAAAAAGTGGACGACCTCAATAAACGTATCTCCGAAACTATTGAAAAACAGGCTAAAGCGCAGGCACAAGTCGCACTCACTAAAGAACAACAACTCGTTGCCGGTAACTTTGAACAAAATAAAGGACGCCTCCCGTGGCCCGTCGAAAAAGGATTTATCAGCGGACAATTCGGCAAACACCAACACCCTGTCTATAAAGATGTAACAATTGATAATAAAGGTATCTACCTGCAAACAACGGCGGGACAAGGGGCAAGAGCCGTCTTCGAAGGACAAGTCACTTCATGCTTCCTCATGAATGGATCCTATGCCGTTATCGTTGCACACGGTAACTATCGCTCAGTATATGCCGGACTGAGCAGACTCAATGTGAAACAGGGAGATAATGTGGTCGCTAAACAGAAAATAGGAACCATCTTCTCTGACCCGGAACAAGATAATAAAACAGAACTCTTCTTCCAGATTTGGAAGGACAAAACAATTCTCAATCCGAGTTCATGGCTCGCTAAATAATCAACCGTATGAAAAAAATAATCTATCCCTTACTGCTCATCCTTATCCTCGGGGCTTTGCCCGCCTGTAAGAAAAAAGACTGGTTGGACTGGAAAGCCCAAAATCAACTCTGGCTCGAGCAAAACAAAAAGAACCCGGATGTCGTCGTTACATCTTCCGGATTGCAATATAAGGTCATCGCTGACCCCAACCCTTACGACGCAAGACCGTCGCAGAGCAACCTCATTACGTGTACCTACACCGGACGACTCATTAACGGTGCACAGTTCGAGGGAGGGACTAATATGTTCGAGGTCAATTCGCTTATCGCCGGATTCGCCGAAGGAATAAAAAAGATACACACTAACGGGGATATTATCCTCTATATCCCGTACCAGTTAGGCTATCTCGAAGAGGCGCAGGGAACCGAAGGAACTGTCTCGTTTATTCCGCCCTATTCCACGCTTATTTTCACTATTCACTTGGATGCCGTTCAGTAATGTCATTACCTCGTCATATATGTTGTACGTTATTGGTCATTCTTGGGCTGACAGCATGCGAAGGAACTACCTTTAACTCGTCTGTCCCCACTTCGCCCGTGCAACTCGTCATCAATACCGAGGCGGGGGAATACGTGCATTTTGTAACCGATAATATCGGAGAATACATCATCGTTGATGCAACGGGCTATCATTATCACAACAAAACCATTCCGCTCACAAACACCGACTATTACGGCTATGCAGGCGTATTAATCTACATCACACACGACAGGCAATATGCAGCTTTTGACCTCTGCTGCCCCCATTGCCTCAAACGAACACCCTGTTACTTGGACGGATTCTTTGTCGTTTGTCCCGCCTGCGGAGAACAATATGACGTCTCCCACGGATACGCTACACCTGTTAATGCTGTCAGCAAAGAGGCATTGCGAAAATATAACCCCATCTATTCCAACCATCGGCTAACAATTCGAAACTGATATGAACCGGCTTATACCAATAGGATACGTACGTAAATCTCATGGAACCAATGGAGAAGTGCAATGTCTTATGGACAATGAACTCTTCTTTGACTTGGATCCGGATTTTATCTTCATCGAGTTAGAGGCTATTCCTGTGCCTTTCCGCGTCCTTGATTGGCATACAAAAGGGGATGATGCACTCATGCAACTCAAAGGGATTGACTCCGAACAAAAGGCCAACCGCCTCATCTCCGCTAAGATATTCATGGAGCTGGATGACTCTTCATCCGATAATACCGACAGCACGCAGACGCTTACTTGGGCTTCTCTGGCGGGAAGGCAACTCGTGGATGACGAGCAAGGACCGCAAGGATTGATTGAACATGTGGACGAAACAACCGCCAATATACTCCTCTTCCTCGATAACGGGCGTATCTTACCTATACACGAAGATTTTATCGTGGATATAACCGACACGCAACTCACTACGCATTATACATTCCTTATACAATGATGGAGAAGAAAACAACTGCTGAAATGAACCGCCTTACCGTGGAACAGTTCCACAAGGCGAATAAACTGCCGCTCGTCGTTGTACTGGATAATATACGCTCGCAGCATAATGTCGGAGCCGTCTTCCGGACTGCCGATGCCTTCTGCCTCAAAGGAGTTTATCTCTGTGGGATTTGCTGCTGTCCGCCTAATGACGAGATTCACAAAACTGCCCTCGGAGCCGAGGAAACAGTCGAGTGGCGCTATTTCCAAGACACCTTGGATGCCGTCCAAACGCTTCATAATAACGGATATACCGTCTATGCCGTCGAGCAGGTCCATGACTCTATTACACTCGAACAAGCCGTCTCCGCCTTGCCTTCCTCCAATATCGCTGTCGTTCTCGGACACGAGGTCTTCGGAGTGCAGCAGGAGGTAGTGGACGCATGTGATGCGTGTATCGAGATCCCGCAATATGGCACTAAACACAGCCTGAATGTCTCTGTCACTGCGGGCATTGTCCTATATAGACTCTCACACGCGCTTCGACAGCTTTAAACAAATAGCAACCATGATACTCCTTTCTCCCGCCAAGAATTACGAAACAGCTGTCGCCGCTATTCAGGCTGGCGCTGATGCCGTTTATATCGGAGCTCCTAAATTCGGGGCAAGAGCGGCAGCGGGAAATACTGTGGAGGACATCACGCGCCTCGTCAACTATGCGCACGCTTTTGGAGTAGAGGTGCATGTTACACTCAATACACTACTGCATGATGACGAATACGAAGAGGCGTTCCGACTGGCAGTACAACTCCATCAAATAGGAATCGACGCGCTCATCGTACAGGACCTCACACTGGCTCAGGCACTACTCACTTCGCTGCCGGACCTCACCCTACATGCCTCTACACAATGTGATAACCGTACTGTCGAACAGGTCGCACGACTGAGAGATATGGGATTTAAACAAGTCGTACTCGCGCGGGAACTCTCTATTGAGAAAATAAAAACCATCCACCAAGCCGTCCCGGATATCCTGCTTGAGGCGTTCGTACACGGAGCATTATGTGTCTCATATTCAGGAAGATGCTTCATGTCCGAAGTGCTCATGAACCGCTCTGCCAATAGGGGCTGTTGTGCCCAGATGTGCCGTATGAAATATGACCTCTTGGATAAAGATGGCAATGAGGTGCGGGACAACAACGGACTGCCTATACACCAACGCTATCTGCTCTCGCTGCAAGACCTTGACCGCTCACTCTTCCTGAAGGAACTCATCGAGGCTGGCGTCACTACCTTTAAGATTGAAGGACGGCTCAAAGATGCTGCATATGTCACGAACATCACTGCCTATTACCGCCGGGCGTTGGATAATATCAACAAGCAACACGCTGCAATCAACTATTCTTTCTCTCCTTCACCCGCCAAGACCTTCCATCGCGGAAGTACCGATTACTTCCTGCACGGGCGGACAAAACCTATGGCGAATTGGCTCACACCTAAATCGACAGGCGAATATATCGGGCAGCTGCTTGCCGTCAACGGTAATACCTTGAAGGTGCGTCTAAAAGACGGAGTTGAACTGCATAACGGAGACGGACTGACTATCGGGGACGACGGATGCTCTGTCAACGGATTCCGGGCGGACACCATCAAAATCAATAAGGCATTTCCCGCTATGACTAATGTGCCGCAGGCACTCTTCCGAAATCTGGATGTGGACTTCATGAAGTCACTCCATGCCGAACGGCGAGTACCGGTCGATGTGCGTTTTACTGTCACCGATAATGCCTATACCCTCATTTATCAACCTCTCTCTGCTCACATCAAACCGCATCAGACATATTGTGAGCTCCCGGAAAGTGCTCAAAGTGCGTTAAATCCCCAAGCGGCATTGCGAACCATCGAACAGCAACTCACCAAATTGGGCGACACCATCTACGTGGCTCAATCCTTTACTTTGGACAACCAACGAACCGATAGGTCTGTACCCTTTATTCCTATCGCGCAGCTCAATGCTCTTCGCCGGAAGGCATTGCAAAATATGGAGGATGGCAACACTGCGCACCTACAACCGCAAATACCCTCGCACCTACAACTGCAAATAACCTCGCACACCTTTCATATTAACAATCAGCAATTACAGGGAAACGGTGAACGCACTCAATTTACTTCTGAGCCGCTTATGACCTGTAAATACTGCATTCTCTATGAACTCGGACGATGCCTTAAACGGCATCAAACCGCCTCTGACAGCAATTCCGCGGGTAACAGTGCCGCTGCACCGCAAACTCTCCCTGCTGCCATTCGCCTTCAGAATGGCACACTCCTCAGCCTCCATTTCAACTGCTCCAGCTGTGAAATGACCATCACTTTCCCCCTTTAACCTATCATTCTTTAATTGTAAATAGTAAATCGTAAATAATTGTAAATAGTAAATCGTAAAATTGTAAATTAATTTCTCATTCTTTAATTGTAAATAGTAAATCGTAAAATTGTAAATTAATTTCTCATCCTTTAATTGTTAATTGTAAAATCGTAAAATTGTAAATTAATTTCTCATCCTTTAATTGTTAATTGTAAAATCGTAAAATTGTAAATTAATTTCTCATCCTTTAATTGTAAATAGTAAATCGTAAAATTGTAAATTAATTTTTCATCCTTTAATTATTAATTGTAAAATTGTAAATTCTATCCCCTTTTTCCCGAAGGTCGCCCGAAGGTCACCCGAAGGTCACCCGAAGGTCGAACGAAAGTCAAACTAAAGTCAAACAAAGGTCGAACGAAAGTCAAACGGGAACATAGCGGGCCAAAAATGGGCTTATTCTATACTTTTCTTGTAAAAATCGTATATTTATTTGCATATCTGAAAAAAAAACACTACCTTTGTGCCCCAAATCGTGTAATGTAATTTGATAATGAAAGAAGTTTCTACTAAAAAACTCGTGGATACCATTATCGAGGGTATCCAAAACAGAAAAGGGCAACGTATCGTCTCTATTGACCTTCGAAAAGTCAAAGAAGCACCGGTCGAATACATGATCGTGGCGGAAGGTAACTCCAATACGCAAGTCGCCGCAATCGCTGACGAAGTGGATGACTTCGTGCGTACCACTACTCATATCCATCCGCTCGCTGTCGCCGGACAGGAAAATGCAGAGTGGATAGCTATGGACTATGGAACAGTCTTCGTACATATTATGCAACGTGCACCGCGTGCTTTCTATGACATCGAGAACCTCTGGTCTGATGGCAAAATTACCGAAATAGCTAACATCTAACCCCTTCACCCATTACCCGTAACCCTTATGAGTACAGAAAAAAAACCGAATCTCCGGCCTGATAACGGACGGAAAAATAAAAACTCTAAGAATAAAGGACGAGGTATTATCTCTACTATCCTCTATGCCCTGATGTTCGTCATCTTCGCGCTGTGGCTCTTTGGTAATAAAGAGGACAACGGACCCCAAAAGGACCTCAGTTATACCAAGTATCAGTCCTATATCCGGAATAATGCCATCGAGTCTGTCACAGTCTTCGACGATAATACCTCTAAAGCCAAAGTGCGTACCGAGAGCTATGTCCTCGTCTTCGGAGACCCCGCCAAAGGAAAGGAAGCAAAAGGTGAAATCAAAGCACTTATCCCTTCTGTCGATGAGTTCACACGCTTCCTCGATGAGGTCAACGAACAGCGTAAGACGGACTCGCTGCCGGCTATCGACGTGAGCTATGCTAAGTCACGTGACTACTGGTATCTCATCCTTGTTAATGTCCTGCCTTTTGTACTATTTATCCTCTTCATCTTCTGGATGAGCAGAGGTATAGGAGGTGGTGCCGGAAATGGCATCTTCGGAGTCGGAAAAGCAAGAGTACAACTCTTTGACAAAGATAAAAAAGACAAAGTCACCTTCAAGGACGTAGCGGGATTATCAGGCGCTAAACAGGAGGTGGAAGAAATAGTCTCTTTCCTCAAAAACCCTAAAAAATATACCGAATTAGGTGGAAAAATCCCTAAGGGCGCATTGCTCGTAGGACCTCCGGGGACCGGTAAAACACTGCTTGCTAAAGCGGTAGCGGGAGAAGCTAACGTGCCCTTCTTCTCTATGTCAGGTTCGGACTTCGTAGAGATGTTCGTCGGAGTCGGAGCAAGCCGCGTACGGGACCTGTTCAGACAGGCTAAAGAAAAAGCACCATCTATCATCTTCATCGATGAGATAGATGCCGTCGGACGAGCACGCGGTAAGAACGTCATGACTGGAGGTAACGACGAACGCGAATCAACACTCAACCAACTCCTCACCGAAATGGATGGATTTGGTACCAACTCCGGAGTAATCATCCTTGCTGCTACCAACAGAGCGGATGTACTTGACTCAGCATTACTACGTGCAGGACGGTTTGATAGACAGATTCACGTTGACTTGCCTGACTTGCAAGAGAGAAAAGAGATATTTAATGTGCACCTCAAACCTATTAAAATCGATAACACGGTGGATGTGGACTTCCTTGCTAAACAGACACCGGGATTCTCGGGAGCCGATATCGCTAACGTCTGCAACGAAGCAGCACTTATTGCTGCACGGAACAGCCACAAACATGTAGGTAAACAGGACTTCATGGACGCTGTTGATCGTATCGTGGGAGGACTGGAGCGCAAAACAAAAATCATGACCGACGAGGAGAAACGCTCTATAGCCTATCACGAAGCCGGACATGCTACTATCTCTTGGCTACTCGAGTATGCGAACCCGCTCGTTAAAGTCACAATCGTACCGCGGGGAGTAGCGCTCGGAGCCGCTTGGTACCTGCCCGAAGAACGGCAACTCACCAATAAGGAGCATATATTGGACGAACTCTGTTCACTGCTCGGAGGAAGAGCGGCTGAACAACTCTTCCTTGACCAAACATCTACCGGAGCACTCAATGACCTCGAGAGAGCTACTAAACAGGCATATGCTATGGTCGCTTACTACGGAATGTCCGATAAACTAAAAGACGTATCATTCTATGACTCTACAGGACGTTATGACTACGGATTTACGAAACCGTATTCCGAAAATACGGCTGAGGTCATTGACAAAGAGACGGCGGCCATCATTGCAGAGCAAATGAAAAGAGCTAAAAAAATCCTCTCCGATAACAAAGACGGACACCATGCAATGGCGGAACTGCTTATCGAAAAAGAAGTCATCACTTCAGAGGACGTAGAGCGTATCCTCGGACCTCGGCCATGGAAGAGCCGTGGCGATGAAATAATCGAGGCGAATAAAACGGTCGAACAACCCGCTCCTAAAAAACGTAAAACAAAAACGACAACGACAACTATATGAAAAGAGTATCATTTGTAGCCTTTACTCTCGGGCTCTTCCTCTGTGCTAATGCACAACAATTACCTAAATTACCACTCGATTCCGCTATCCGGTTTGGACAGTTAGACAATGGCTTAACCTATTATATACGCCATAACGAACAGCCTAAACAACGCTGCGACTTCCATATCGCACAAGCTGTCGGCGCTGTGCTCGAAGAGGACAACCAAAACGGTCTCGCGCACTTCTTGGAGCATATGGCGTTTAACGGTACCCAACACTTCCCGGGGAAAGGTATCATCAACTACTTCGAGTCTATTGGTGTGAACTTTGGGGGGAACATCAACGCTTATACCTCCATTGATGAGACCGTCTATAGACTATCTGATGTGCCTACTATACGCGAGGGTATCATCGACTCTGCACTACTCGTTATGCACGATTGGGCTTGCGGATTACTCCTCTTACCGGAAGAGATAGATGCAGAACGCGGGGTCATCCGCGAAGAGTGGCGTACACGTAATAACGCCAACGGACGGATGGGGAACATCATCAGGGCCAAACTCTATCCCAACACCCAATACGGAAAACGCGATGTTATAGGTGATACGGCGGTCATCAATAACTTCGAATATGAAGCACTACGCTCTTACTATAAAAAATGGTACGGACCGGACAACCAGGCTATCATCGTCGTCGGGGATATAGACGTGGACCAAATCGAACAGAAAATAAAAGCTCTTTGGGCTGATGTACCCGCCCGTGCTAATAGAGGCGAAAGACCAATCTATACCGTTAATTTCTACGAAGCTCCTACGGTGGCTATCGCTACTGACAAAGAGGCGCAGCAAACACGTATCTCCGTCGAGTACCTCCATCCACAACTTCCCGAAGCCTTCCAAGGCACACAAGCCGAATATGCGCAAGGTTTGATGCACCAACTCGTTAACCAGATGCTTAATCACCGCTTCTCCGAATTGGCTATGCAACCATCCGCTGCTTCTGTGGGATACTATGCTTACTATGGCGAGGAGTTTAAACTCAAAGATGCATTCAAAGCAATCTGTGTTCCTAAAGAGGGAAAAGAAACAGAGGCGCTGTCGGAACTGCTCATCCAACTGGAGAAAATGCGCAGGTACGGGTTCACCAATACCGAACTCGAACTCGCAAAAACCAATACACTCAATAGTATGGAGAAAGCATACAACGAGCGCACTACACGGCAGAACCAAACACTTGCTCGTGAGTATATACGTAACTTTACACGACATGAATCATGCCCCGGTATCGAATGGGAATATGAGTTTACAAAACAACTCCTGCCTATGGTTACTGTCGATATGGTCAATAAAGTCGCTCAAACCTACTTCACACCTAATCCCGGTATTGCTATCATGGGACCGGATAAGGAAGGTATCGTGATTCCTACTGAACAACAAGTTCTTGACCTCTTCCAACAAGTGGAAAAAATGGAGATAGAGGCACCAAAAGAGGAAATAATTGATAATAACCTTGTGAAAAAAGCACCAAAAGCCGGCGCTATCAAGAAAACAATCAAGAATTCCGAATTAGGTACAACCGAATTGCTGCTCAAAAACGGTGCTCGCGTTATTATTAAACCTACCGAGTTTAAATCCGATGAAATCAATCTGTACGCTTACTCGGAAGGTGGACGTTCGCTTATTGACGTGGAGGACCTGCCTTCTGCACTACTCGCTACCGACGTCATCTCATTCATGGGACTCGGAGACTTCTCATATATGGGACTCCAGAAAGCCCTAAGCGGCAAAACAGTCAGCATTAATGGCAGTATCGGTGCTTATGAAGAGTCTATCAGCGGTGCTTCGTCTGTCAAGGACTTCGAGACGATGCTCCAACTGCTCTATCTCTCCTTTACAGCTCCGAGACGTGATGAGGAAGCTTATCAGACGCTCTTGGGGATGCTCGCTAACCAACTGGCAAATAAAGATAAAAACCATAAAGCTATCTTCCGCGATTCCGTTTCTCTTATGGCGGCTAACCACTCCGAGCGCGTCATGCTGCTCAACAACGAGTTGCTACGGAATGTATCGCTCGACAAAGTGATGCAGATTTACTCCGAGAGATTTGCTAATCCCGCCGACTTTACTTATATCTTCGTGGGTAATATCAATCCGGACGATAAGGCTACACGGGCACTCATCTCACAATGGATTGGTGGGCTTAAGGCAAAATGCAAACACGAGAACTTCCGCGATAACGGTGTGCGCGCACCGAAAGGGGAACAGAAAAACTACTTCACTCGCGATATGCAAATCAAAACAGCGACAAACCGCATCCAATATACCTCATACGAGTTGCCATATACCTTGGCTAACGCTCTCAATATGGAGGTTATAGGACGCGTGCTCGATATGCGTTACCTTGAGTCGGTGCGTGAACGCGAAGGAGGTTCTTACGGAGTCGGAACGGCAGGATTTATGAGACGTGTTCCTGTGCCTTGCGCTACTCTCCTTATGCAATTCGATACCGATCCGCTTAAGCAGGAAAAACTGATGGCTATCATTCATGAGGAAGTGCAAACCATCATCGCTAACGGACCACGCGAAGACGACCTGCAGAAAGCTAAAGAATCTATGCTCAAAGACTTCGCAGAAGAAATTGAGCAAAACGGATGGTGGATTGATGCAATTGAGGACTATTACCGCTATGACCTCAATCTCCTTGCCGACTATGAGAATGCTGTCAAAGCCGTTAACGCCCAAACAGTACAACAAACACTCAAAAAGGTGGTGGATGCCGGTAACGTCTTCGAAGTCGTAATGATGCCCGAATAAGATAGTATGAAGTACTTCTTTATCGTTGGCGAAGCATCTGGTGATAACCATGCTGCCCAGCTCATGAAAGCGCTCCGGGTCCAAGATTCGGAAGCGCAATTCATGGGACTCGGCGGAGATAAAATGCAACAACAAGGGGCCCGCCTCTTCCAACACTATAAGAATATGGCCTTTATGGGGGTGATTGCCGTCTTGAGGCACGCGAAACAGATAAAGGAGAACTTCCGCATCGCACAAGAAAATCTGATTAAAGAACAACCCGACCAACTCATCTTAGTCGATTACCCTTCCTTCAATCTTAAAATGGCAGACTTTGCACGGAAGAACCTGCCTAATCTTAAAATCATCTATTATATCCCCCCTAAAGTGTGGGCGTGGAAAACACACCGCATTCATAAGATTGCACGATTATGTGACGAGGTTTTGGCTATCTTCCCATTTGAGCCGGACTTCTATGCTAAATTCGGATACCATTGTACCTATATCGGTAACCCGACCGCTCAGGCTGTCAAACACTGGAAACAAGAGCATCCGCTCAATCCTGCCAACGACCTCGTCTTGGTGCCCGGCAGCCGGCGCGGAGAGATAGCAAATTGCCTCCCTAAAATGCTCATCGCTGCGAGGGAAGCTCTGGCTCATAAGCAAATAAACCGCATCATCGTTACAGCTGCTCCTAATATTGAAGACGCGTTCTATAACAAGTTCCTCAATACCACCGAAATACTCACGCACGATACGTGGCAGGCTCTGTATAATGCAAAAGCCGCTATCGTCACTTCCGGCACCGCCTCGCTCGAGACAGCTCTGCTCGGTTGCCCGCAACTGGCGGTCTATCGTATCTATACTTCCTACTGGCTCGGTTGGCTCGAACCGTTTATCTTTAAAATACGCTTCTATACGCTGCCGAATATTATCGCAGGCAGACAAATCATCTACGAAGCCGTCGGACCTAAGTTCAAAAACCATATCATTCGGCGCGAACTCCAAAGGCTGCTAACCGATGAACTGTACGTAAATGACATGAAGACGGACTATAACCGCCTGCAGCAATTATTACTGAATAGGGAATTATAATTGACCTGCCTCGACAAGCGTGATAACGCGTTCGATAATGCGGTCTTTGTCTGCCGCATCGTACTCTTCCTTAAGGTCGTTCTTGAAGAGCTTGGCTATAAACTGCCAGAAATCCGCAGACGCCTTGCCTTTATACTGACGGATTAGTTCATAACTCGTCTTATCTGACTCACGGTCCATAAGCAGCATCAGCATACGACCCTGAGAGGCATACATATTACGGAAGTCTTTCTCGTATTTCTTGAACAAATAGCGTTCGTACTGTCTCCACCATTTGCGACGCTCCTTGTCTGTCGCTAACTTGGCTAATTCGGCATCCGCTTGAGCCATATCTGCTGTGATTAGTTTGGCGTATGGGAGCGTCTTCCGTACATCGCGAACTGTACGCCAGTAGAACTTCTCCTGCCTTTTGTTCTTGAATTGTAACGGCGGATAAACATATACGTCATGCAAAAACGCTATATACATCGTGTCAGTACCGTCTATGCGGAACAGCACGGAATCCAAATGATTATTGGCAGCGAGTAGGTTGCCACTCACTGCCAATACAACGAATATGTATAGCAGCCGTTTCATTGTTTGGGACTGCATCTACAAAATGTGTGCCAGATTAATACGCGATGGCGAAAACAACGCGCCCGGCTGACGGCTTACCCGTTACCATGCACTTGCCGGGCTCATTAGTGTGACCCGGAAGAGCCTCTAACGGAATACAGCGTATCGTCGCTTTCGTCTCTTCTTTGATACGCTCTTCCGTTTCTGGAGTTCCGTCCCAGTGGCATAGAAGGAAACCGCCTTTCTTAATCTCCTCTTTGAACTCCTCGTATGAGTTCACTTCGCGCGTTTGGGCAATGCGGTAATCAAGCGCTTTTTGATAGCAGTTACGTTGGATATCTTCCAGTAATGATTGTATCTTCTCTTCGATTCCATCGATAGAAATAGTCTCTTTGGTAAGCGTGTCACGACGGGCTATTTCAATCGTACCGTTCTCTAAATCACGACCACCCATCGCTAAGCGTACTGGCACACCCTTTAACTCATAGTCTGCAAATTTGTAACCCGGTGTATATTTATCGGACGTGTTGACTTGTACACGAATACCCATCTGCTGCAACTTGTCGGCAATAGGATTGAGCTTCGCCATGATAGCGTCTAACTGCTCTTGAGTCTTGAAGATAGGTACAATAGCTACCTGTATCGGTGCCAAATGAGGAGGAAGAACCAAACCGTTATCGTCCGAGTGAGTCATAATGAGCGCACCCATCAAACGGGTCGATACACCCCACGACGTTGCCCATACATACTCATACTTGTTCTCTTTGGATAGGAATTGGACATCGAAGGACTTGGCGAAATTCTGCCCTAAGAAATGAGATGTTCCGGCTTGTAATGCCTTGCCGTCCTGCATCATAGCCTCAATGCAGTAAGTGTTAAGAGCACCTGCGAAACGCTCGTTCGGAGATTTGACACCCTTGACAACAGGAATAGCCATTACGTTTTCTGCAAAGTCGGCATATACATCCAGCATCGTACGGGCGTAATCCTCAGCCTCTTCCTTGGTCGCGTGAGCGGTGTGACCTTCTTGCCACAAAAACTCTGCCGTACGCAGGAATAAGCGGGTGCGCATCTCCCAACGCATAACGTTACACCATTGGTTACATAATATAGGCAGGTCGCGATAGGACGAAATCCAGTTCTTATAAGTGGACCAGATAATAGTCTCGGATGTCGGACGAATAATCAACTCTTCCTCTAATCGGGCATCAGGATCCACAATCACACCCTTACCGTTCGGGTCGTTTTTTAGACGGTGATGCGTCACTACTGCACACTCTTTCGCAAATCCTTCTACGTGCTCTGCTTCACGGCTGAGAAACGATTTCGGAATAAGAAGAGGGAAATAGGCATTCTTAACACCTTTTTCTTTGAAACGACGGTCTAATTCTGCCTGAATAGCCTCCCATATCGCATAGCCGTATGGCTTGATAACCATACAACCGCGTACGGCTGACTGCTCGGCTAAATCTGCCTTGACAACTAATTCGTTGTACCACTTGGAGTAATCCTCTGAACGGGGAGTGAGTCTTTGAAAATTTGCCATTATCTTAATTTATATTGTTTACGTAGTTGCTCAAATTGGGTAGGGTGATTCTTCAACTGTTCGGATATGCGTTGAATCCATCCCGGAGCCGAATCACCCGCTTCAGCGTGCAAAGATACTACTTTTTTGTCAATTGACAAAATCGGAGTGCCAAAATGTTTGCAAAAAGCGTCTAAACACATCGCTGAAGCGTTGATTTTTCCCTGAATGGAGTATCCGGCGATGTGATAAGAGGCTAATCGGGCTGCTTGCAGCACCTGTGGACGGATATGCGGTTCGTTCTCCCATGTGTCTAATACGAACGGATGACCGCAAGCAAGCAAGGCTTGTTCATCAACCACTCCCCCGCGAGCCGCATTAATGATGATGGCATCGAATTTGCAACGGCGCAGGAAGTTTTCATCGCATAGGTGATATGTCGGATATATGCCGTCTTTAGTCAGGGGTGTGTGAAAAGTGATTAAATCGCATTTGTCTGCGATTTCACCGATACTTTTACCTATCTGCTTGGGTGGGTCGTTTAGGAGAATATGGTATCCTTTTCTTTCCGCCATTTGGGCAACTAATGTGCCTACATGTCCTACACCTACTATGCCGATAGTGGCATCCTTGGGTAATGACAGTTCACACAAACACTCTTCTATGTAGTCGCATACGGCTTGTGCGTTGCAGCCGGGACAGGATGACCATGCAATACCATGGGTCTGGCAGTATTCAGTATCTATGTGGTCAAAACCAATCGTCGCGGTGGCAATGAATTGTACACGCGAACCATCTAATAATGCCGCATCGGCCTTGGTTCTCGTACGGATAATTAGAGCATCCGCATCGCGCACCTGATCAGGAGTGATGGATTCAGGCTCCAGTGCAATAACATCAGCATAAGGACCCAACACCTCTTGCACAAACGGAATATTTTTATCCATCACAACCTTCACACCTTTCACCCTTTCACCCTTTAATACTTGATATTATCAATCAGTCTTACCGGACCGCAATAAACGGTGACACAACCAATCGCGTGTGTAAAATCCTTGGCGGGCATAAGGGTTGATTGGTCAACGATTTCGTAATATTCTACTTCTAATCCGTCTATCGCATTGATAGCATCGGTCACTTGTTTCTCGATAGCTTGTACGGAATAACCTTTTTTTGCCGATTCCACCGACTCTTTTAATATCCTGTAAATATTGGTGGCAAGTTTATTCTCCGCTTCGGTCAGACGTTCATTGCGGCTGCTTAATGCCAGACCGTCTGCTTGTCTTACGATGGGGCAGTCAACAATCGTCAGGTCGCCAAAAGTGTCTTTCAGCTTGGAGCGTTCCACCATCTGGTGTATAATGGCTAATTGTTGGAAGTCTTTCTCGCCGAAATATGCGCGGGTGGGTTGTACAAGGTAGAAGAGGCGGCTCACTACTTGTACTACGCCGTTGAAGTGTCCCGGACGCATCTTGCCTTCCATCACTTTGTCCAACCCCTCAAAATCGTACTGGAACGTGGTGTTCATCTCCTCGGCCGTATACATCTCTTCGGGCGTCGGAGCAAATACAAAATGTGCACCGATGGACTCTAATAACTTGGCATCACGCTCAATGTTACGAGGATACTTGGCTAAATCCTCTTTGTTGTTAAACTGGGTCGGGTTAACGAATACGGACACGAAACAAACATCGTTCTCAACTACGGCGCGTTTAACCAAAGACGCATGACCCTGGTGAAGAGCACCCATGGTAGGAACGAGACCGATTGTTTTTCCTTGTCTTTTGCAAGCCTCTACTTGTTGGAGGAGTTCTTGCTTTGTATTTAAAATTTGCATATTTTTGTGTAATATATATCCAAAAAAACGCGCAAAATTACTAAAAATATACGAATTTGCAAAAAAAATGCGATTAAATTGTGTAAATATCGATTTTTTTTCGTACCTTTGCAGTGGGAAGTTATGTCCCGCTTAAATACTACGCCTATGAATGAGCCTAATCGTATATTATTTCTCGCGCAGGAGATATACCCTTATCTGGCTGAAGAAACGCCGATAAGGTTAGTCAATCGTCGTTTGCCTGAGTACTTCCAGGCTAATGGTTGGGAGACCCGGACTTTTATGCCTAAGTTCGGCGAGATTAACGAACGCCGTAACCAGCTGCACGAAGTGATTCGCCTGTCTGGTATGAACTTGATTATCGAGGATGCCGACCATCCCTTGTTGATTAAAGTAGCAAGTATCCAGGCTGCGCGGATTCAGATATATTTTATTGATAACGATGACTATTTCGGACGTCGCAAAGGGGTAGCCGATGATAACGGAATCGAGTACAAAGATAACGACGAACGCTGTATCTTTTTCGCACGGGGCTCGGTTGAAACAGTCAAAAAACTCCGCTGGACGCCGGATATCATTTACTGCTCCGGTTGGATGGGGGCTTTGGCACCGCTCTATCTGCGTACAGCATATGCCGATACACCCTTCTTCGCTAACGCGAAGATTATCCTCTCGTTGGACGATAATGATTATAAGACGCCCTTCCCCTCTAAGTTCACACAGAAACTGTTGGTGGACGACATGTCGCATAATGACGTGCGCAGTATCGCCGACTTCCCCGTGGGCTATGAGGAGTTGATGCGACTCGCTATTGATTACTCCGATGCGATTATTCTTGCAACGCCTACTGTCAATCAGCGCTTGCTCAATTATGCACAAACAAGCGGTAAACCGATTATGCCTTATAAAGGCGATGATATGGATAGTTATGCCGATTTTTGTAATTCGTTACTTGATAATGCGAAATAAACTTTTACCCATACTGTTAATCTTGGCGTTCGCTCTAAGTGGCTGTAAGGATGACTCCCTTTCAGCCGGAGGATCTATTCTGGAGAAAGAGGACGAAATATATGTACGCACTGATACATTCGAGATACAATCAGCCATAACCCTCTGCGACTCGATTATCTCAATGCCCGATTCTTTTTTACTCGGGGAAATGGAGAATAAATACGGTACGCTCCATGCGGATGTACTGGCGCAGTTCGCATGCCCCATCGGCTTCCGATATCCCGATAATGCCAAACTCAAAGGAGTCTATCTGCGACTCACTTACTCAACTTGGTTCGGCGATGGAAAAGCACCGATTGGAATTAATGCCTATGAGATGGATAAGGCTACTTTCAATTACGCAACACGCTATGCCACAAACACTAAACCGCAGGACTATGTATCCGAAGGCAGTGAACCTGTCCTCGAGAACGAGAAACTCATTATGGCTTCCGAGCGTAAGGACTCTATCTATACCACTTCCACTAATTCCTATAGTACTGTGGTGCGCGCGAAGATGAATGACGCTTTTGCGAATAAATTCTTTCAGTTGCGTGACTTCGAGTCGCAGGAAGCATTCAACAAACAGTTCAAAGGCTTGTATATCGCCGGTGTCTTCGGTAGTACAACACTCCTTAATATCGTAGATATAGCTATTGATGTCGATTATACCTTTACCTATAATAAGGCGGGTAAGGATACTACCGTATCGGATGTGAAATCCTTCTACGCCAATTCCGAGGTGCGCCAGGTTAACTGTATCAATTATGCCGATAAACAAGGCACTTTCGACGCCCTCTCTGCCGACGCTGCATTGTATAACTATATTATTGCTCCCGCTAATATATACACGCGCTTATCCCTCCCGATGAAAAAGATGCAGTCCGTCATACAGTCGCGGATTGATGATAAGCGTCCGTATGTCAATATGGCTAAAGTGCGTGTGAATGTTTGTAACCATGTCGATCAGACTACCGGTCGGGATGACTGGTCGCAACCCGCACCTAAGATGCTGCTTATCAAAGAGTCGGCGATGCATCGCTTCTTTACCGACCGCGAACTGCCGGCTGATACATGTGCTATTATTGGCGAACTCACCAAGGGAACCAATAAAGCCGGTGATACCGAGTATTACTATTCATACGACCTCTCGGCGCTGCTCACTAAACAGTTGCGCTTCACCAATAACCCCGATACAATGCATATGCTCATGGTGCCGGTGGATGTGATTACCGCTACCAGCAATAGTACAACCTATATCGTTTCTATCAAACAGCAGCAGACCGTTTCTGCTACCCAGATCATGAGTGCTAAGAATCCGCAAGACCCGATGGATGTGGAAGTGGTATATTCAGGATTCTAACCTACACCTATATATAAATAATAATCCGCGGGACTGATGTCTCGCGGATTATTATATTAGGGATGGCAGTGCTATGCTTAAAGTGAAGCCTGATAAGCTGCTGCGTCCATTAGGGTGTCCAGTTGGGCTTTGTCCTTGATGGAGATGCGAATCATCCAGCCCTTGCCGTATGGGTCGTTATTAACTAATTCCGGTTGGTCGTTCAGGGTCTCGTTGAACTCAAGAACCTCGCCCTCAACCGGCATATTCAAGTCACTAACGGTCTTAACAGCTTCTACCGAACCGAACACTTCGCCTTGTCCGATAGTCTCGCCTACGGTATCTACATCTACAAAAACAATCTCACCTAATTCGGATTGTGCATAGTCAGTTATACCGACATATGCTTCTTCACCTTCTACACGAATCCACTCGTGCTCGCTGGTGTATTTTACGTTTGTGGGAAAATTCATATATCTCTAATCTTTAAACTCTAACCTTTAATCTCTAACCCTTATTTTCATTTCGGGCTGAATTGACTTGGAATCTGGTCGCCTAATGTGGACATCGCGCAACGGAAACCTACAGTGCTTGAGCAACTGTCTTGCTCCATGTAGCGGCGTGTGGACGGGTTGAGCCAGTAAATACGGTCGCGCCATGAACCTCCTTTATACACGCGGGTGTTGCGGGTTATTTGA
The DNA here is from genome assembly GCA_946617165.1 of uncultured Bacteroidales bacterium. Taxonomy (GTDB): domain Bacteria; phylum Bacteroidota; class Bacteroidia; order Bacteroidales; family Paludibacteraceae; genus Colicola. The sequence continues at coordinate 23,614 of CAMOJP010000013.1, forward strand.
GGAGCAAGGATATCGGTCGGGTCATACTTGATCTCGGACAGGTTCTCTACACCTACGGTATCTAACGGATAGTCCGTGTCAATGATGGAAGCAAAGTCACCGTCCTTGAAGTCACGGCGGTCGTCATCGCCGGAGAACTCAAGCTCGAAACAACCGAGAGAGTCCAGTATATATTCACCTTTTTCGTTCTTCTTAGGCTTCATATAAATGTTACCGCGGAAGGAGTTATACTCTGATGTCTCTTGGTATGAGGTCTCGCGATATACGTCTAATACCCATTCGTTTACGTTACCGGCCATGTTGTACAAACCGAAGTCGTTCGGAGCAAATGCATCTACTGGAGCGGTGATAACATAACCGTCGTTGAGCGAACCGCTCACACCCATCATGTCGCCGCGACCGCGAACAAAGTTGGCTTGCATCTTGCCGGCGGTTGCTTTGCTCATATCACGGGGATGATAACCGGACCACGGATAAATCTTACCTTCGATAGTCAGTCCGTCCTCACCGGCTACTGGGGCATAGGCGGCAAACTCCCACTCAGCCTCTGTCGGCAAACGGTAACCGGTAACGAAGATACCGTCAGCACGGCTCACCTTGCGCTCCTCACCATACGAGTTCGTGCGGGGCTTCTTGCCGTACTCAGGTACATAGGATGCGTCGTCCAGATATTTCTCTGTATTGAATACAAACTTGTCGCGGATATAGTCATAGCCCGGACGATACATGGTAATCGTGTTCTCCGGATCTTCAGGATTGGGCACTTCAATTGACTCCATCTGATAACCGGTGGTCGTCTCCCATTCCTCTTTGAAAGCTTCGTCGTCTGTCGGACGCAACGATGCAAAATCAGGAATAGCTATAGCTCCGGCGTTAATGAGTGCCATCTCGTTAACACGGTCGGTACGCCATTGGCAGTAAGCCATCGCTTGCTCCCATGTCACACCTACAATAGGATAGAAAGAGAAAGCTGGATGGTCAAAGTAGTTCTCTACATACGGATCGTTATACGCCATATCCTCACGCCATACAGTCTTCTTCGGCTGAGCGCGCTGAACAAGGTTCGGAGCTACATCTCCGAATACTACTTCGAGCCAGTGAAGATACTCGTTCCAGTTCAACGTCGTAATCTCGTACTTGTCCATGTAGAATGAACTCACGGTCAACGTACGGTGGGTGTTGTTACGGGGAGCGGTTAGAAACTCGTCTTTTTCACCGATTGTGAAAGTTCCGCCTTGGATGGCAACCATGCCTATCGGGTTCACGTTGCCTACTCCCTCTTGGGCTTCAAAATTGGTCGTCTGTTGGTCATAGTAGTTCCAACCGGTTGTGTTTGACACTTTGGTGTTTAATTCACGGGTCTGGCATGCGGTCATTGCAACCACTGCGAGAGATAAAAGAACAAATTTAGATACGTTATTCATATTGCGTAATTTGTTGTATTTCACATTTCAGCCCGCAAAGATACAAAAAAAATCTTATACAGACCAATTTTTCTACGAAAATCTTCAAAAAAAGTGCATTTTTATCGAAAAAACGCCATTTTTTGCATTATTTGACGCAATTTTTATGGGTTTTTCAATATTTTTTTGTACTTTTGTCGTCCGAATGACTGAGCCTGCTATAAATATAAAAGGAAGGCTGTATTCCTTGGCCTCTCCCAAGGTGATGGCTATCATTAATGCCACCACTGACAGCTTCGCTTTTTCCTGCACGAATATCAGCGAAGCCGAGGTGCTCGCAATGGCGGCTAAAGCGTTGGCTGAAGGGGCGGATATACTGGATGTCGGAGCTTGTTCTACACGCCCGGGTTCGACACCCGTCGGGGAAGAAGAAGAGTGGCGCAGACTGAATATCGCTCTCAAAGCTATCCGCACCGCCTATCCCGATGTCGTCGTCTCAGTTGATACCTTCCGCTCTGAAATCGCGCGGCGGGCAGTGACGGAGTGGGGAGCGGATGTAATTAACGATATATCCGGTGGAATCGGGGATATGTTCACTTCCGTAGCAGAATTGGGAGTCCCTTATATACTTACGCATAACGCGCCTCTCGAAGGTAAACGGCCGGTCAGCGTGGAAGTCATAGAATACTTGATTCGTAAGGTGGACGAACTGCATCGCTTGGGCGTTAAGGATGTGATTATTGACCCGGGCTTCGGCTTTAATAAGGATGTCGCGCAGTGTACCGAACTCTTGACCCATCTTGGTGACCTGCAGCTCATAGGACTGCCTGTCTTGGTCGGACTATCGCGTAAGTCGATGTTATATAAACCGTTAGGCGTAGAGCCTGCTTCCGATGAAGCATTGGCGGCAACGGTCGAGGCGAATAAATTAGCCCTCTCCCTCGGTGCCACCATCTTCCGCGTCCACGACGTCGCCATCCACCGCCAATCCCTCATCCCCTAACCCGTAACCCTTTAAACTCTCACCTTTTAAACTTTATCCCATATGGTCGGCTTTCAATTTGGCATAAAAGATATTATTGATATTCTCTTGGTGGCGCTCATCATGTACGAGATGTTCCGCCTCTTGCGCCGTTCGGGTGCGGTTAATCTCTTTTGGGGTATCTTGGCGTTTGTGATAGCCTGGTTCTTGGTAACGATGGTCTTCCAACTCGAACTCACCGGCGCACTCTTTGACCGTATCATTTCTGTCGGTGCCATCGCCCTTATTGTTATCTTCCAGGAGGAGATCCGCGGCTTCTTCTACCGTGTCGGAGCGCGGTTCACTAACTGGGGGCATCTCGGCCGTCGCGGAGCGCAGGCGGAACAGGATGTTGACCAGATTGTAATGGCGTGCGAGCATATGTCTAAAAACAAGACAGGAGCACTCATCGTTATTGCTAATGGCAGCGAACTCAAAGAATATGCCGATACCGGCGAATATATCGACGCTGCAATCTCTACCGGCTTGATTGAGAATATATTCTTCAAGAACACCCCTCTTCATGACGGTGCACTTATTATCGTAGGCCATCGTTTGTACGCTGCGGCGTGTATCTTGCCTGTATCTAAACAGCAGAATATTCCTAAACAGTATGGCTTGCGGCACCGTGCGGCACTCGGATTAAGTGAAAAAAACTCCGATTCCATCGCTATTGTCGTGTCTGAGGAGACCGGTCATATATCGGTTGCTAAAGAGGGCAAAATCCGTAACGTGACCCGCGACGAGTTGATACAACTCCTCTCCGGCGCCATGGTGGATAGTAGTAAGGATGTCAGAATATTTAATTTTAAGTGATATATGTTTAAACGTACTTTAGTAACTACGGCGCTTCCGTATGCCAATGGTCCGGTTCATATCGGACATCTCGCAGGGGTCTATATCCCTGCAGATATCTACGTGCGCTACCTGCGTCTCAAGGGACGCGATGTCCTCTTCGTCGGTGGTAGTGATGAACACGGAGTGCCTGTAACAATCCGTGCCCGCAAAGAGGGCATCACTACCCAACAGGTGGTGGATCGCTATCATGAGTTGATTAAATCCAGTTTTGAGCGCTTCGGCATCTCCTTTGATGTCTATTCGCGCACTACCAGTAAGATTCACCATCAGATGGCGTCCGATTTCTTCCGTAAGTTATACGACGATGGCAAGTTCATCGAGCAGACAACCGAGCAGTTCTACGACCCCGAGACCGGACATTTCCTTACTGACCGCAATATCCGCGGTGAATGTCCGCGTTGCCATGCACAGGGTGCCTATGGGGACCAGTGCGAGAAATGCGGCTCGACTCTCTCACCCGAGGAACTCATTAATCCCTATAACGCCGAGACCGGAAACGCGCTCGTTAAAAAACCTACTTCCCACTGGTATCTGCCGCTCGACCAATACCAGCAGTGGCTCGAGAAATGGATTCTGGAGGAGCATAAGGAATGGCGTCCCAATGTCTATGGACAGTGCAAGTCGTGGCTCGACGGAGGACTGCGACCGCGTGCCGTAACGCGTGACCTCGACTGGGGTATTCCCGTGCCCGTAGAGGGCGCCGAAGGTAAAGTGCTCTACGTCTGGTTTGACGCACCTATCGGCTATATCTCCAACACCAAAGAACTCTGCGACGCACAGCCCGATAAATGGGGCAAGTGGGAGACTTGGTGGAAGGATGAATCGACGCGTTTGATCCATTTCATCGGAAAAGACAATATCGTCTTCCATTGTATTGTCTTCCCCGCTATGCTTAAAGCCGAAGGCTCGTATATCCTGCCCGATAATGTGCCGAGTAACGAGTTCCTCAACCTCGAGGGCGACAAAATCTCCACCTCCCGCAACTGGGCGGTATGGCTCAACGAGTATCTCGACGATTTCCCCGGCAAGCAGGACGTGCTGCGCTATGTGCTCACGGCTAATGCACCGGAGACAAAAGATAACGACTTCACTTGGGCGGATTTCCAGGCGCGTAACAACAACGAACTCGTTGCTATCTACGGTAACTTCGTCAATCGCGCACTCGTCCTAACCAAGAAATACTTCGAGGGCAAAGTGCCTAAAACTTCCGGTTTCACCGACTATGACCGCGCAACGATTGAGGAGTTTAAGAATGTCAAATCCCAACTCGAGACCCTGCTCGAGGACTTCAAGTTCCGCGATGCCCAGAAAGAGGCAATGAACTTAGCCCGTATCGGTAATAAGTATCTGGCTGATACTGAGCCGTGGAAGCTCGCTAAGACCGACATGGACCGCACCGCTACCGTGCTCAATCTCGCCCTGCAGATTGCTGCTAATCTCTCTATCGCTTTTGAACCTTTTCTCCCGATTTCATCGGACAAATTGCGTCATATGCTCTGCCTCGAAAAAGCCAACTGGGAAGACCTCGGCAGCTTGGACTTGCTCCGCGAGGGCGCGCCGCTTGGCGAAGTATCGCTCTTGTTCGAGAAGATTGAAGACGACGCTATCCAAAATCAGTTGGACCGCCTCGCGCGTATTAAAGCCGAGAACGAAGCCGCAGCGAAAGAGGCTGAACTCGCTAACTGGAAACCCGCAGCCGTCAAGGCTGATACATCTATTGATGAATTTGACAAAATGGACATCCGCGTGGCTACCGTGCTGGACTGCCAACCCGTCAAGAAGTCCGAGCGTCTGCTGCAGTTTAAGTTAGACGATGGTATGGGTGGTCGCACTATCCTCAGCGGTATCGCGCAGTCGTATCCCGACCCGTCGGTGCTGGTCGGCAAGCAGGTGCTCTATATCGCTAATTTCCCGCCGCGTAAGATGATGGGTATGGAGAGTCAGGGCATGATTCTCTCCGCCGTCGATGCGGACGGTAAGTTAGTGGTCACCACTGTTTCCCGTCCCGTCCACCCCGGCGCCCAAGTCGGCTAAAACAAAATGGCGGCTGCCAGACGAAATGTGAGAGGATATTAGTCCTCTCATTTTTTTTTCAGTCTTGCCTTCCTATGCTATCTAGGCTTCCTAGGACTCCTAGGCTTCCTAGGTTTTCTAGGTTTTCTAGGCCATCTAGGACCCCTAGCCCCCCTAGCCCCCCTAGGCTTCCTAGTCTGCCTATTCCCCCTCTTTATCCTCCAAAAATGCACTTTCCGCAACAAAAATAATTTTTTTGCACAAAATATTTGCATATTATTACAAAAAGTAGTAATTTTGCGGCAGATTGTGCATATGAGTGTGCATATAATGCATGCGCGACTGCATTTAATCGCGTTTCCACGCCGGGGAGGGAACTTCTCCTATGGGGTGGAGAAGACATATTGAAAAAGACGTTTATTGACGTTGTTTGCGGCTCTCAAAAACTTCGCAACTTTTTGTCATCAGCCAAAGACGAGCAATGAATGTCCTCGGGATGTGTAAATCTCGTGTACGTATGCCATAGGGCGTACTGTACCATTTACATATTCGGCGTGGACTTCGGTTGTTTTTTTACTCTGATGACGGGCATGCGAAGGCCTTTGGGAGCGTGAAGAAAAACTGAACTTCACGCTTTTTTTATGTCTATAGGTGAGTAATTAACTGAATAAATATAATACGGAATATGAAAACACATTCTATTTTAATTGTTACGTTAGTTTTAGTTTCGCTGTCATTGACGACAGCTGTTGTGGCACAATCAGAATGGTCTAATTCCTATCAGGACCAATCGGATGTGCATATGTATAGTGGGAATGCGCCAACGATGCAGTTGAATAGCTACACTCCTTATCGGTCGCAGATTTACGAAGTTGGAACAATGAATGCTCCTTCCGACTTCTCTGATCCCTCTGCCGGTTCTTCTACTTCAAACAGACCTCGTCCTCGTAAGTTAGGTGGTGGTACGGACCCGGGTGAACAATCCGAAAATTCTCCTGTTGGCGAACCGTGGGTAATGGCTCTCTTTGCATTAGTGGCAACTGCTGTTATTGCTGTGCGACGTCAACTCAAGGCAAAGAAAGACTGATTTAACAAATAGTCGGAACTTATCACCGACCGATGACCGAGACAAGACCGAGAGATGACCGAGACAATATCGAGACAATATCGAGAGATAACCGATATAAAAACTATTCGTTTGTCCCGCTAAAAATATATATAAATAGATCGATACAAAATGTTATTCAGCTCAGCAGCGACTATGGATTTTATGTGGCATCCTTGATTGAGAGATTAGTGCTGCAAGAAGGAGAATTGTTATAATCAACGCAAATAATTAACAACCAAAAATACAAAACAATGAAAACTAAAATCTTAAATCAACTCTTTTCGAGTTGCAAAAAGTGGAAAACACTCGTATTAATTAGCATGCTCCTCACCCTCGGTGTCGGACAGATGTGGGGTGTAGATTTTACGGGTGGTAAAATCTACTTTAGGAATGATGTGACCAAATGGACAACCGCCCATATTCAAATCTTTGCGCATCAGTCCGGTTATACATGGGTTTCTGGCTCTATGAGCAGTGTCCCAAATACAAAGCTGTATTATATCAATGCTTCATGTAACTGGGGAGGCTTCAATGGTTATCGTATCTGCGGAAACGCAAGTGCATGGAATTCAGGTTCTTTTACAGATCAAGGTAGTAGTACGAAGTATACAAATAAGAACACTTCATATGGTTTGAACAGTGGTAGTATTTATTTAATTACTCCAGCTAGCGCAAGTAATGGTTGTAGTATAACACCTACATACTATAGCTCAAATGACAATTTCCTAAAATATACTGCCACTGCAAAAGTTAAAACAAGCACCAATGGCTCAAGCTACACGACTGTAACGACTGGAACTTGGCCTGCGACAGTTAATATCAAAGGTACGTATCTCTCAGGCGACGGTGCTACAACACGTTCCGATGTTTCCACAAATAGCGGTGCTTCAGGCTCCTACGACGCAGTTGCTACTGGTTTAATAACCATGACCTATTCTTCATTGAGTAGCGATTACGCTTTTGCTGGATGGGGTACTGGTAATACGCCATCCTCCACAAATGAATCGTATGAATATAATATCGATAAAGCAACGACCGTCTATGCTTTCTTTAAGAAAAAATATACCGTTACTTTCGATGCTAATGGGCATGGAACAGCCCCCTCTTCTCAAACGATAGTAGCCGGAGGGAAAGCGTCCACTCCGACTGCTCCGACAGCAGCTGGTTGGACATTTGGCGGATGGTATAAGGAAGCTGAGTGTACAAATGCGTGGAACTTCAGCACTGACGTAGTTACGGCCAACACAATTCTCTATGCAAAATGGACAGAAGATGCTGTTTATTATACGGTTAACTACGGTGTCCATTCATCAGGGAACGGAACGCTCGCCGCTAAGAACACGTCCACTTCAGCATCTATAGCTACTGGGGCAAGTATATTAAGTGGTACCAGTGTTACCTTCACCGCGACTCCTTCAACCGGCTATACAGTAGAAGGGTGGTATACTAATTCTGCTTGTTCTTCAGGTAAGCATGATGCCGGTAACACATCATACGTTACTACCATATCTGCAGCAACCAATGTTTATGTAAAGTTTGTAGAGAAAACTTGGTCGGTGGCATTTGCAGCTGAAACGGGTGGATCGGTAACAACGCCTGCGGCTACGCCACAGACAGTTGGACAATTAACAGGTATTAATATTGCAGCAACTCCAAGTACAGGCTATACGTTCAAGCAATGGACGATTACTAGTGGTAGTGGTTCATTTACATCTGCTGCAACGACCAATAGTAATAAATTCAAACCGACTGCTGCTTCGACGATTACCGCTTCGTTTAATGAAACCAAATCAACTATTACGGTAACTACTGCGACATCTTCACAGGGTTCGCTGAAGTTCGGAAGTACCGCAAAAAGTTGGGGCACGACGGCATCGTTAGGTGTCGCAACTAAGCAAAATATCACGGCAACTGCAGCAAGTGGTTATAAATTTGTTCGTTGGGATTTGTCCGGTGCTGCTGCAACATCATCTTCAACGACAAGCGCTACTATTACTTTGAAGGCTGATGGTTCAGGCGATACCGGTACTGCTACCGCTGTATTTGAAGAGGATTTGAGTTCTCCGTGGATTGTAGCCGGTGGAAATAAGATTGTTACCACCGGAACTACTTGGCGTACCACAGCAGATGCCAACAACACCATGTTCAAGAAAACCGGGCACTCCACAGAAAGTGTTGTTTACTTTACCGTGCCGGTTACAACTGTTTGTTCGGGTGATAACAATGGGAACTTCCAGTTCAAGATTTATAACACCAGTACCTCAACGTGGTATAGTCTTGGAGCGGACGGATCTTCATACTATCTGCTAAAAGCCGAAGGTGGTAAAGCAAAATCATTAGTGACGGACGGAAAGAACATTGAGTTGCGTGCGTATGTTACAGGAAATTATGAGTTTAAGTTGGACTATTCTACATCTACACCTAAACTGACAGTTACTTGGCCTGTATATAACCAACTGCGTTTCTACTCCGCTCAAACGGGTGGTACCGGAACAAACACCTATGATTTCAATACCGCATCAACTCCTTGGACAAAGACTGTTAACCTGACAGCCGGATCTACATATTGGTTTAAGGTTATTGAGGATTCAGAGTTCTTTGGTAATACAGGCACTATGACTCGAACTAATAGTTCTAATTGGACGATGAGTAATGTGACTGAGAATTGTGGAATTACTCCAGATTTCGATGGTGACTATACATTCTCATATAATCCAACTACGAATGTACTATCTGTTACCTATCCCGTAGCATATAAATTGACGTATGATATTGGAACAGTTAAGGGAGGAAACGGATCGATTACTTCCAGTCCAACAACATCAAGCGGTAGTTATGTACTGAGTGGAAATAGCGTGACGCTGACAGCTCCTGATGCTAAAACAGGTTATACTTGGAAAGGTTGGTATCTGGCAGCAGATGGTTCCGGCACGCGGCAAAGCTCTGCAAAAGCATATGCAGTGACGATGAACGCGGACAAGACGTTATACGCTTGCTACAATTTAGTTACTTATACCATTACCTATAATTTGAATGGTGGTACTAATCCTGTTAGTCCTGCTCCGCCAACATCTTACACAATTGAGAGCGCAAATATTGCCTTACCAACTCCAACCAAAGAGGGGTATGTATTTGCAGGATGGTACTCGGACTCAGAGTTAACGACTCCCGTAAGTACTATCCCTACCGGTTCTACCGGGAATAAGGCTTTCTGGGCAAAATGGGATCAAAAAGGAACATACACTATCTACTATTACAACAAAGATAGTTGGGCTAATACACATGCTTACATCTGGGATGGTGGAAGTGGTACTAATGAGAGGGCATGGCCTGGTGAGCAAATGTTTATACACCAAGGCAAAGTGTATAAACATGACTATGTTTTATCTACTGTTTCGTACGATAAAGTGATATTTAACAATGGTTTATCCGGTGGTGACGAAAGAAAAACCGCTGATTTGAATATCGCCGATGGTTTGGGTGGTAACCAGTGGTTTTATAATCCTAATGATGCCTCTGTCGATGCTGGTAGTATCCATCACGGTTGGTCACAATATATCATGGTGGCCGACTTCCCAACAACCAAACAAGTTGCTGTAGTTGGTGAAAAGATCACCATTGAGCCTGTCATATCATGGGCGGATGTCATTGAATTTGATGATATCACCATCACTGCCACTAAAACCAGCGGTTCTTCAAATATCACTGCTATGGCAGCAGGTACAAAGATAATAGCAACAGCTACGGCTGCCGGTGAAGCAACGTACACAGTGACCTACTCTTACTCCACAACTACAATTACCAAGACATTGACTCTTCAATTCACGGCTGGTATAACAGTTCAAGCCAAGATAGCAACGACTGATACATATTGGACGGATACCGATAAAGAAAAGATTCACTATTGGGGAACCGGTATAGCTGGAGATATTACCATGACTTGGATAAAGAATGATGGAGATTATAATTATTATCAAGCCCTTGTGCCATTAGACACTGATAGTAAAACGAATTTCTTGTTCTATTATGACTATATGAAAGATGAAGGCTCTACAAAGTGGCATCAAACGGATAATATCACAAATGTTACTGCAGACTGCTGCTACACAATTAGTTTCAGTAGTGAGACGGCTCATAGTACGAAGAGTGGAGGAGCCGGAATATGTAGTGATAGTTACCAATTGGTTATCACAATGGGTTCGGGTGATATATACACTTCAAATATTGTAACCTCTAGTGACGAGATTGTTTCCTTCTTTGCACCTTCCAACGCAAACGAGTCTAAGACATATCGTCAAGGAACAGTGACACTGGAGCACAATGGCGCTACAGTGGCTACCCTTCCGGCTAATATCTTTAACGCTTCCGGCGTATATACCGCTAAAATAAAGACAACATCTCCTTACGGATTAACGAATCTCGCTCTCTATGAGGGTAATTATTATATCCGTACAGATGGCGCTGACGGCGGTTGGGATAACTACACAACCAATCCTGATAACCTCATGACGGAGTTTACACGTAACTCCAACTTCCCGAATGAGACATTCAGTTACTATTGGGTGAAGAACGTCGCTAAAAATAAAACCGAAAATATCAAAGCTACCGTCGCTAACGACTATAACCCTGTCCTCTGTAATTTCACAGCAGACGAAACCGCTAATGCGGCCGATGGTGTGAACCTGCGCTTTGGTTATGAACCGACTACCAACGACATAGTGCGCGGTATCATCGGAGGTGCTACAACCAATAACTTCCTCAATATCATCTGCGCTGATGGAAGCCAAATCTATAAGGAAATGGCTTGCACCACACTGCTCAACGAAACACTATATGCCTCCAGCCCAGGTGACTCGAAGTTCCAAGATAAGTCTAACTGGGTATATGAGGTTATTGTGTATGCTAAAATAGATGCTTCTCACCCCGTAGCTAATGTGGTTCTTAAATCCTATTACTATGGTATCCATTACCTCTTAGGAATGGTTAAAGACTCCTATGGACGCGAGACATCTACTCCTGTCTCCTTCCCTGTAATCAAAACAGGTACAACACCGGGTGTATATGGACTACGTGTCGTATATGACTTCAAGACAAACCGCCTCTTCGCGGCTTGGGCTCCTGCTGACCGCGTAATCGATGGCGTGCTGGATGTCGATGCTGATGTGATGTTCCTGCGCCATGAGGATGGCGATGCGGCTCAGATAAGCTTCAAGACAGACGAGGCCAAAGTAACGGACATCAAGCAGGCTATCTTCGCCCTTGAACTGGATAACGAAAAAGCACCTAAAGGATCCGGCAATATAGAACGTCACTATTTCATCTCCTTGCCGTTTGACTGCAAGGTAAGCAATATCTTCGGTATAGGTGGATTTATGAACTATTGGGGTATTCAACGCTACAACGGCGCTAAACGCGCGCAAATAGGTTGGTTCCAAGAAACTCCGACCTTCTGGGAATGGTTAAGCGCTGACGATGTGATGCAAGCTGGAGAAGGATACCTCCTCTCTGTAGATAAAAAAGCACTGCAGAATGATGGCGTTTGGAAAGATGGTATCGTTTACCAGAAACAAGAAACAATCATCAATCCCGCTACACACAAACCCTATAAGGCTGTTGATGGTACAGACTCCGTCGCTTGGGTAACCTATACCGACGGCTCACTGCTCACAATGTACTTCCCTTCTACAACATCAGGCTTTACAATCACGCCGGCTACCGGAGAGGCCCTGACACTTACTTATCCTGATCAGCCATGCTCAATCACGCGGGAGAACAGAGATAAAAAAGATAGTAACTGGAAATGTATCGGTACACCGGGATATAAGAATATCACTATCTCTAACTACTCACAATCAAGTCCCGAATTGGTAGAGAACGCTGCGCCTAACTTCCTCTATGTCTTCAACGAACAAACATCAGGAGCGCAATACGCAAAAGGTACTTATAGCGTAACAAACGGTAGAACATTTACCTACCACTCCTTTAACTCCTATATGGTTCAGTTCGCAGGAACAGTTGATTGGGCGCAATATTCCAAAGGCACAGAGGTCTCACCGATTGCTCCCAAACGCATAGTAGCTGCTGAGGAAAAAACTACCGATGTACAACTAAACCTGATGGGTGCTGATAACAACGAACTGGACCGTACATTCGTTTGGATGCGCGAGAACGCAACTATAGGCTTTGACCAAAACTACGACCTCAATAAGATGATTGAGAATAAGGCAAACCAAATCTACTCGCTCGCCGAGAATGATATCCCGTTTGCCGCTAACGTCCTGCCGTTAGGGACCGATACCGTCAAACTCGTAGTTAATATTGCTAATGACGGTGAGTTCTCCTTCTCTGTTGATGCTGACAAACATGTCGGAATGGCACCTGTCCTTTACGATATGTACCAAATGACCGAAACAGACCTGCTCTCGGCTGACTATACAATTGATTTGAAGAAAGGCAAGTACGCAGACCGCTTCTTCCTTATCTTCAAAGCAGCTCAACCTATTGTAACAAGCTTCGAGACCACTGCCGACGGCGGACAGAATGTACATAGCTCAGAAGCTATCTACGATGTTCTCGGACGACGTGTCAACACCATCTATCCGGGTCACCTCTACATCGTCAACGGCGAAAAACGTATAGCTAAGTAAGCTTCGCGGTTCCCGAACCTAAATAACAAAAAATCGACATAACCTTTGCGTATGTCGATTTTTTGTTGTACCTTTGCAGCATCATTCCATTAAGCCACAATTAAAGATAAAAACCATGAAAAAATCACTCTTATTTCTGACCTTATCTCTCAGTCTTTCACTCTCCGCCGCCACTTGGTCTTTTAGTGGAGGATATATCTATTTCGACAACTCCCAAA
>CAMOJP010000014.1 GCA_946617165.1 uncultured Bacteroidales bacterium
TGAGCTATGGGACCCTCGCGTTCGGCAACAAGGTCGCAATGTCTATACCGCTCTGCTAAATAGACGGGCGACTTGTGCCTCCGCTCTCCGATTTCGAAACAGAGTTTCTCATCGGGGATAAATAGGTTTAATTTATTTCAATTTCTCGTAGATGGCCTCTGCCTTATTCTTCGAGATATGTCTTTGTTCGTCTGTCAAGTCAGGGATGACGAGACGTGCACCTTGCGGAATATAGTTCGGTGACTTCAGCGTTTTCTTGTTAGCCTCGTAGATGAATACCCAGCAATAGGTATTGCCGTAGTATTTACGCGAGATAGCGCTGAGTGTCATACCTTCGGGAGCGGTAATCATGTTGTTTGCATCGCGCTCTGCCATAGCTTGCTGTTGTGCCTGCGCTGCAAGTGCATCACGGTCATCGTTACGACGTTTGACAGCTCCGAAATCATCGCATTGCATAATTCGTATGTCTGCACGTCTGTTAGGTGTGTAAGCCCCGGTAGAACGTCCTCCGTGTATTGCTCCACCACCTGAATATGTGATACGGCTCGGATCGATATTATGCTCTTCCACCAGTTCATCTCTGATGTTTTGCGCACGAGCAACGCCAAGGTTCGAGTTATGTTCTTCTGTACCGGTATTATCCGCATAACCGATAATTTCCGCACAGAGTGTAGAATCCCACTTCATCTGACTTGCCAGTTGTTGAACAACCACGAGTGCAGCATCATTGAGACTATTAGAGTTGTGGTCGAAATAAACATAAACGAAGTTATCGTTAACAACTTGTACCGTATTTGTTGCCACAGCAGTTGTGCTAATATAGAGAGTATCTACGTGCGAGAGGACGAGTGTATCTTTCTGTCTTAATTCACTAAGTTCATTATATTTGCTTGCAGCATCATACGAAGCGATATTCTTCACGTGAGTTTTCTTTCTTGACACAAGTTTGAATCGCAGATTGAGCGATACATCAATGATACCATCGTTGTTTTTGGAGGCAGGTGTAGAAGCACCGCGTCCGTCAATAACATCTTTGATATAATAGGAGTAAGTACCTTTAACGCCTAATGAGGTTACTCGACCGAGATTAAAGTCAAAGAGCACACCAGCTTGCACGAACGGATAAGCAGAACTGAATTTACTGTCGGACATCGGCTCATATGAAGCGGTATGGTTTTTATATTCATCTGGATAATACTTACTATTCTTGAACCATCCGGCACCACCTCCGACTAAGAGGTCAAGTCCAAAGATTTTCTTTTTAGCTTTAGGATAGCAAGCCGCCATAAGGTCAAAAGCCAAGTAAGCTTGCGCACGCGCCATCATACCATCCAGGAGGACTGCAGCATGTTGGTTATCGTTTTTACCAGTCACTTTGTACCAGTCATAGAAGCCACCGATACCAAGTGTCCACATGGGTGTAAAGTTATATTCCAAAGCTAATCCGGCAGCCGGAAGCCAAACAGGGTGTTTCATTTCGCTACCAAAGTCACCATCGAAAGAGTTAAATCCTCCATCGAGAGCTATAGTCCAATGCGCAAATTCAGGCGCGATACCATTTGCATTTTCCTCTGTTTTCCATGGGTGGGCACCCTTAGGTCCATCATACTTAGCCGCAAACATCGAGAGCGTGCAGAGCATTAAACCACAAGCAAAGAGTACTTTTTTATTCATATGCTAAAGGGTTGATTTCAGTTCTTATTCACATTTGAGCTGCAAAAGTACAACTTTTTTTTAATATACCAAAGTTTTTTAGTAAAAAAAAACGCATTTCCTTATTTTTTCTTACGATTTGCTATTTATTACACAAAAATATTGCTCATATGCAGGAAAAAGTATAACTTTGCAGCATATAAAAGAAAATATATATTTTGATATGGATGTATTAGACAGAATGTTAGTTCGTGCCCAGTCGAATCCCCAGCGAATCGTGTTACCTGAGGGAGACGAGCCACGTACGATTGAAGCCGCTGAGATTTTACTTAGAGACAAAGTAGTTAACCTTATTTTGATTGGCAATCCCCAAACAATTGCTCAATTGGCAGAAGAGAAAGGCTTAAAGCATATTCATGAAGCACGTATTATTGATCCATTAAACAACCCAGACTTAGAAAAATATGCCCGTTTACTCTGCGAGCTCCGCAAGGCCAAAGGAATGACGATTGAAGATGCTCGTAAAAAAGCACAAGATCCTCTGTATTTAGGTTGTTTGATGATTAAGAATGGTGATGCAGACGGTGAAGTAGCCGGTGCCCGCGGCACGACAGCAGACACAATTCGTCCTGCATTCCAGATACTGAAGACCCGTCCCGGCGTAAGTATAGTAAGCGGTGCCTTTTTGATGCTCACTCCTGCCAAGCAATTAGGAGAGAACGGTGTTTTGTTGTTTGCCGATTGTGCAGTTAATCCATGTCCCAATGCTGAAGAATTAGCCCAAATAGCCATTTCGACAGCTGAGACAGCACGCTCGCTTGTAGGTATAGAGCCACGTGTAGCGATGCTTTCTTTCTCGACGAAGGGGAGTGCAAAGCATGAACTGATAGACAAGGTAACTGAAGCTACCAAGTTGGTGCATGAGTTAGATCCTGAATTAGAGGTCGATGGTGAATTGCAGGCTGATGCAGCATTGATTGCGAGTGTAGCAGAGAAGAAAGCGCCGGGCTCATCTGTTGCCGGAAAGGCTAATGTGCTGGTATTCCCGGATTTACAGGCAGGTAATATCGGTTACAAGTTAGTGGAGCGTTTCTCCGGTGCCGATGCTATCGGACCTATTTTGCAGGGCATAGCCGCTCCTGTGAACGACTTAAGTCGCGGATGTAAGGTTCAAGACATAGTACAAATGGTGATTATTACCGCTAATCAAGCGATGAAGTAGTATTTGAATCATTCCTGAGTTAGCTTATAATAGTGCAGTAAAAATAAATAAATAACAGCATAATATCATGAAAATTTTAGTATTAAATTGCGGCTCATCTTCGATTAAGTATGCGCTGTACGACATGAGTGATCAAACCCTTTTGGCAGCCGGTGGCGCAGAGCGCGTCGGATTGGAAGGATCGTTTGTAAAAATCAAGTATCCCGGTGAGAAGCGCAATGTAATGCATGACATCCCCGAGCATACAGAAGGAGTGAAATTTATCTTCTCTCTGCTTACAGATCCTGAGAACGGAGTTCTTAAATCTCTGAGCGAGATAGATGCTGTAGGTCACCGTTTAGTTCATGGTGGAGAAAAATTCACGGAATCCGTAGTTATTAACGGCCGTGTTATTCGCGCTTTTGAGGCCGTTAGCGATTTAGCTCCGCTTCATAATCCTGCCAACTTAAAGGGTATTCGCGCAGTACAAGAACTGATGCCCGGTTTACCTCAAGTAGGAGTATTCGACACCGCATTCCATCAAACGATGCCGGCTTACGCATATATGTATGCGATACCTCATGAGATGTACGATCGTTATGGTGTTCGTCGCTACGGTTTCCACGGAACAAGTCACCGCTATGTGAGCCAACGTGTTTGCGAGTTTTTAGGAGTAGATATCAATAAAGTTAAGATTATCTCTTGCCACATTGGTAACGGTGCTTCGATTGCTGCAATTAAGAGAGGAAAATGCATTGACACGACAATGGGTCTGACACCTCTTGAGGGCTTGATGATGGGAACCCGTTCCGGTGATATTGACGGTGGTGCCATTACATATCTGCAGAAGAAACTTAATCTCAGCCCGGATGAGATGTCCGACTTCCTCAATAAAAAATGCGGTATGGCAGGTGTAACAGGTATTTCATCGGATATGCGCGAGATAGAAGCCGCTTGTGCGGAAGGCAACAGACAAGCCCAATTAGGTCTTGACATGTACAACTACCGCATCAAGAAATATATCGGTGCATATGCCGCAGCGATGAACGGTTTGGATATCATTGTATTCACCGCTGGTGTAGGCGAGAACCAAGCGGGAGTTCGTTCCGACTCACTGAAAGGAATGGGTTGGATGGGCATCCAAATAGATGAGGAGCTGAACGCTCGAACTCGCGGCGAAGAGATAGTCATCTCCACACCAGAGAGTAAAGTTAAAGTCGTAGTCATTCCGACTGACGAAGAACTGATGATTGCAAGAGACACCTTAGCACTTATTCAATGAAACCAATAATCTATCAACTCTTTCCCCGTACGTTCACGAACTATAACGAGACGCGGAAACCCAATGGCACCAAAGAAGAAAACGGTTGCGGAAAGTTTGCGGAAATAACTCCAAAGGCACTCAAAGCGATATACAACTTAGGTGCCACCCATGTATGGTACACAGGTGTAATCCGCCATGCTACAGCGGAGAACAACACACCATCTATCGTTAAAGGTAAAGCCGGCAGTCCATATGCTATTACCGATTATTTTGATGTGGACCCGGACTTGGCGACAGAAGAAAATAAACGCATGGAAGAGTTTGAGGCACTGGTTCGCCGTACGCATAAGCAAGGGTTGAAAGTGATTATTGATTTTGTTCCAAACCACGTAGCCCGCGAATATAAGTCCTCCTGCAAACCAAAGGGTATAAGTGATTTAGGGGAAGATGATCATCCCGAATGGGCATTTTCTCCACTAAATAACTTTTACTATCTACCGGGGGAAAGATTTGAACCGACATTTGATATAGGTGACTATAATGAGTTTCCTGCAAAAGTAACAGGCAACGACTGTTTCACTTCCCACCCGAGTCGCGATGATTGGTATGAGACCATTAAACTCAACTATGGTGTGTTCTATCAAGGAGGAGGAGAAAAACAATTCACCCCGGTGCCTTCTACCTGGTTTAAGATGAAAGATATTCTTAACTTCTGGGCTCAAAAAGGTATTGATGCGTTCCGCGTAGATATGGCAGAGATGGTTCCTATCGAATTCTGGCAATGGGTTATTCCGTTCACTCGAAATCGCTTTCCTGAGATTGAATTTATCGGCGAAGTATATAATCCGTTAGCCTATCGCGATTTTATCAACGCAGGTTTCAATTACTTGTATGACAAAGTCGGCATGTACGATTACCTTCGCGGAGTCACGACGAAGGCATGGGCTGCAGAAGGTATCACGCGCCACTGGCAGACCGTAGATGACATACAAGATCATATGCTATATTTTCTGGAGAACCACGACGAGCAACGTATCGCCAGCGGCTTTTTCTGCGGCAGAGGCAGTAATGCGGAGCCGGCAATGATAGTTGCTGCTACACTCGGCCGTAATCCTGTACTTATCTGGGCAGGACAAGAAGTTGGCGAAAAAGGCATGGATGTCGAAGGTTTCTCAGGAATGGACGGACGAACTACAATCTTTGATTATTGGGGAGTGAAGGCACTTCAGGCTTGGACGAATAATGGTCTGTTTGACGGAGGCAAACTAAACAGTGAACAGAAAGAACTACGTACATTCTATCAGCGTTTGCTGACTATTGCGCGTGAACATAGCGCAATTCATTCCGGCTTAATGTACGACCTGGAATATGCTCAAGGAGAAGGTTTTGACAGACACGAACAATATGCATATTTACGTAAATCAGATGCTGAGCTGCTCCTGATTGTAGTCAACTTTGATGACAAAGAGAAAGAAATTAAGGTCAATATACCCGATGATGCTTTCCGCTATCTTCAACAAGACCCTCTCCCACAAGCAAAAGCAGAGAACCTATTGACGGGGAAGCTTTTAACGTCTATCTCTCCCAAAGGCAAGGATATCAAACAGATAACTTTTGTCCCTAATCAACCTATAACTATCATATTACCCGCATGGAAAGGCGCTATATATCGGATTACTTCCGTTTGATACGATGGCAAAATCTGTTCTTTCTCTCCTTCTTGATGTGGGTATTAGAGAAAGAGGTTTGCGCGGAGATACTGTATGCTAATGGTTTTTACGAGGTACTCCCTTGGTGGTATCAGATGCTGCTTATCGGAGGAGCCGTATGTATCGCAGCAGGCGGGTATATCATCAATGACTATTTCGATATCAAGATAGATCGTATCAATCGCGCAGATCGTTTGATTATCACACAAACGGTCAGCAAAGAGGAGGCAATATGGGCATATCGTATTATCACCTGTATTGGTGTGTTGCTTGGTTTAGCAGCATCGTGGTTTGTGCGTAGTTGGGCATTAGCCGTTATTTATATTTTAGTACCTGGCCTGCTTTGGTTCTACTCTTCCGCTTATAAACGGCAATTTATATTAGGAAATCTGATTGTTGCCCTCGCATCGGCATTACCTCCCCTACTATTAGCATTGGCTAATATAGGTTGGTTAAATTTCCATTTCGCTATCATTATTTCTTACCTGGAGTTCAGCAAAGACATCATCTACTGGATGAGCGGATTTTCATTATTTGCCTTTCTACTGACTTGGATAAGAGAGATTATAAAGGACTTACAAGACCAAGCAGGTGATCGCGAGTTAGAATGTCACACACTACCAATCGTATTAGGCGAACTATGGACAAAGATTATTCTGACAATATTGATTGCTGTTGCAGGAGGATTAGTGGCATATTTCGGGCTGCTTCTTCGAAATTATGTCAGTTACCCTTATTTGCTACCTACAACGGTACTCGTTCTTTTGATATGCGAATTATATCTGCTATGGACATCTCAAATACCTGCCGATTATCACAGAGCGCAGTTATTAATGAAAATAATCATGTTAGCCGGTACTTTATATGCCTTCTTCCTTAATCTGTAAGTACGATATAATCTTAGGTTCCAAATCTCCTCGCAGACGAGAATTATTAGCCGGATTAGATATCCCTTTTCGCGTAGTGGATATTGCTGCAGACGAATCATACCCTAATGATTTAGTCAGCGGAGATATACCTATATATATATCGCGCGCGAAAGCTACGGCTTACACCTCGCTTTTGACAGATGGCGAACTCCTTATCACAGCCGATACGATTGTTTGGTCAAGGGGGAAGATGTTAGGCAAACCAACAAACGAGCAGGAAGCGTACGAAATGTTACGCCAGTTATCAGGTCATACCCATCAAGTGTTCACCGGAGTCACATTGACAAAGAAATCAAATGGAGATATTCAGATGGACTCGTTTGTGGACAAGACTGATGTGACTTTTGATTCGCTAAGCGAAGATGAGATTCGGTATTATGTTGATAGATATAAGCCTTTAGATAAAGCCGGAGGTTACGGCATACAAGAATATATCGGCTTTATTGGAGTAAGCCATCTGTCCGGATCATATTTCAACGTAATGGGATTCCCCATAGAAAGGGTTTACGGGAAACTCAGAAAGTACATCCTTTATGAACACTAATTGCAATGCTTGATGATATAGTAGGGAATATCCAGTTTCTGGACTTCCTTCTCATATTGTCGAAACAGTTGCAGTCTTATATCCGGATTCTCTCTCACAGGATCCGGTTTCCATTCTATATCAGGATAAGTGAGCAGATAGGTATCCATCGGATATTCCCGTATCGCCTCCTCAAGCCACTGAGGGCAAGCGCCATACTTGTGCTCAAACCACACTTTTGTTATGATTAACTCCGTATCAAAGAAAAGAATAGTATCGCTATTTTTAAGTCGTGCATGGAAGGTCCGTAGTTCGTCAATCTGATGCTTCGCGATAGCAACGACATCTTCATAAGTATACGGTCTGTTCAGTAGTTCCATATACGTACGGGCATATTCTGGAATTAATAAACCTTTATATCGATTGGCGAGATAAACCGCAAGGGTAGATTTACCCGTTGATTCCGGACCTATGATTCCAATACTAATCATTCTTCGTTCACCATTTAGCGTGTCAGCATCAGCTTGATATTGATACCTACGTTATCTGCTTTAACAGGATACGAAGAAGAGATAAGCGGCATCGTTCCTTGATGGTCATAGAAGAGCTGTATATTAATCTTCTGCGAGAGCACGTAGTCCGCGGCAATCTTAAGCGTAAAGACTTTATTGCCGGATGAAGCCTGCGTTATACCCTCTTCTACCTTTCGCAAGAGGGTCATGATATTCTTATAACCGATGTCAACAGATAGTTTAAGATCGTTTGATACTTTTTTCTGTACACCGGACTTGTTCTTGGAAACAAAGTTAAGATTCTTCACCGTATATCCACCTCCGATAATAAATTCATCCGTGTGCCCTTCAGAAAGTTGGACAGAGGTTACATTGAGTGCAAGATTACGTTGTTTGCGATACTCAAACTTCAAAGACAAAGAGTTTTTCATCGCGAGATTGAGTCCAATAAGCGGAGAGAAAGATTCTGTAATGCTAACCGACGAGATATCGTAAGCAGACGAAGGAACCGGAGAATCAGTAGTAACATCACGCACAAAACCAATCATCTTATTATCCCCATCTGCAGGAACCCATGTAGAGAAAGAGGAGTACGAGCCGATTGAATATTTACACGTATAAGCATGCGTCAGCGAAACGGAACGGAAGTGGTCTCTCATCCAAGGTAATTTACCAAGCCCGTCGTATGTAACACTCCAGTTAGGCAGGATGTTAAGAATACCAAGGAACGGATTGAGTGACACTTTGTCGGCACTTCGACCTGTATAAGCCGCTAGAAAAGCAGGAACAAGCACATCTGCGGATGTCGAAGATACACGCCCGTTCTTAGGATCATAATTGCCATCCTTAGAATATATTTTACCTTGCATAAAGCCCGTGGTAGGATAACGTATACCATCATATTGGGCTTGAACGCGGGACTGAAGCACTCCTCTATTTTGGATGAAACGATCGAATGTCTCATTAGCAAAGTTCTCCTCCTGAGAACCCACACGAGAGAACATAGTTCCAATAGCAACGGAAGTAATATTAAATGAACCTGTCAGATTTTCCTGCAAACGGTCGTATGAGTATATAATAGAAGTAGAGTTTGCATAATAGCGTTTTCCGGATAGTTGAATCTTCAACCCCGGCAACGGCTCTAAATTCACTTTAATATCTATGTCTTCTGTCATCGCACGAGTTGCGGGCTGAACCACCATGGTGTCTCCGCTGAGCCAATTATTGGCCTTTGCACGTTCCATAAAGTCCGAAGGAATAAAACCGAAAGCGAAGTTCCATCCCGGGGCATAGAGACCATCTTGCTTTGTCTGTCCGAAGAATCCGATTTGCGGGTTGAAACCGGGAACAGTCATTGAATTCGTTCTACGATATGTAACTTGCACACGGCGTATCATGGTTCCGAGATACGCAAACATGTCACGCGTTACTTGTGCTGGAGTAGCGGTATTTGGGTCTTTAGTCGTAACTGTAATCGTCAGGGCAGGACAATCCGCTTTAGGAGTAAGTGATATCTTATTTTGATCTATTGCCTTAAACGCTATCAGCACTCGATGACCTGCGGAGTCTGCTGCAGTAATATTGAGTTGGTCAGAACCAAGTCTATGCACAATTTCTTGCGCCACACCCTTTTCTGCAACGATAGTCTGTGTGTATGTCTTCGGTCGGAAAGAACGGCCTCGACGATTGCTGGTATATTTTTGGGTCATCTGCTTCCAATATTTCGACTTGCCATACAAGGTCTCGAAATTTATACCTCCATCAATCTGCCACGATTGCACAGAAGATATTGTATTTCCCAAGTTTTGTTCCGACTTAGTCGAAGCTGTTCGCGCCCAACTGTAATTCGCATTGTAGGAAGCGGTAGCATTTAACGCCTCCACATACGGAATCCGGTTGAATGGCACATTCCAGGATGCCGTAAATACTTGTTGATAGGTATATGGAGCACCCCACTTGGCCAAACTGCGTTGGATGGTATCTTTCCATGCCTCGTAATAATTGTTCGTAAAATGATACTCATCAATTATCTCTTTAGTAAACGTACCTTCATCCACAGTGGAATTCATCGCGGTTTGGAAGGTAAACTTCATATTCTTTGTCAAATCATACTTGAAGTCAAAATTACGATCCCAAGTAAAGTCCTTCGAATAAGTCAAGTCCATTGGAGACGATGCGTCAGTATTAAAGTCACGTAACTTCATGTGAGAGAACGTACGATGCATATTGGTATTGAAACCCCATGACTGTGGAAGATAATATATGTTCAGTTCACTAATAAGTTTTACTTTCTTCACTTTCTCCGAATTCTTAAAAGGCTCCCATGGCTTAGGGTTGAAGGAATACGAATAGTTGAACGAGCCTTTATGGTCTGTTGTCACATTCTTCTCCATATCGGGTGAATGCTCATTCTGCTTGTTGTAAGAAGCAGAAATAGAGAAGTTAGCCGGGTCGTAGAACATATCACGTTTCTTCGATTTAACATTCACTTTAAGATTTGTCACGGAGAAATTAGTGGACTGCATAACGGTGTTGGACATTTGTTTGATAGAATCGCGCTCATGCTTGGTATCATAAGTATCGAGCGACTCCTGCAGTTTTATATCCGTGTCAAATGGGTTGTAGTCCGGTGTAGAAGTATTCGTAGAATATGCAACATATACAGGAATCTGCAGCTTCGCCTTTTCCGGAAAAAGTCGGCCTACTTCCATTGCGGCTGAAACAGAGAGTTGGTAGTTATTCTCCATATTGCGGTCTAAAACATTAGACTCTATACTTCCGTACCCTGCCGTTTCAAGTTGTCCTGCCACATTAAGTTGAGCAATATCACTAATAGCGAGAGACGCATTAGCCATTGCCGCCACACCGCCCTGCTCGTTAAACTCACTGAGGCGCATCTCGTTTACCCAAACCTCACCGCTTGTCATCTCAACACCGTTATTGCGGATACCTATCATTATACACTCCACTTCTTGTAAGGTCGGGTTACCGCGTACCGTAATACGGTTTTGAGGATGACCGTTCGCTTCGTCGTAAATGATATATGGAATATTATTACCCACATTGGTATTACCTGCACGTTTTGCCTTATTACGCTCTGTCTTAGCATCTGTGAGAGCCTTAAACGGGAAGTCGAAGAAGTTGGCGTTTGGCCATACTTTATAACGGTCGTTTTCGTTATCGTTATTATAGATACCAGGCTCTGTGAGCGTCAGAGGAATTTCGTACTCATAATAGTTATTCTTCAAGTCTGTTCCAAGTCGGACAAAGCAGGACAAGTCACCATTATGCAGATTAGGCTCTTCTGTCATTGCTTCTGCATGTACAAACATCTGGAAGCGTTTGTAATTACGCATGTCGTATGTCGTATTCTTATAGACTGCACGAGCATCTTTCGGAGACAGATTATGTACTCTCAGCACCATCGCTTGCTCATTAAGTGGCACAAGTTGTGCTTGTCCAGGGTCTGTCTGACGAGATACACCCGGAGGTAAAATATAGTTAACTGGAGTCTTATTTGAGTTTTCCTCAATATTAACAGCTTCAACATCCAGCGAAGCACCCGTATTCACTGTAGCGCCAATAGGAGCCAAGTCTTTATTATAAGCTCGCCATTCGCCACGTACAAGGTCTAAGGTGGCAAAACGCAAATGGGTCTCATGCTGACAATTGGTCATATATAGGCGCATGAAGCGGATTGACTTGAAGTTACGGATATTTCCTACCGTTTGCATAGATGAACTATCCCCACGGAGTGGTATCTTGAACTGATACCAATTCACATCCACTTTCTCGCCATTGCGGAGAGTCACATGTGCCACTTTCTTCTCGGAAATATGCTGTTTGCCCACTTGCATCATATCCGGACGGATAATAACTTTATACTGATAGTAACGCTCAACCTCATTGAGAGTATTATCGTTATTGATATCTTCTATATCTGGAGAAAGGGTTGACGCCGTTCCATAGGACTCGTTCTGATTTTCGGAATCAGGTGAGTTGCCTTCGGTATTATTAAACTGCTTATAACGATCAAGGATTGATACGCCTTGTTCATCATAATCGCTTCCTCGGTAATAATGATACTTATCTCCGGACGGGTCATTAAATGGTGAGAACGGGTTACTCTCCCACTGGCGACGAACATCTTGGTTGGTCACCTTATCCCGCATAGCGTTCACAAAGTCGCGGTACGGATACACTCCTTTGTAAGAGAACTGCAACTCCTGTTCTGTAGAAAGTCCGTTCAATCCTACATCCTGACGAACACGTGCACCTGCTTCATTAGAAAACGCAACTGTTGTTGAAGTGGTACGAGGAACAAGTCCCCACGTAGTCGAATCTACACGGTTAAGGTCATTATCGCTCACCGGCAAACCGTGTTCAAAAGACTTCTTGCCATCACGAAGTATATCTTCGCTTATATCACCAAGGTTAATATATAATTCGCCGTCATAGCCGTCAGGATTGGTAAGCGCCGGATCCATCAGCCAGAACTCTATATACTCGATGTTGGACTTCTCAAAGTCCGTGTTATCAAGTTTGCGCATAATACCACCCCACCTGTTTTGAGGGTTAGTAAGTTTACCGTCGGAGTTAAACTCGGATGCGGAGATGTTATACGGACCACGTTGATCAGGATAGAAAGAGAGGTTTAGCAATGTCAGTCTCACATCCTCATTAGATGCGGCTTGACCTTTCGTCGGATAAATCTCATCTTGGAGCACAATACGAGTACGGTGATCACTCAATGCATTTAAGTCGTCTTTAATATGCGCCGGAGTATTGGCCTGTGGGTATCCGAAAATAGGATCTACATGATACCAGTTTATAAGCGCACGGTTGCGGTTGTAACGGATATCGTTGGTCAGTTTGGCGTCATCAGTATTGAACTGCTTGGTTGAGGATGGGTTATAAGGCGTAGAAGCTAAGAACCACGTGCTCGGATAATGCACATCAATATTGGTTTTGGTGGACTCAAAGTCATCTATGTAAGCCGTTCCGGCGGCACCGACATCTCGCGTATGCCCCGGAATGAGATGAGCAAACTCCGCATTTATTTGGAATGTGGAAGGAGCGGTCGCATTTATCCAAGGGATTTTATCTATCGCATTGGTGAGCCACGGCAATTCCGTCTTCCATGAAGCATTCAGTCCCCAAATAGTATTGGCTAACGGCTCACTACCCGTATTAACTTTGGTCGTCAACGGCTTTTCGCGCAAGTGCATAATCGTTCCACCTACTACAAAGTCCTTGCTAAACTCATACTCCAAATGAGCGCCAAACAAACTTTTGCGCTGTAGAGAGAAAGTGGATTGGTTCTCCAACTTGCATTGAACTGCGGTACCGGACTCCAATATAGACTCATTTAGGATAGTGACTGTTCCCATCGCATAATCCACCGTGTAATCCACGTTCTCTATCAGCGTGGCACCGCCGGCGGTAACGGTCACACTCCCGCGAGGAACATTCATGGCACCCAGACTGATTTGGCTGCCGCTGGTGCCTTTGTACTTTCCTTTGAGGGTAAATTTATTCTTCTCTGTCAACTCTTGGGCAAGAACAAGAGTGGAATCATAGAGCTCTTGGAAAACATATCGGTCTGCAAGCGCATCATCCTTAATCTGCGAACGGAGATAACTGCCAAAAGGCTCCAGAACAGGGAATATCACACGACCTGTTCCTGAAATAACAGTATAACCTTCTAAATAGTCAAAGTGACCATCCGGGGCTGGATTATTACGTGAGTCCAAACGGTCCAATTGCAGTACACGCAGTAGTTGTTTACCTTTGATTACTGACTCTGGCAAATACTGGAGGTCTGTGCCAAGCGAGTCATTACGATAGTTTATATAGAACTCAAATTTCTCATTCGTCAGCGATGATGCTCCCAAGGAATAGACATTCTTCATCATCAAATCCCACGTACCGTACTTATCGTTCGGGCGGGAAGAGTTAAACGCATGAGGTGCGTTGATAGAAGACTTCAGCATCTTGAGCATTAGGGCATTGGGCGCTTTGAGTTCGTCGCTGGCGTCTGTAGAAAACTCACCTACTTGATACACTTGCCCGCCATATGTAAACTCGTATGCCACTGCAAGCACCTCGTCCTGGTTAAGAGCGGACTTAAGCGAGATAAAACCAAGAGAACTATTGAGAGTATATTCACTCGGCGAAAGTAATCGGGCTGACTCTATCTTCTCATACTCATCCCCACTCTCCATACTCGTTCCTGACTGAAGAACCGAACTTACTTGCTGGATATCGCGTACCCCGGGAAGAACTTTAACATTATCATACAGGGAGTTGGCTGTATTGCTTGGCACTTGACCATTGGGAACCCAGGACGAGTTATAGATATGCTTCTGAACTTCACCTAAGTCCACAAACGCAATTATATTGCGGGCTTGATCGTAAGTGCCGCGTTTATTGGTTACCCACACTTCAATCTTATTAATCGTCACACCGCTGGCGATATAAGGTAGCGTGGACATCGCCTGCTCAAACTTATCCCGGAAAAAATAGCCCAGGAAGAAGTGCCTGTTCTCATCGTATTTATCAGCATTTATTTCGAACTTGGTCATTTGAGCGCCACCTTGACTATTCACCGTCTGTGACTCCGAGTTCTGCTGTGAAATCAATCCTTGAATCTTCAGCTTACCGAATTTTAGAGTCGTCTTAAAGCCAAACAACGCTTGGGTTCCACGAATCAGAGAAGAATTTAAATCCATAGAAACGTTTCCCGCTTCAATGGATTGGATAATATCATCTTCTTGACCTTTGTACGACAATTTGAGGTTCTGCTGGTCAAAGGAGAAACTGGCCTCTGTGTTATAATTGAGGGTAAAATTCAATCGGTCGCCTACCTTACCGTTCACGTTGACTTGTATCTTCTCATCGAAGTCGAAGATATTGTTGTTTCTCGCTTTAAGGGTAAGACTGGGGTTGTCGATATACTGGTGCTTGAAGCCGAAGAGAAGTTCCGCACTTCCTTGCAGTTTCAGTTGTACGCCGCCGGGACCGAACACTTTATCTGCCGGACCGATATTGAACTTCATATCCGTAATATCGAACTTCTTCTCGTTGTTATGCTCTACTTCGCTTATTTTCTGTTGCCAGTAGCGGTGCATCAACTCTCGCTCGGAGTAGTCTTTATACTCCTGTTCATTGAGCAAATATGGTGTAGATATATCGGTATCGCCAATTTTTGTATGGACTACATAACCGTTCGTAAGCGGATCATACACAACCTCTGTTTTGACATCGCCCAATTTATCTCCGCTCAAAGGATTCATGATTGCTGAGTCTTGAGGAGCTGTCAATTCTGTCGCATCGGTATAGGTCACATCACTACTTGCCGCTCGGATAGAGTCTTGACGTGCCTTCTCTCTCTCTTCCGCCATGCGACGGTCATTACGAGCCGACGGAATAAGAGGTGGACGACTTTGAGCCACCAACAGCGTTGGCAGCAACAACAAAACTGATATGACTAATCGTTTAATTTTCAAATCGCTTGCAACTAATTGCTTTCGACTTTCTGCTAACTACAGCATCTTCAACGCTTCGCGGATAACACCTTCTACTTTCAGGGTCGGAGCGTTCTTCAGTATCTTATCAACCGCTTTGCCGCTCGCCGCACTCGCAAAACCAAGCATTATGAGGGCACTTACCGCTTCGTTCTTGATCGGGTTCTCTTCTACCGCGAACAACACGTCACTCGGCACAGCATTTCCCTCCGAGGAGACTTCGCCGCCTAAATCTATCTTAAGCACTTTATCCTTGAGATCGACTATAATACGTTGCGCCGTCTTGGGACCTAAACCTTTAATCTGAGACAGAGCACGGGCATTGCCGGTCGCTATAATCTGACGTATCTCTCCGGCTGTATAAGCCGACATTATCATACGGGCGGTATTGGCGCCTATGCCGCTCACTGTCATCAGCATTACGAATAACTCACGCTCGCCATGAGTAAAGAAACCGTATAAATCATGCGTATCTTCGCGAATAATTTCGTTCACATATAGTTTTACAGACTCGCTGTTTACTGTAGCGTCGTCCTCCTTTCCCGCCAATGCAGAATAGGTCGGAAGCGCAATATTAATCTCATAACCTACGCCGGCTGCTTCTATTACTGCATAAGTCGGATTAAGCTCCGTCAGTTTTCCTTTAATGTAATCTATCATAATCAGGTCGTTTTTCGCATGCGCACAGCGCGAGTTACGCACACTACGCGCAAATTAAGCCCGCAAAAGTACTACAAATATTGCACATACGCAAATTTTTCTTACTAAATTCGCCCTTTCGAATAAATTTTGCATTTTTATTTGTGCATTTTGGGAAATTATTGTATCTTCGCGCTCTCAACTGACAAAATGAATCCTAACACACAATAACCAATTATGAAACACAATTATCCCAAAGGCATTAGCGTGGCTGTCTTAACGGCTATTTATCTGCTCGCAGCACTTGCGGGCATCCTTCTATTTCGCTATCTCACTTCTGACGAAACACTTCTTAATCCTATCGCAGCTTTATTCTGCGCAGATGTACTCGCTACGATTATCGTCTGGCTCTTCGGATTGATATTCGAAAACGTCTCCGTTTACGACCCGTATTGGAGTGTCTTCCCGCCGGTCGCCTTCCTTATTTGGGCGTTTTACATGCAAATTTGGTCAATTCCCGTCATTCTGCTACTGATTGCCGCGTTCTATTGGGGGTGGAGGCTCACCAGAAACTGGGTTATTACATTCAAGGGAATGGCATATGAGGACTGGCGCTATACAAAGTATAGAAGTCAGAAACCTATACTCTTCCATTTGATTAACTTCTTTGGACTTAATATGGTACCGACTTTAGTCGTTTTTGGCGCCATGTTACCCGGCTTGATGCTCTTCGATGCCTATGCCTCTGCAAATATATTTACTTGGTTCGGATTCATCGTCTGCATCGCATCTGCCACGATACAGCTGATTGCCGACAAACAGATTCACGATTTTAGAGAACAGCATCCCGGAGAATGTTGTAATGTTGGTCTTTGGAAACACGGAAGGCATCCTAATTATTTCGGAGAAATACAATTCTGGTGGGGCATATGGATTATTTACGCATCTGTTTACGGCTGTGATTGGTTCATTTGCGGACCGATTGCCATGACGGCGCTCTTCCTTTGTATTAGTATTCCGCTTATGGAGCAACGCCAATTAGCCAATAAACCGGGATACGCAGAATACAGAGCACACACCC
Organism: uncultured Bacteroidales bacterium; assembly: GCA_946617165.1. Classification (GTDB taxonomy): domain Bacteria; phylum Bacteroidota; class Bacteroidia; order Bacteroidales; family Paludibacteraceae; genus Colicola. Next base: position 17,038 of record CAMOJP010000014.1, read on the forward strand.
GCATCCTCATCTAACCCCTCACCTCTCACCCTTTAAACTTTCAGCCTTTAAACTCTAATCTCTCACCCTTTAAACTTCCAGCCTTTAAACTCTAATCTCTCACCCTTTAAACTCTAATCTCTCACCCTTTAATCTTTCACCCTTTAAACTCTAATCTCTCACCCTTTAATCTTTCACCCTTTTTCCCGAAGGTCGCCCGAAGGTCACCCGAAGGTCGCCCGAAGGTCGACCGTAAGTCGGCCGTATGTAAAATGAAGGTTAACCGGAAGTCAAACGGGACCATAGCGGGCTTATAAAATACTTCCTCCGACCTTTCACCACCCTTCCCGTATGAGGTCTTTTACACCCCCAAAAAGCCGTCCTTACATCCAAACGAATTCAACAGTCACTTTATTCATCTAACATCGTGTGTTACTTCCGTATGCGAACCGACTTTTTGACGTGAATGCTCAAGCTTCATTATACTACGTAGTTCTTCAACATGTCCGCAGCAAGTACAGCGATATTTATCGACTTTAGGTGTAAGAGAATATTCGACTTCGAAATCATCGTATTTCGTCGTCGTTTGAGTATGAGTCTTTTTATCAACAATATATTTCTGTATCGCATATGGTTCATGTACTGTACGTTCTGTCCAAGTATGTCCGGTAACAACTGTATTGGAATCAGTAGTGCGAGTTTCTCCCTCGTGGAAGGTACTGGATCTTCCATATTCTGTGGTCAAGAATTTCATAGTCCCCATACGGCGGCAATGTTGGCAACGAACGTGAGGTTTCTTGCATAACTCACGGGTTGAACGCCATATCGCAATAAGACATACAATCATTATGATAGGCAGAACAAAGGACCAACAACCCCATACAACCATCAATACCAACCAACAAAACATAGAAAAGAGCCCTATTAAAACAAAAAGTATCTTAACAACAATATCAGGTAAATGATAAAACAAATATCGGCATAGATACAGACTTGCATGGAGAAGATACATCGGCAATGTTGCTGTCATAAATATCCATATACAGCCAAAAAAGAGAAAAATAAAAATTAACACAACACGGCCTATTGGTGCAGGATTATCGTCAGAGAAATGCGCTTCACTATAGTTACGCTCGTTACCTCGTCCATAAACGCCATAAATGGAAGACTCAATTATTCGAGCAACAAAGTCAAAATCAATTATATAAGGAGCTGGCAGATACAATAATCCTGACCAATTTTCAGGAACAGTCATAGTTCTATCCCACTTGTAACTAACAGCAACACCGTTTGTATTATACGTAATAATCGGATTCCTAAAACAAAAATCATCCCAGACAAACACCTCAAGATTGGGATAATAAGCCTCCCAACCTTTAGAGCTCTTATCTATGTGCATAGCAGGACGATAGCGGGCATCATTCTCTGCTATAGTCGCTCCTAAATATAGCCTTTCAAACTTCTTTTGAGACATATAATAATCACCACTTCGGTGTAACATTTGCATCCTCATTGACTCGGGAAGCACAGGACGGATAGCGTCCAACGGAACATCTTTCTTCTCACCCAAAGAAGTCTTGACCGCCAGTTGCTTTTTACCATGCTTATCCGTGAATTGACGTTGAACGTAAACTCTGCATGTATCATGATCCGCTTCTGTGAAGTATAACGGGTAACCGAGACGTAAAGAAGATAGAAGACCGCGTTCTCCTGATGACGTTTCCACCACTAAACCGCAGGGACAATATTCGTTGCCGTCTATAACACCTAAATACTTGACCGTCTCACCCTTATGCAAAGAAGCTATAGACCTCTCACCATCATTTGCCGACACTAACGTGATATCTCTTTCAAGCACGAACGGCATTGCATCATCAGGAAAGTTCCTAACTACAGACAATCGGTTAAATACTAATATAAACGTCAGTAAAACTATGTTTATGATGGTTTTACGAGGTGGTAACTTAAAGCCTTTTTTCATATATAAAACGTTTGAGAACGCAAAGTTAGAATATTTTAAGGGAATACACAAGAAAATAGGCAAAAAATTTGCATATATGCAAAAAAAGTCGTACCTTTGCAGCCGTAATATTGGAGAATAGTGTTTATATGTCAAGAACAGAAATTTCTTCACTTGGTGAATTTGGATTAATACGTCACTTAACTCAGGGTATCAAAACGGTACAGCCCTCTACGCAGATAGGCATTGGTGATGATTGCGCTGTCATGGATTTTAACAAAGGAGACGCTTCGCAAAAAGATGCACGCGTACTCATGACAACCGACCTGCTGTTGGAAGGCATCCATTTCAATTTGGAGTATGTGCCACTCAAACACCTCGGCTACAAAGCCGCAGTCGTGAATTTCTCCGACATCTATGCAATGAATGGGACACCGACACAAATAACAGTGTCGTTGGGCATCTCCAAACGCTTCTGCATAGAAGACTTGGAAGAGTTATATAGTGGCATTCGGTTGGCGTGCGAACGATACGGTGTGGATTTAGTCGGCGGAGACACAAGCGCTTCTATGACTGGACTGACGATTTCAATTACATGCCTCGGAACGGCTAATGCAGAAGATATCGTCTATCGTAATGGAGCTAAGGAGCATGACTTAATCTGCGTTACAGGCAATCTCGGTACGGCTTATATGGGACTCCAATTGCTTGAGCGCGAGCGTTTGGTAGCACAAACGTTGAATCCGAATGGCGAAACGCCTGCGGAGGCTCTCCACTTTGAGGGAAAAGAGTACTTGCTCGAAAGACAACTTAAACCCGAGGCAAGACGCGATATTATCGAGAAACTGCGTGAAGCTGGTATCAAGCCGACTGCGATGATGGACATCAGCGACGGACTGTCATCAGAACTGCTGCATATCTGCCAGCAGTCTAACTGCGGCTGCTCTATCTACGAGGACAAACTGCCGATTGACTACCAGGCTGCCGTGCTCGCGGAAGAGATGAACCTTAATATCGTCACCTGTGCACTCAACGGCGGAGAGGACTACGAACTGCTATTCACCTGTGATATAAACGATTATGAAAAACTTGTACCTATAGACGATTTGTATATTATCGGTCATATCACAAAACCTGAATACGGAGCCGTCTTAGTTGGACGAAACGGCGAAGAGATGATGCTCAAAGCACAAGGGTGGAACGCCTTTGAAGCTGACAACCGATAGTTGCGACTAATAACTACAAAATTAAATCCGTAATATCCCGTACCTCCTCCGGCACGTGATTTTCTTTAGTGGTGATATAGAGTGCACGCATCTGTGCATTGCGTGCAAAGAGCATGTCGGAGAAACTGTCCCCAATCATTATTGAGCGATGAAAATCTACTTCGGGAAAATCACGCTGTGCCTGGAGCGCCATGCCGATAGCGGGTTTGCGGAAAGGACTATTGGCACTCTCTAAATCCGTACAGACATACACGTTGTCAATCCGTCCGCCTGCCGCCTCTATATCCTCTAACATATGGCGGTGAATATCTGCCAAATCGGCTGCGCTCATTCTACCTTTTCCCACACCTTGTTGGTTTGTGACAAGAAAAACACGCTTGTAATGCGCCCCCCATTCGGCAAGACGCTGCGGCATACCGGGCAACCATTCCCATTGTGCCCAGGAACGGACATAGTCTCCTAAGATATGGCGGTTAAGGACACCGTCGCGATCAACGAAAAGGAACTCGTCGGCAGGGAATATCGAAGCGAACTCCCGACGTGCACGGTCGTAATCCTCCGGAACGCCGATGTCAATAAAATAGGTCTCAAAACACTTGCCGTAGATTGCTTCCTTTCCTGCCAAAGGCTGAAGCAACTCTTTTTCAAAAGAGAATTTAGTCGGCAGTTCCTGACTTAAGAGCCATGTACGGTTGATGGCATAGATACCGCCATTGATTACTCCGGATCCGGCACTCGCTTCTTTCTCGTTGAAAGCAGCAATCCGTCCGTCGTCCGTACAAGTGACCGCTCCATAACGCGAAGTGTCCTCTACAGCCCGAAGAGCAAGCGTGATAGAAGCATTCTTGATCTCATGTGCTCGTGCAAACTCCTCAAAGTCTATATCAAAAAGGGTATCCCCGTTGAGCACTATAAAATGGTCTGTTTGCAGCCGACGTGCTGCCTGTACAATAGCGCCGCCGGTGAATAGCGGGGTATCCTCACGAGAATAAATCACTTCTACACCACGGTAAGAGGCATTAAAATAGGACTCTATTACATCATGCTTGTAGCCCGTAGCAAGAACAATACGCTCTATGCCTGCATCCACCAGCCGATCCAGCAGATAGCATAGAAAAGGCTTGCCGTATGTCGGAGCCATCGGTTTGGGGACATTGCTCACCACGTGGCTCAAACGCGTCCCGAAACCGCCTGCTAATATGACTGCTTCGCTAAACACGGGGGAACATCTGCGCTTCAACTATCTCGCAAATGATATGACCAAGCAGAATATGGCTCTCCTGAATCCGCGGAGTGTCAGACGACGGCACATTAAGCATGAAATCTGCAAAATCTTTCATTTCACCTCCGCTGGCACCGGTCATCGCAATGGTTATCACCCCCAACTCTTTTGCTTTGCGGAAAGCATTGCAAATATTCTTTGAATTGCCGGACGTGGAAATACCTACCAGCACGTCACCCGGATGACATGCACCATCAATCATACGCGAATAAATCAAGTCATAGCCGTAGTCGTTAGCTACCGCGGTAAGATACGACGTGTTGCAATGTAGCGCCTCGGAGTTGAGCGGCGGACGATCGTAATAGAAACGTCCGGACAGTTCAGCAGCCAAATGTTGCGCGTCTGCTGCACTGCCTCCGTTGCCGCACCATAAGATACGTTTGCCCTCACGCAGGGCTTCAACCATTACCGTTGCCACCGCCTCTATGCTTTGCAGCAAGGCAGGGTCAGCTAATATCTGTTGCTTAGTTGCTATACTCGCTTCTATAGAGCGTTTTACAGTGTCCATGTTTTCAGTCCTTCCTGTGTAAATTCATATCGTTTCACCTGACCTGAGAATTTCTCGCAGAGCTCCTTCTCCACGGCGTAACGGCTTGTGCCCGGACAATAGAAGAACATAAATCCTCCTCCTCCGGCACCGCTCACTTTGCCGCCAGTTGCACCGGCGGTCAATGCCGTGCGATAGATATCGTCCAGCAGAGGATTGGTAATCCCGGAAGCTGTCTTTTTTTTATGCTCCCATCCGAAATGAAGAATTTCACCGATAGCGTCTATATCACCTTTCAGCAGGCTCTCCTTCATACGAATAGCTTGTTCCTTCAGTTGGTGCATCGCCTCAATTGACTTATTGTTCTTTGATTTCACATTGTCAATCTGACCTTGTATAATCTCCGCGGAGACATGGCTTGTCTCGGTGTAATAAAGTAGCATATTATGTGCCAGTTCGTCCTGATATCGCTGGCGGATACGTAGCGGATTCACAATCACCTTGTCATCTTGGAGGAACTGCATATAGTTGAATCCACCGAAGGTTGCCGCATACTGATCCTGTTTTCCACCTGCCATACCTAAGTCAATACGCTCAATCTCATACGCCAACCGTGCCAAATCATACTCGCCAAGAGGTAATTTAAGCCATTCGGAAAAGGCGCCTAAGATACTGACTACCAGCGTACTTGACGTTCCTAAACCGCTACCTGCAGGCGAATCGACATGACTCGTTATACGGAAAGAAAGCGGATGGTGTGCAAAGTCCTTCACGACTCGATTATATACGCCCTTGGCGAGCACAAAATAGCCCTTCGTGTCTAACTCTTCACAACTATCGTACACCTCTTCCACACCCGCGTCCGGCGAAGAGAATACAATCTTACCATTCTCTAACGGTTCGATGGTCGTATAAGCATACAACGAAATCGTTGCATTCAAGATTGCTCCGCCATAGAGGTCGGAGTAAGGCGAGACATCTGTGCCACCACCTGCCAAGCCTAATCGTAATGGTGCTTTACTTCGTATAATCATATAAGTTTTGAGGTCATTTTCCCCCACGCGTATTTCTCTTTTTCTTTCTTTATGTTAGGGAGGAACAGTGCATCCCGTTCCTCTTGGCTCATCTGCGCAAAACGTCGGATCGCATCTGCCACCGCCGCCTCATCCACCGGGCACACATAACCCACTTTGCCATCCGGCACAATTTCTGCCAAACCGCCTACATTCGTCACCAACATCGGACGCTCGAAATGATAAGCAATCTGGGTCACACCGCTCTGCGTTGCAGATTTGTAAGGCTGAACAATCAGGTCAGCCGCAGAAAAATACAGCCGCACCTTATCGTCAGGAATAAAATTAGTGTGCCAAACTATCTTACCATCCAGACCCAACTCCCGCTCCAATTCTGCATATTGGGCGCTATTGTTGTAGAATTCACCTGCTACCACCAACAGCAGATTCTCGATTCTTGGTCCTTTGTCCTTTAATACCTTTGCATAAGCTTTCATGAGCAGGTCTAAACCTTTATAATCACGTATGAAACCGAAGAAGAGCAGCAGCGTTTGGTCCTCTGGCAGACTCAATGCCTTCCGCGCTTCGTTTTTTGCTACCGGCTCACCAAAATTGTCATAAAGGGGGTGAGGCGATAGTGCGACAAGCCCTTTGCGCTCCTCCGGCAAGAAACGGCGGCAGTCCTCCTGTACGCTCGCTGACATAGCTACGAAACGATCTACACTGCCCACGAAATAACGGATGAGCCATTTGTCCCAGAAATGCGGTTCGTGAGGAATCACATTGTCTAAAATGGACACCACCTCTATTCCTTTTCGCCTGCATAGACGGGCAATAGTGCCCAAACAGGGTGCCATCAGAGGATTCCAAAATTTGATAATTAGTATCTGAATGCCTGCTTTTTGGATTGCCCGTGCGGTACGAAACCACGTGAACGGATTGATACTGTTCATCGTGCGCGTAATACACAAATCCTCAGGCTTCGGCATGTCCGAATATTGGGTCTTACCCGGAAAAAGGAAATCCGGATACTGCATCGTAAAGGTGAATATCTTCACCTCGTTCCCCTCTGCCGCAAACTGACGCGCCAGACGCTCATTGAAAGCCGTCAAACCACCTCTGTACGGCCAGCTTGTTCCTAATATTCCTACACGCACACTAACGCAGTTTTATAATTTGGGGGCAAAGGTACAATATTTTTTGCGTATATGCAAAGAAAAAACTGCTATTTATCGTTATTTTCAAAAAAAAGTTGGATTGTTTCGTATTTTTTTGTACCTTTGTGCCATAATTTGGATACTTATGGACAAAATCAAGTTATTCCTGACTGATGTGGACGGCTGTTTGACCGATGGCGGCATGTACTATGGTGCAAGCGGCGAAGAGATGAAGCGCTTCTGCGTCTATGACGGCATGGGAATGGTACAACTGATGAAAAATGGCATCAAGTGCGGTATTCTCACTTCTGAAACAACCGAAATCGTTGCCCGCAGGGCTAAGAAACTGCAGTTGGATTATCTGTTTATGGGTGTTGGGAGCCAAGTCAGACAAGGTGTTAAAACGAAACTACAGACGTGCCAGGACATCTGTGCTGAATTAGGTATCGGTTTGGATGATGTGTGCTACGTGGGCGATGATATTAACGATATAGATTTGCTCGAAGCAGTTGCTAAAGCAGGAGGCCTCGCTGCCTGCCCACCGAACGCGATGCCTAAAGTGCAAGCTATTGCCAACATCCACGTGACCAAACATCGCGGCGGAGACGGCGCAATACGGGAAGTGGCAGAAGAGATACTAGGAAAAGATTGAAGAGGCGAAGAAAAATGTCTGAAAGATATCTATATAGTGGAAACAAAGTTGCTTGTGTAGGGTGTGAAGCCTGCGTACAAGCTTGTCGTCAAGGAACAATAAGGATGGAAGAAGACGATGAGGGTTTCCGTTATCCAATTATAGACTCAGAAAAATGCATTGGGTGTGGACGGTGCCATAAAGTCTGTCCCATGGAGAATACCCCTGTACGGCATCAAGAGGAAAAGGTTGTTTACGGAGGACATCACATATCCACAGATGTTGTATTAGCCAGCACATCCGGTGGTGCATTCTCTGCCATTGTGGATGGTTGGTGTGATATGAACTACGTCATATTTGGAGCCGAGTCAAAGGGGACACGCATATTACACTCCTATATAGAAGACAAAAGAGATATCTCTATATTCAGAAAGTCCAAATATGCACAGAGCGAGATCGGCAATTCATATATTAAAACAAAAGAATTTCTAAAGGCAGGAAAAAAAGTATTATTTAGTGGAACTCCCTGTCAAATTGCGGGATTGGAAATGTTCTTGGGTAGTTGCAACAGAACAAACCTATTGACAATAGAAGTGATTTGTGAAGGTATTCCTTCCCCTTTATTAATAAGGAAATTAAGCAAACATTATGGTGACATAAGAGACATTGACTACCGGAATAAAACCAAATACGGTCACTGGGACTTTCAGATGATGAAGATAGAAACATCGCATGGCGCAAAAGTAATTGACCGATGGTTTAATCCGTTTTGGTCTATATGGCTACAACATTTGATAAGCCGTCCATCGTGTTACGAGTGTCCATTTGCGACCAAAGAACGTGTTGCGGATATATCATTAGGGGATTTATGGGGAGTACATTTGTTTTGTCCGGAGTTGTATAATCACAATCGAGGAGCTTCTTTGATAATTTGTAATAGCAAAAAAGGTAAAGAAGCATTAAACCACGCGTTGCCTTTTATGGAAGGACATTTTTTGCAGTATGAAGAAGCTGTGAAATACCAGTCCCCGCTTCGTAAACCAATCGAATATAACAAGCGCCGTGAAGTATGTTTGGAAGACTTAAGGGATGATGCCATCACCTACAAAGAGATTGTTTCTAAATATGCCACTAAACCTTCCATAAGGCTATTGATTCACAAATATGTATGGGGGAATCGGCAAAAAATGTTGTTATGGAATATATTTAATAAGAGGAGATAAGATATGTATTACTTGAATCCGAATGTTGAACATTTGTACCGGATTTTTGACCAGAATGAGCGGAAAGCCTATTTACGTCTGGATTTGAACGAGAATCCAGTGGGGTTGCCAGAAAAGTTTATTATGCAAGTATTATCGGGTATTACGCCACAATTTGTAGCGCAATATCCTGAAACTTTGGAATTCACCACCCATTTGGCACAATACTTGGGAACGAGCATCCAAAATCTATGTCTTGTGAATGGTTCCGCAGAAGGCATACGCCATATTATAGAGGCGTTCACTTCGCCTGGTGGCCGTATAGTTGGCGTAGTCCCCTCTTATTTCATGTTTCAAGTATACTCCGAGATGTATGGTCGCAACCTAATAAAAGTGCCATATGAAGAGGATTTGAGCATGTCAACAGAATCCATACTGGCAGCAATGACGATAGATACGGAATTGTTAATTCTGCTTAATCCGAATAATCCGATGGGCAATGTATATTCTGAAGAAGAATTTAAGCGCATCATGCATTATGCAGAAAAACAACAAATTACAGTATTAATTGATGAAGCCTATCATTATTTTTACCCAAAGACATTTATTAATTACGCCTTGCATCATGAGCATGTTTTTGTAACACGAACGTTCTCAAAACTATTTTCTATGGCAGGATGTAGATTAGGTTATGTAGCGGGATGGCAAGAAGGAATAAGCATTATACAAAAGTTATGTACTCCTCATAATGTGAACGCATTTGCAATGCGTTTTGCAGATGCGATTATTCAGAATCCGAAAATTATAGAAGAACTTATTTTCAAGTTTAACGACGGACGCAAATATTTAATTGAATTATTGGATAAAAACGGTTATCCTCATCATGGCGATGCCGGTAATTTCATTTTTATCAAACCACGCACTGATGCAGATGAGATTGTACGGAGAATGAAAAAAGAAAAAAAGATTTTAGTCAAGTCCTATCCAAATGTAGGTAAGTTCGGAACATGCTTGCGCGTAACTATTGGTGAGCGCAGCATTATGGAACAATTTATAACAGCATTGCTAGAAATAGACAAGTAAAATGGATAAATTTGGTATCATAAGTTACAACAAATATGGAAATTTTACGAACTACGGTTCGGTATTGCAAACGTGGGCGTTGTCACGTGTAGTAAATCGATTGGGTAAAGGGCGTTATAGTTCCGTAGTTATTGACTACTGTCCGAAATCGCATATGCGATGTAATATATTGAATCCCATTCCTCTCATGTGGGATCAAGATGAACAGTCACAAAAAGAATGTATTCTCAGTTTACCAGCTATACAAGCGAACAATGACAAGATTAATATGTTCTTTGCAAAACAATTAACTTGGACGAAATTAAGATTTGATTATACGAACTTTGACAAAGAGATTGGAAAAGAGAACTTGTGTGGATTTATCTGTGGCAGCGATACTATTTTTTGCACTGATGAGACCAAAGGCTTTGATGATGGTTTTTTCGGACAATATGAAACGATGCGGAAAGGTTTTACGATAGCATATGCTGCTAGTTTCGGAGATTCTCATTTTGATGAAGCCTCGTTAGATATATTACAAGAACGAATGAAAAATTTCAAAGCAGTTGGAATAAGAGAGCATGTGCTATTGCCATATTTAAAAACACATTGCAATATTCCAATCAAGCAGACATTAGATCCGACTCTTCTATTGGAGGCGAAAGAGTACGATGAAATAACCGCTACTCGCCAATTGAAGGAGCCATATATTCTGCTATATGCACGAAGATATAATGAAGAGATGTTTTCCTACGCAGAACAATTAGCAAAGGAAATGAAGTGCCAATTAGTAGATATCAGTTTGCGTGCTTCAAATGCCAGCAAAGGACATATAATGCGTTATGATGCCGGAGTTGACGAGTTTTTATCATTAATAAAACATTCAGAATATGTAGTAACTAATTCCTATCATGGATTGATATTCTCTATACAATTCAAGCGTCCGTTTAGAGTATTCAAGCGTGAGCAAGCTGACACAAAGATAGCGGAGGTGTTACGATTGACAGATATAAGCACCCAGAGAAAAGCATCTTTGGCATTCTTGGAAAAATCAATAAATCAATATTACAAAAAATGATAAAGGTTATCACATACGGTACATTCGATATGTTTCATATTGGTCATCAAAGACTTTTGGAGCGTGCAAAAGCGCTTGGCGATTATTTAATTGTAGGCGTTACATCTGAAGATTTTGACAAAGCACGCGGCAAAATTAATGTCAAGCAGTCATTAATGGAGCGCATAGAGGCCATCAAAGAGTCAGGATTAGCAGACGAAGTTATCGTTGAAGAATATGATGGTCAAAAAATAGATGATATCAAGCGTTACGATATTGACATTTTTACGGTGGGTTCAGACTGGGTGGGTAAATTTGATTACCTGAACGAGTATTGCAAAGTAGTCTATTTAGATCGCACGCAGGGAGTGTCCAGTTCACAGAAACGTACAGAGTTACGCGAATTGAAGATGGGTATTATTAGCGATAATGCCATTATGAATAAAGTAGCCAACGAGAGCTCTTTTGTCAATGGTCTGAATATCAACTGTGTATGTACGACCTCTCCTCAGCTCCTATCCCAAGAGTTGAAAAGTTGTAAGGTACTAAATGATTATGCAAAGTTACTGGAATGTGTAGATGCCGTATATATTGCCTCTCATCCACGAATGCATTATGAACAAATCAAATTAGCCCTGTTAAAGCATAAGCATGTACTATGTGAGTCACCGATTGCACTTAGTTCAGCGGAATGTAATGAATTACTGGAATTAGCGATTCGTCAGAACTGCGTATTAATGGATGGAATCAAAACGGCTTATTCGACTGCATTCAATCGTTTGATTTTGTTGGCGAAAAGTGGACAAATAGGTGATGTTGTATCAGTGGATGCCACGTGTACTAGTCTACGAGACATTAACTATAATGATAGTTCATCATTGCAACATGTTTGGAGCAGTCTACAATCATGGGGACCAACCGCATTATTACCTGTATTCGCATTATTGGGATGTCATTATAGTTGCTCACGAATAGATAGCCACATCGTCAATAAAGACTTGCATTTTGATGATTTTACCCGAATTTCGTTTACATACCCCAAAGCATTAGCGACAATTTATGTCGGAAAAGGTGTCAAGAAAGAGGGTGAATTGATTATTTCCGGAACAAAGGGATATATATATGTTCCTGCTCCGTGGTGGAAAACTGATTACTTTGAACTACGTTTTGAGAATCCCGAAGATAATAAACGATATTTTTATCAATTAGAAGGCGAAGGTATCCGCTATGAATTAGTATCATTTTTAAGTTCTATTGAACGGTCAAAATTCAACAATATAAGCAGGGAAGTCTCATTATGTATAACACAAATTATGGAAGATTTCGAAAAAGAAGAAAATTTGCATTACCTGAAATATTAAGAGATGGAAGATTTAAGCAGATATAATCCGGCAGGTTCGTTACTCCGCCGAGCCCAATTAAGAATGCTAGAGATTCTAAAAATTGTAGATACAATATGCCGCCAGAATAATATCCCCTATTGGATAGAAGCCGGAACGCTATTAGGAGCCGTCCGTCACGGAGGCTTTATTCCTTGGGATGATGATTTGGACATATCAATACTGCGTACAGATTATGCTCGCCTGCGTGCATTATTGCAAGAACAACTACCTAAACAATACGTTCTGCAAGACAAAAAAACGGATTCAGGATTACCGATGATAATTGCCAAAGTACGAGATACAAAATCTTTTTTTCAGGAAGATTATTCCGATAAACTCAAATATACAGGCATATACATTGATGTTTTCCCTTTTGAGAAAATTCCATGTTGGAAATGGAAGCGTTTCTTAGATTACATATATGGCCATTCTTTCCGCGGGATTCGTAACTATGCAGATACCAAAGACACATTACTATCCTATTTGGTATATCCTATTGCAAAATGTTTAGTGGCTATAACTCGTTTTATCAATAAGTTTATCCCCACAAACATCATAGCAGTCGAATATGGTTGGACAACCACTATAAAATATGATTATAACGACGTTTTTCCCGTGAAAGAGATTGAATTTGAGGGACTAAAAGTATTCGGCCCCCAATGTCCTCATAAGATACTACAAACCCAATATGGCGATTATATGCAAATTCCGCCACAAGAGAAACGTGTTGTTCATTCTAATAAAATAGAGTTTTACGACTAATGCCCAAAGTTAGTATCATAGTGCCTATTTACGGCGTAGAGAAGTGGATTGAACGCTGCGCAGTAAGTCTGTTTGAACAAACGTACGAGGATATTGAATATATCTTCGTCAATGATGCCACACAGGATAAGTCCATTGCCATTCTCACAGAAGTGATAAAACGCTACCCGCAACGCGTTGACGCAATACGTATTATTCATCACCCTGTTAACAAAGGTCTCTCTGCCGCTCGCAACACCGGTATCACTCATGCCACAGGCGAATATATATGGCATGTGGATTCGGACGATTATATCGCCACAAATGCCGTTAAAGAGTTTGTCGATACGGCGGAACAACACCAAGCGGATATCGTTATATGTGACGTGAATATAGTGACCAAAAGCGGAATTCGTGAAGAGCAAGTCAATTATTACAATAAGGTGGATTATATCTGTCGCCTCTTACAACATACCGAGAAATGTGCCCACTGGAATAAGTTCTACCGCAAAGCTTTATTAGACACAACAGGAATACGAAGTGACGAAAAGATTCGTTTAGCAGAAGACTATGCCGTAACGCCCAGACTACTCTATTTAGCGAAACGGGTTGTAATGCTGCATTCACCACTATATTTCTATGAGACTCGCAACCAAAATTCCTATGTCCATAACTTAAGCCGCTCTGCAATCGAAAGTCATTACCGGGCTGACGATATACTTACAACATTCTTTGCGGACAAAGAAGAGTTTCGAGATGTGGTTGCTGTTTTAAAGCAACGCAGTTTGGCGTCCCTGATCAAGAACTCTGACCGGGACGGGTGGAAAGTGGTGACGGATGTATATGAGGAGAGTCTTACGCACTCCGGTAAAGGACTGACTACTGTCAATCGAATTATCTTCACCCTCGCTAAAGGTAAGCGGTGGGGACAATTAAAAATATTTATGACGCTATACCATTTAATAATGCGTGACAGATTATGATACGAGTAATACTACAAGGCGGTTTAGGAAATCAAATGTTTGAATATGCCGCAGCATATGCAACAGCACGCCGTTTGAACGAACCTTTAGTGATAGATACATCATTCTTTGATGTCTATAACAATCGCGAATGGTGTCGTCCGTATGAGCTGAACATCTTCCGCTTAAATGAGCAATTAACTTTTGTTAGCGGGAATAAATGGGAAGTCAAGATACTACCCAAAATTGCTCAATGGTGTCGCAAGCATGAGAAGCCAAATGTTGGGAAATACGTATTCCTTCCTTCAGAGCTGCAACTAAAAGAGCAAGTACTCTTTGGATATTTTCCTGATTATCACTTATTTGAATCTTACCGCGAGGATCTGTTCCAAGCATTTATATTCCGCACACCGGCAAACGTAGAGAACCGTCGCATTATTCGTGAGATAGAGCGCTGTGAGTCTGTGGCGATACATATCCGTCGCGGTGATTATCTTATAGGCAATAATGCAGATATCTTTTGGCATCCGACGATAGAATGGTATAACCAAGCTATAAAGATTATAGAGCAGACTATTCCCGAGCCGCAATATTTTATCTTCTCCGATGATGTTGTATGGGCTCGTGAACAATTCGGGGATATGGAAAATGCTCTTTTGGTGAATATCAACGAAGGCTCGGAGTCATATAACGACCTACGACTAATGTCCTACTGCAAACATAATATTATTGCTAACAGTTCGTTCAGTTGGTGGGGAGCCTGGCTCAATACCAATCCTAACAAGATAGTTGTTGCACCGGAGAAGTATTATGTTGACGATGCCGCCAATATTCGGTATCGCGAGTCAATGTTGCCTCAAGAATGGATAAGGTTATAATATGTTAAGTGTTCTTATTTGCACGTATAATCGTGAGAAATATATAGGTCCGCTATTAGAAAGTATCGCAGCGAACGACCTTGCAAAGAGCGAGTACGAGATAGTGGTGGTAGACAATAACTGCACAGATAACACGCGTGGCGTTTGTGAGGCATTTGCCGAAGCACATAAAGATGTGCAGTTTAACTATTGCGTAGAGACAGAGCAAGGCCTATCTGCTGCACGTAATAAGGCTATTAAAGAAGCAAAGGGCGATATTCTTGTGTATGTAGATGATGATGCACTCGTGGATTCTTGGTATCTTACGACCATATACGAATATATGATAGAACACCCTGAGATAAGTGCGGTAGGTGGACCTATTATCCCATTGTACGAAACGGAAGAGCCCAAGTGGATGACGCGATTTACCAAAGAATTGCTTTGCGGCTATCTATATTTTGGAGACAAAGAACGCCCATTCCCCGGCGAACGATATCCCGGTGGAGGTAATGCTGCATATCGTGCCATTGTGTTTCAAAAGGTCGGACTCTTTAATACGGCTTTAGGACGCAAAGGGAATAACCTCATGGGAGCAGAAGAAAAAGATATTTTCGACAAGATGAAGTCACAAGGTATGCGTTTTATATACCTGCCTAATATGATTCTCCATCATATTATCCCACAGAAGAAGTTAGAACGCGATTACTTTGACCGTCTTACATATCAAATAGGTGTAAGCGAGCGACAGCGGACACTTGCAATCAGTACTAATAAATATATCAAGCGTCTATTTTTTGAACTCTGTAAATGGTGCGCCACTATCATCTTATTAGTTTGCTATACACTTCTTTGTTCGCCTAACAAAGGATGGAAATTAGTTCTCTTTAGAAGAAATGTCACCCGAGGACTTTTTTCCATGGCAAGCGATCCAGTACATAATTAATAAGGAGGATGACAGCTAACGCACAGGCAAAAGTCACGACCATTGGGACATCTCGTCCCGCAAACAGGTAATAGACTGCCTCTCCAATAAAAAGATGAATACAAAGTAACCTTAACGCTTGTCTGCCGATATAGGCTACACTACGCGTTATGATTGATGTTTGTATCGCTTTGAATAGAATGGAAAGAACTATCGCTTCGCTACCACCTAACAAGCAAAAGAATACTACTTGCAAAGGGAAGAATATCTTTGTATTACCCATTTGGCTTATGGACATATTAACCGGTCCGTCCAAAAGCCAAGCTGCGATATAGATTCCCATACATCCTATCACCAATACAATCTGCCCCCATAGTTCATGTTTTCCTTGTTCGGATGAATTAAGTAAGATAGGACGTAATGCCCGTCCTAACAACATCAACAAGAAACCTACACAGGACATCTCGATACTCCAGGGCATTAGTATTGGAAATAACGGGGATATTATTCCCACTATAACCGCCATAGCCACAATCATCTCAGGGTATCGTGCACGGTCATACCAAGCCAAAAGGATGTAAGAAACATAGATACACGGTAAGAACCACAGCGGTGATAAATATCCGCATGCCTTTAATAGAGATATATTCGGTTCTATAGACGGAGGAAAGAGAGTGTATCTACCATATAACAGTCCTAACAAACCATTTCCCAAATCCATATGTTTAGGTAATATTGCACCTAAGAGAAGGAGGATGATACCGTAAAAACAATAGGGCAATACAAGTCGTATGCTCTTTTGCGCGACTTGATTACGAAATGTTTTTGCGCTTACGGAACTTGTGAGGCCCGCCATTATGAAGAACACTTGCATATACCCACCTGTCAACAGGTGTACCCATTGAGGACAAGGACGCCAGAGGTGTGCAATAACTACTAATATCAAGCAGGTGCCCTTAACCGCATCAATCCAGTCAAGCCTTTCTTGCATGCATACAAGTTTTACAGAACGGATAAGCTACTAACCCCATACTAATCAACAGCAGCAATATCACACAAGCCATAGACCACTTGTCTGTCGTAAGTGCACTTGGTTTAAACTCCATTCGGATATTGTGTTCTCCAGCCGGAATAACAGCAGCACGGAGCATATAGTTAACGCGAGCAAGAGGAACTTCTTTTTCATCTACGTATAGATGCCAATCGTGCGGATAGTAAATCTCTGAAAAAACAGCCACGCGTGGTTCTGCGAGAGCGGTTGTGTAATCTAATCTGTTCGGCGCATAAGATGTCATCTGTATCGCATCTGAAGGAGTTGCATCACCGGCACCTGTTAATGCAGTCTCAAATCGTTTGTCCGCTACAGCGTGGTGTCTCAGGTCTAAAGTCCAAAGTGCTTGGCTCTCTTCGTCGGGAGTGTCAACGAAAGTAACATTATCAACTAACCATACACTACCAAAAGCTTGTGGATTGAGTTGTACGCCGTTGCGCGTAATGAAATACTTGGTATTGAGCATATTCAACACCTGCATATTATTACGGCTGATATGTGCATCTATCAAATCTTGGTAACGACGCAGTTTAGCAGCAGAGTATCCGCCTATTGATTTGAGGCGGTACGATGTGCGCGCATCATTGAAAGTATTAGCAGCCACATTGATAACCCGGAAATCTAATTCTTTATCGCGCAAAATCTGTTCCTCCCAAGGCTGCATAGCAAAATAGCGGTCGGTGTTCTTTTTGGTCTCGAAATCCTTGTCTCCAAAAAAACGTCTATTGACAGGAACCATATCTATCAACACTAATACCGCGAAAAAGGCATAGACATAAGAAGCCTTCATCTTATCGGTCAATGTATAGATATAAAGTGTACCTGCAGCAAGGACGATAAAGATAAACGACCGCCAAGCGTCTGATTTGAGCATGGCAGCACGTTGGTCGATAATCATGCTATATATATCATTGCCCACTTGTCCTTTCCATGAAGCATCGTAGGAAGAAGTAAAGTCAAACATCGCTCCTCCAAAGAGTGCCAAAATAAGACATAGTCCGGCCGTAATTCCCGCAGATATATATATAGGTGTGCGGAATTGTTTTTTGTCTTCTGCGCTAAGCAGACGTTGTAAGCCGAGGAAACCAAGTAAGGGTATTGTTATCTCTGCTACTACAAGGATTGATTCTACTGCGCGGAACTTATTGTACATCGGGAAATAATCGTAGAAGAACTGTGTCAGCGGCATGAAGTTACGTCCCCAAGCCAGCAGTATTGAGAAGATTGTGGCAATCAGCAATCCCCATTTGTAAGGTCCCGGTACTATAATAAGTGCGAGGACAAAAAGGAAGCAGATGATAGCACCTATATACACCGGTCCCGAAGTGAAAGCTTTCTCTCCCCAATATGTCGGAGCCGATTGGCAGAACTGCTTTGCACTTGCTTTAGGGACACGCGCTTGCACCAGTTCCTTGTACAGCACAGACTTCTCTCCTACATTATACCCACTTGCTCCGCCCATAAGGTTCGGTATCATTAGATTGAGTGTTTCTAATTTTCCATACGACCATGCAGTCGCATAGTCAATATCCAAACCTGTTTGCTTTTTTTCTTCCCGGTCTTCTTGTGTCAGCTCCGAATGCCCACCTCGCATCGTTTCTGCCAGGTATTCATTGTTCATCTTGAACCATGAGAGTTTGGTACCGTAAATAAGCAGCGCGCAGACAATAAGGATGGCCACATTGATACCAAGCCATTTGAAATCTTTTTCACGGATGTAGATATAGCACTCCGTCAAGATCATCACACCTAAAAGCATTGCCATATAATACGTCATCTGCGGATGCACAGTAAGACTGATAAAACCAAATATAAGTGCAAGCGGAACGCCAAGATAATAATTCTTGCGGAAGATAGCATATACACCTCCAATAAATGGAGCCAAGGCCCCAATCGCCAAAGCCTTTGTAATATGTCCAGCCGGAATAATCAGCAAGAAATAGGTAGATAAAGTTAGCGCAAAAGCACCTATAATGGATAGCCATGGATTAATGCCGAAACATAACAACATGAGGAAGAATCCCAATAAATAGCCGATGAGAATACCTATTACTTGCGCATCTCCCTTAAAGCCAAGGTGTGAGATATTCTCGAGCGTCATTCGGACATTGTTTGATGCAAGCTTACCTGTTATTTGGTATGTCGGCATGCCGCCGAACATAGAGTTTGTCCACCAGGGGCTATATCCGTTCGTTTTTTGGAACTCTTGCGCCTCATGAGCAGCGCCTTGCCAGTTGATGACATCGCCCGCGTGCAATACTTTTCCTTGCAAAACAGGCATACAATACAACATCGCAAAAGCCACGAAGGCTACAATTGCGACACAATAAGGTATGAGTACTTTCCAATTAATATGTTTCATATAAGATTTTTAATTTCGACGAGTTCATTTCTTACACGCTCCAAGATATCAGTTGCCCGTTGTCGGATATCTGATTTTCTGGAACCGGACTTCAGTTCGGTTTGAATAGCCTCAATACGTGTTATCTTAAGTTCATCGCGTATATACTTTATTTGCTTGATCAACTCAATATCCTGCATGGTATAATACCGATTTCCATGTCCATCCTTACGTGGGCTGAGCTGCTTAAACTGTGTTTCCCAATAACGCAAAGTAGAAACAGGTAGATTGGTCATCTCCTTCACTTCCTGAATAGAGTAATATATTTTTTCCATATCCATGTTATTGTCTCAGTCTTATCTTAGCCTTGTCTCAGGCAAATATCTAACGTATATCGAAC